>JBDTNJ010000214.1:0-38442 GCA_039933825.1 Luteolibacter sp.
GAGTAGGCGATCACAGGGCCGATACGAAACACCATGTCGGACGTGGGCTTGGACGAACTCAGGAAAATATTGCTATCATAAGCTGCGGAAATGAGCGTCCCGAGTTCCCACCCATCATGCTTCAGCTGATTCTGAGGAACCAATGGTGCCGTGGGAACCGTTGCAATCCCTGAATCAACGCTGGAATCCACCCGGTCGGCAACGACCGGGGAAATCTCCTGCGCGGTTGAAGGAGTTTGGATACCAGCCGATAAACAGGCCATTATCAAAACAACCATCCGGGGGGGATATGGTTTCTGAAAATTCATTACTGGAGGCAGCAGCACGCAACCCAGTGCGGTTATAGCATCAATCCAAGGCCTATATCAAGGGTTCAAGCTCCACGTGATCGCGTAATATCAACGTCACCAATTAATGTTAGCTTGTGAAATATATTTCCGCTATCGAACCAGATAATTCATATTTGCTTATTATCATTCTTTGCAAGTCATCAATCAAACCCTGAGTCAACCGCCCCCCACAGCCCCCCTGCAATGGATTCATTTCCTTTCAAATTCACTACCGAGGATTCTACATCATCAGACCGATGGACCGACAAGTTCGAGCGGCAGGCACACCTCGTGCCTGAGCAGACAGCCGTGGTCAGTGGAAAGCATTCGCTCACCTATCGCGAGCTCAGCGCGCTCTCAAGTCGGATTTCCAATCACCTGCGCGCATCCGGCATCGCCCCCGGAAGTTTCGTAGGATTGGGACTGCACCGTTGTCTGGAGCTTCCCGCAGCACTCTTGGGAATTCTAAAATCGGGTGCTGCGTATGTGCCACTCGATCCTAGCTACCCGGCAGCGCGGATCGCACAAATGATTGATTCATCAAAACTGGACTTCGTGGTCACCAAGGAGGATCTATCAAATCGCTTTTCCAATGTCAGCACCATTTGCATTGATGGGGAAGCGATCGCACACACACCCACGGATGTAACACCCCACGGCATTGGTGAAAATGATATTATGTATGCGATTTTCACATCGGGATCAACTGGTGTGCCAAAAGCCGCTTCGGTGTTTCATCGTGGGTTTGAAAATCTGCTCCATTGGTATTCTATCGAACTGGCGCTAGGCCCCTGTGACCGGACATTGATCATCAGTTCGCCAAGTTTTGACCTCACTCAGAAAAATTTTTTCGCCCCGCTGACTACCGGCGGCACGCTGATCCTCGATGATTGTCAAACCTATGACATTACCCGCATTTCATCACTGATTCGTCAACACAGCGTCACCCTGATCAATTGCACACCGAGTGCGTTCTATCCATTGATCGACGCTGCGGCCTCGGATCAATACAGCGCGCTATCCTCGCTTCGCTATGCCGTGTTAGGTGGTGAGCCGATCTCCATTCCTCGGCTACGCGCTTGGCTGGAACACCCGAATTGCAAAGCGGAGGTCGTCAACACCTATGGTCCCACCGAGTGCTCGGACATCTGCGCCTATTACCGCCTCCACAAGGGGAATCTTGATGATTTTCCATTTGTCCCGCTCGGCCGAGAAATCCCGAATGTTCGGATATCGATCCGTGACGAGTCGCTAACCCCGGTAAACAAGGGGGAGATCGGAGAAGTTTGTATTTCAGGTGCCGGCATCGGTGGCGGCTACCTTCATGATCCTGAGCGGACAGCAGAAGCTTTCACTGACTCAATTTACCGCACCGGAGATCTGGCAAAGCGGCACCCGTCCAATATTTTGGAATTCCGTGGCCGCGCGGATCATCAGGTGAAGGTAAATGGCTTTCGCATTGAACTTGGAGAACTCGAAATCGCCCTAAACCAACACGAAGAGGTTCGCGAGGCGGTCGTGACTGCCAGTCAGAACCACCTGATCGCCCATATTCAGGGAACTGCGGAGGCGTCCGAACTTCGCGAACATCTGTCCAGCCGGCTCCCCGCCTACATGATTCCCGGAGTGTTTCGATTTGTGGAGAAATTCCCACTCACCCCAAATGGCAAGATCGACAGGCTCGCTCTTGCACGAAGTGAGGATTATATCCCGTCCCTTGCGGTTTCAGGCAATTCGATCGAATCCAAAATCCTCGAACTTTGGTCCGAGGTGCTAGCTCGCCAGGTTACCGACGCCAACGCCAATTTCTTCGACTTGGGAGGAAACTCCATCCATGTGGCGATCATCCACGTGCGTCTGATGGAAATGTTCGACCGCAAATTTCCAATCACCGAACTTTTCGCACTCCCCAGTGTGCGTGCCATCGCAGGTTTTATCTCCCCAACGGGCCTTCATTCTGCTACGAGTGGCGCTCAAGACCGCGCTCGCCTCGCGCAAGCCGGCATTTCAAGGTTCCGCAGACCTATTTCCCGATGAACGAAGATACTCACTCAACCGAAGCCGTTGCCGTAATCGGCATGGCAGGCCGTTTCCCCGGAGCCCGGAACCCCGACGAGTTCTGGCAGAATCTCGTCGCCGGGAAAGACGGCATCACCCGTTTCCCCAGCCGCACCGAATCCGATGGACGAAAATACGTGGGCGCGCGCAGCATGTTTGACAATCCTGACATGTTCGACGCCTCATTTTTTGGCATCTATCCTAAAGAAGCCGAGCTGATGGACCCGCAGCACCGTGTTTTTCTCGAATGCTCGTGGGAGGCACTCGAAGACGCCGGATATGATCCGCATACCTTCCCCGGAATGATCGGCGTATATGCCGGACTGAGCCTGAACACCTATCTACTCCACAACCTCGGGAAGGGCGGGCAACTCGCGAAAAACTATCAGGTCTCCGAGTATCAAACCATGCTCGGCAACGATAAGGATTTCCTGCCAGTCCGCGTTTCATACAAACTCAACCTGCGTGGCCCGAGCATGGCCATCCAGTCGGCCTGCTCGACTTCGCTCGTCGCCATATGCCAGGCCGCCACCGCACTACTCACCTATCAGTGCGATATGGCGCTTACGGGCGGAGTCTCCATCAGCTTTCCCCAACAGCGGGACTATCTCTTCCAGGAAGAGGGCATGGTCTCGCCCGACGGCACCTGCCGCGCCTTTGATGCGGATGCCGCCGGCACGGTCTTTGGCCACGGCTGCGGGGTGGTTCTGCTGAAACGCCTCAGCGAGGCGATCGCGGATCGCGACCCGATCCTCGCAGTGATCAAGGGCTGGGCCGTCAACAACGATGGGGCGGAGAAGATTGGTTTTGCCGCTCCGGGCCTCAATGCGCAGGCGGAAGTCATCACCCTCGCCCACGCCTCCGCCGGGGTTCGGCCTTCGCAAATCTCCTATATCGAAGCCCACGGCACAGGCACCCCGTTAGGAGATCCCATTGAAATTGCCGCACTCACCAAAGCATTCCGCGAAGGCGGTGCTGAAGAAAATGAATTCTGTGCCATTGGCACAGGCAAGACCCACATCGGCCACCTCGATTGCGCGGCCGGCGTCGCGGGTTTGATCAAGACGATTCAACAATTCCGCCACGAGAGAATCCCGGCACTGCTCCATTTCAACGCACCCAACCCACGCATCGACTTTTCCGCCAGCCCCTTCTCGCCCGTTAGCTCGGATCTCGATTGGAAAGCCGGGGAAACTCCCCGTTTAGCAGGCGTAAGCGCCTTCGGCGTCGGCGGCACGAATGCCCACGTCGTGGTGGAGGAAGCGCCACAGTACGGCCCCACGACACCCGGCCGTAAAATGCATCTTCTCGTTCTATCGGCGAAAACAGAAACCGCACTCGACGCGATGGCCCTGCGGCTGGCGGACTATATCGAGAAGGAAAATCCCGACCTAGCGGATGTCTCCTATACTTTGGCAACGGGTCGCCACGGCTTTCTCCACCGCAGAAGCATCGTCGCAAGCGATCATGCAGAGGCAATTGAAAAACTCCGTGGCCCCGGCAAATCGGGCACTGCTCCTGCAACCGCTCCGCGGGTGACATTCCTTTTCCCTGGTCAAGGGTCACAGTATGCGGACATGAGCCGCGAGATTTACGATTCGGAGCCCACATTCCGCGACGCTGTTGACGAGTGCGCGACTCTCCTGCGTCCGCTCCTCGCGCACGACGTCAGATCAACTCTCTATCCGTCCGAGCACGAGCGCGAAGCGGCAGAGCGGGATATCAATCGCACAGCGCTCACGCAGCCGTGTATTTTTGTTGTGGAATACGCGCTGGCAAAACTCTGGATCTCATGGGGCATCGAGCCATCGCTTTTAATCGGCCACAGTGTGGGTGAATACGTGGCCGCTGTATTGGCAGGAACATTCAAGTTGGAAAATGCACTTCAACTCCTCGCCACCCGCGCACGACTCATGCAGGATCTCCCAAGCGGAGCCATGCTCGCAGTCCGCGCCGGGGCTGAGACTCTGAACCTTCCTGCAGGCATCGATCTCGCAGCGGTCAACAGCCTGCAACTTTGTACGGTTTCCGGCTCCCACGCGGCGATTGAAGCCTATCAAAATGAACTCAAAGCTGCGGAAATCGAATACCGCAGACTTACAACCTCACATGCGTTCCACTCAGCGATGATGGAACCGATGGTCGCCTCATTCACGGAAGATGCGTCAATGGTTCCTGCTAATCCGCCGAACATTCCATGGATTTCCACCTGCAGTGGGATGAGGATCGATGCCACTACCCTCGCAGACCCCGGCTACTGGGCACGCCAACTCCGCCAGACGGTTCGTTTCAAAGATGCACTTGCCACAGCTTTTGTGGACAAAGAGAACATGGTGATGCTCGAAGTCGGTCCCGGCCGTGCGCTATCTCCCTTCGCCATACAGCATCCGGATCGCGGAAACACACCTGTTATCTCCACGTTACCCTCATCCACCAGAGATCTGACGGACCTTCTCTGCGCCCTTGGCGACTTATGGGAAAACGGGCTGACACCCGATTGGTCGGCGTTTTTTCGCAGCCAGATTCGAAGCCGCCTCCACCTGCCAACCTATCCCTTCGAACGCAAGAGTTATTGGATCGACAACTCTGGCATCGTAGCTGACGAATTGGTACAACCGACATCGTTCAAGCCGGCTTCAACACCCGTCACTCCCTCAACTTCCATTCCAGCCCCTGCAAGCACCGACCGTCATGGAGACATACCCACTAGACTCCGAGCACTGGTTCTTGACCTATCAGGAGTAATCGTTAGCGACGACAACGCGAGTTTCATGGAGCTTGGATTTGACTCGCTTTTCCTTACCCAGGCCAGCCAGGCGGTGCATTCACGCTTCGGCGTCAAGGTCACCTTCCGGCAAATGCTGGGTGATCTTTCGTCGGTGGCATCGCTGGCAAAATACTTGGACCATGAGATGCCTGCCACCGCTTCGATCGAAGTTGTGCCCGAATCGACCGCCGTTGCTACCGGCACCATGTTAGAGCAATCGGTGACGACCAATCACCCACTCATGCCGTCGGTGCTTTCCACGGAGAATGGCGTGAGCCCGGTCAAATGGCCCCAAAATCACACGCGTGCCACGACTTCCAACAGCCGTTTCGGGCCCTATAAACCCATCGATATCGGCGAAAAGGGTGGCCTCACCGATCACCAGCAGAAGTCGCTTGATCAACTGATTACCCGCTACGTTTCGAAGACGAAATCTTCGAAAGCCTACACCGCCGAGCATCGCCCGCACTTCGCCGATCCCCGTGCTGTTTCGGGTTTCAAATCATTGTGGAAGGAGATGGTCTATCCCATTGTTTCCGCCCGCAGCAAGGACGCGAAAATATGGGACATTGATGGGAACGAATATGTCGATATCACCATGGGTTTCGGAACCTACTTCTTCGGCCACTCTCCGGACTGGCTGATCGATGCCGTGGAGAAACAACTTCGAAGCGGAATCGAAATCGGGCCGCAGTCGCCCATCGCCGGGAAACTCGCCAAAGCGATTTGCGAACTCACCCACATGGAGCGTGCAACATTCTGCAACACAGGCTCTGAAGCGGTGATGGCCGCCATGCGTCTTGCCCGCACCATCACGGGGCGCAATCGCATCGCCTATTTCACGGGTGACTATCACGGCATGTTCGAGGAAGTCCTTGTCCGCGGTGCTTGGGTGGATGGGGTCTATAAGGCGCAACCGATCGCTCCCGGCATCCCACAATCGTTAGTCGAAAACATGCTGGTTCTGGACTACGCGGATCCAGCTTCGCTAGAGATTCTCAGGGCCCATGCCCACGAGCTTGCCGCAGTGATGATAGAGCCGGTGCAAAGCCGCGCACCCGGTATTCAGCCGCGCGAGTTCATGCAGGCGGTCCGAGCGATCACCAAGGCGTCGGGCACAGCACTTATTTTCGATGAAGTCGTCACTGGCTTCCGTTGTGCGCCCGGTGGAGCCCAAGCATACTTCGGTGTTGAAGCAGACATGGCCACCTACGGCAAGGTCATCGGCGGGGGCATGCCGATCGGCGTGCTTGCCGGCAAGAAGGAATACATGGACGCTCTCGACGGCGGTGCATGGAACTATGGTGACGACAGTTTCCCGGAAGTGGGAGTGACATTCTTCGCTGGAACTTTCGTGAGACACCCGCTTGCACTGGCTGCAGCATGGCGTGTGGTCGAACATCTCATGGGTGAAGGCCCACGCATGCAGATCGAAATGGAGGAACGCGTCGGGCGGCTCTGCCGGACCTTGAACAATTATTTCGAAGCGATCGCGCTACCGATCCGCTTGCCACACTTCAGCGCCTATGCGGTGGTCGAACACGCGCTGGACCTCAAATACGCCAGCCTGCTCTGGTATTTCCTGCGTGAAAAAGGGATCCACGTTTGGGAGGGCAGACCGCTTTATTTCACAACCGCCCATACTGATGAGGATCTGGACCGGGTGGTCAGAGGATTCACCGAGTCTGTTACGGAAATGCAAGCGGCTGGTCTTCTACCAGCTTCATCCAACGTGGATGCCAGCATTCCATCGGCCTTTCCAAGGTTCGAAAGCGCGCCGACGACGGAGGCCCAGCGCGAGATTTTCCACGGCATGCAAATGGGCGATGACGCGAATTGTTCGTTCAATGAATCGAACATCGTGACCTTCGAGGGAGAACTGGACACGCAGGCCTTGCGCACCGCTTTGAATGACATCGTAGTTCGTCATCACTCACTACGCAGCACTTTTTCGGAAGACGGTAATACCCAGTATTTCCATCCTTCCTCGCGTTCCATCGAACTGATGGAACATGATTTTTCCAGCATCACCAGCACTTCTCCGTCCGCGCTGTTACCGTTATCACTGATCAAGAACGCCGAGAGTTCCATACCTTTCGATATCACGAGCGGTCCAGTCATCCGCCTGCACCTCGTTCACTTGTCCGGTAGTCGCCACGAGCTGATCTTCACGGCCCATCACATCGTTTGCGACGGCTGGTCCTTCGGCATGATCCTGGCAGAACTCGCTACCGCATACAACGCAAGGAAATCCGGAAAACTCCCGCGCCTTTCTCCTGCAATGCCATTTGCCGAATACGCACGCATCGAAGAATCCAGCAGAAACAATGGTGAATTCACCG
This sequence comes from Luteolibacter sp., assembly GCA_039933825.1. Taxonomy (GTDB): domain Bacteria; phylum Verrucomicrobiota; class Verrucomicrobiia; order Verrucomicrobiales; family Akkermansiaceae; genus Luteolibacter. The sequence continues at coordinate 7,497 of JBDTNJ010000214.1, forward strand.
CAGCGGAAAGTTTCTGGGTTTCCAAATATGCCAATGGCACACCGGTCCTTGAGCTTCCGACTGATCGCCCAAGGCCTACCATGAAAACCTATCAGGGTGCCATGGAGAAAATTACGATTGAAGCAAGCCGCTATGATCGTTTGAAAAAGGCCTCGCCCAATCTCGGCGGCACTCTGTTCGCCACTCTGCTTTCTTCGTTCGCCGCGCTCCTGCACAGGCTCACCGGCCAAGAGGATATCGTGATCGGAGTTCCAGCTGCCGGACAAACCCGCGTGGGACGCGACGAGTTGATCGGTCACTGCCTCAATTTCCTCCCATTGCGTCTCTCACCAACTGCCGGCCGTTCGTTCCGGACGTTTGCGGCGGATGTGAAAGAACAGGTCCTCGAAGCATACGATCATCAGAGCTACACTTTTGGTAGCCTGATTCGGAAAATTGAAATTCAACGCGACACTAGCCGCGTGCCCTTGGTTTCGGTAATCTTCAACATTGATAAGAACGGAACCGATCGAATCCAATTCGATCATATGAAGTTCGACGTCGAAACAAACCCAAAACAATTCGTCAATTTCGAGCTCTTCTTCAATCTGGTGCAGACGGAAGAACGCCTCGTCGTAGAGTGTGAATACAACACGGATCTCCACGATAGGACGACCATTCTCGGCTGGCTCCAAACCTTCGAAGAATTGATCGAATCGGTCATATCCAACGGCGACATCGCCCTGGGTGAGATTGATACCCTGACCCTTGATGACCGCAACGTCCTCAACGCTTGGAACGCGACGGAACGCCCGCTACCTGCGGAACCGTCCATTCAACGCTTTTTCGAAGATCACGCCGACAGAAATCCCCAAGCAGTCGCTTTGTTTGTGCGAGACCGGAGTTATACCTATCGGGAGCTTGACCGTCACGCGAACGCTTTGTCAGCTGAACTCCAGCGGAATGGCGTCGGCAGGGAGACGCTCGTCGGTGTTTGTGCCTCGCGCGGTGTGGAAATGATCATTGCCATTCTTGCCGTCCTCAAGGCCGGTGGTGCTTACGTGCCGATCGATCCCAAGTATCCGAAAGATCGGATTGCTTATATTTTGAAAGATGCGTCCGCACCGGTGCTTCTTACCGAGCGCTCGTTGCTCGATTCGCTGCCACCCGAGGACGAAACCCGCCGCTTGTTGATTGATGATGTCCTTGCCACCTCAGCCGATCGATGCCCATCCCAAACGGTTCCCCAGGATCTGGCTTACGTGATCTACACATCAGGCTCTACAGGACAGCCAAAAGGAGTGGCCATTGAGCACCGCAACGCCATCGCCCTCATCGGTTGGGCACAGTCGGTCTATCAAAAGAATGAACTCGCCGGGGTATTGTTTTCCACATCGATTTGTTTCGACCTTTCGATCTTTGAAATGTTCGTCACCTTGGGCAGTGGAGGAACCTTGATTCTGGCAGAGAACGCGCTTGACCTCATCGATCATCCGCACTGCGGGAAGATCACCCTGATCAATACGGTTCCATCTGCCATCACCGAACTCCTGGAGGCGAACCTCATCCCAGCATCCGTGAAAACCATCAACCTCGCGGGTGAGGCCCTCACCACCCACCTCTCGGATCGGCTCTACGAAGCGCATCCTGCGATCAAGGTCTATGATCTCTACGGCCCTTCCGAAGATACCACCTATTCCACGGTTGCTTTGCGCAAACCAGGAGGTCGCGCCACGATCGGCGTGCCAATCTCCAATACCAAGGCCTACATCGTAAACGAGGATGGCAAGCTCCTACCACCCGGTGTCGCGGGTGAATTACTACTCGGTGGCGCGGGCATTTCCCGCTGCTATCTGAATCGGCCGGAACTCACTGCTGAAAAATTCATTCCTAATCTATTCGACCCGGCAGCCGGAGCACGCCTCTATCGAACCGGTGATCGCGCCCGCTTCTTTGAAAATGGAGAACTCCAGTTCCTCGGACGTCTCGACCATCAGATCAAGCTCCGGGGCTTTCGCATCGAGCTCGGTGAAATCGAGTCGAGACTGCTAGAGCATCCGGCAATCACCAATGCCGTCGCACACGTCTACGACGGACGGTTGGCCGCCTATTTCACGACTCACAAATCCACAGAAGCGGACGCCACTGCGATCTGGCAGGATCAATGGGACCTGCTCTACAAGTCAGCCATTGACCAAACCGGAGGCAGGAAACTTGATCGACTCGATTCGGTAATCGCGGGGTGGGCTGGAGTGGACAATCTCGATGCACAAGTTACCGAGTGGATCGATACAACCGTTGAGCGCATACGTGGGTTTGGTGCCCGCCGGATCTTCGAAATCGGTTGTGGCACTGGCCAGATTCTCTCGCGGCTCGCTGCCGAATCCGAGTGTTACTGGGCAGCGGATATTTCCAAGGTGGCCATCGATGCGCTTGCAAGCAACCAGCCGCTGTCACAGGTCAAACTGTTCCAACGTCCCGCCGATGATTTCAGCGCGATCCCCGAAGCACATTTCGATACGGTTGTTATCAACTCCGTAGCCCAATACTTCCCGGATGCCAACTACCTCAGCCGGGTGCTCGAAGGAGCCACACGGCTGCTGAAACCCGGCGGACGAATCTTTCTCGGTGACTTACAAAGCAATGCTCTGTTAACTTTCCACCATGCGATGGCTCTACGCGAGCACGCGCCTGTTGGCACCACAGCCGGCCAGCTCCGGGAAATGTCCGCGCAGCGAATCGCGAGGGAAACAGAACTCTCGCTAGACCCTGAATGGTTCGGATTTTTCACCAAGCGCACTCCGGCGATTTCGCATATTGAAACGCTCTTACGCCGTGGAAAAATCACCAACGAAACCACGAGCTATCACTATGATGTCATTCTTCACAAAGGGCCTTCACCTGCGACACGCCCACTGCCACCTGCCACCGAGTGGAAAAATCTCAATCTCGAGCAACTTGAGGCGATGCTCGCTGGAGGAAGCCCGGCAATACATCTAACCAACATTCCTGACGCCCGTTTGGTGATGTCTCTGGAGTTTGTTCGCTCCCTTAACTCCGCCACATCCGACGCCCCTCTACCGCCCCTCCCAGCCCTTCCTTGGAATGCGATTTCAGCAGAGGATCTATATGCACTTGCCTCACAAACCGGCTACCGTGCTCATGTCCGCTGGATCAACAATGGAACGCAAGGCCTGCTGGAAGCGGTTTTGCTTCCCATCTCCGAAAAGCTCCTACCCGCATGGCCGGAAAGAATTCCAATCCAGCCAGCATCGTCGTTCGCCAACACTCCATGTCTGGCCAAAACCACGGACAGCGGTCTAAGCACGACTCTTCGCGAACATCTTGCAGTCGGGTTGCCCGAATATATGATTCCCGCCGCTTTTGTAGAACTCGATTCGTTCCCGTTGACACCGAACGGCAAGGTGGATCGCAAGGCGCTGCCTGCTCCCGCTGCTCCCAAGACGACTGGAAAGCCGGTAGCCACCTCGGCTCCTGAAAGTGAGACAGAGACGAAGCTCTTGGAAATCTGGAAGCAAGTGCTTGGCAAGGAGAGCATCGGCACCGAAGACGACATCTTCGCTTTGGGAGGAGATTCCATCCTCATTTTCCAAATCACCACCCGCGCCTCGCGGGCCGGAATCCCCCTGACTCCGGCACAAGTATTCCGCCTCCGCAAAATCAAAGCCCTTGCCGCCGAAACCACGGCCGATGTAGTGAATACATCCGCCCCTGCAATCCAACGAGTGAACCGTGATGCCTATCGCCGCAATCTTTGATCCGATGTCACCTCTCGATGCAAATCCCCCCTCCCCCACTGTTGCTGACAACGGTTCTGGCGTGCTCGCCTTTCCTGCCTCAGTCGCCCAGCAAATGTTCTGGTATCTGGAACTCCTGCAAGGCACGGTCACCGCTTTTAACGTCCCGCTGCGCTTCCTGCTAACCGGACCGCTCGATATCTCACTTTTCGAACGTGCCCTGAACGCGGTGGTGGAGCGCCACGAGAGCCTGCGCACCTGCTTCTGCGAGGAGGACGGCGAGCTATTGCAAATCGTGAGTCCCGAGATCATCGTGAGGATGCCGGTACTCGACATCAGCCACCTGCCCGCTGACCGCCTCAACGAGGAGGCCGATCGACTCGGCAGCATCGAGGCCCACCGCCCGTTCGATCTATCAAAAGCACCGCTTCTACGTGCGGAGATCCTGCGACTCGGACCTGAGCACCACATTTTTCACTTCACGGTGCACCACGCGTTGTTCGACGGCATGTCGATGACGATCTTCACCGCCGAGCTCTCCGAGTTCTATCAGGCATTCTTCGAAAACCGCGCTCCGAAGGTCGATCCACTGGCCATCCAATACGGCGATTACAGCGTTTGGCAGAAGGAGTTTCTCGCAGGCCCCAAAGTGAAAGGCCAGTTGGAATATTGGAAAAAACAGCTCAACGGCATGAAGGAGGTCGCCCTGCCAACCGAATTCCCCCGCCCCGCTCTGAAATCCTGGAAGGGAGACATCACTTCCATTCTGTTGCCTAACGAACTCAGCGAAAAACTGCAAACCATCGCCGCCAGCAAGGGAGGCACCTTGTTCCACGTCCACCTTGCGGCGTTCATGATGCTGCTCCGCCGCTATTCCGGCGACCTCGACGTGGCGGTGGGTGCTCCTGTGGCGGGCCGCAGCGGTGGCGATCTGGAGCCATTGATCGGCGTTTTCATCAACACCCTGATTCTCCGCAGCAATCTGTCGGGCAATCCGACATTTTTCGACTATCTCTCGCAGATCCGCGAGATGTCGCTGGAGTCTTTGGAAAACCAGGAACTGCCTTTCGAGCACCTCGTCCACGAACTACGCCCGGCACGTGACCCGAGCCGCAACCCGTTGTTTCAGGTCAATTTCAACCACCACCGTTCATTCACCACGACTGAGCATTTCGGCGGAGTCGCGCTAACCACTATTCCTTCGCGTTCGCCCGGTGCGATCTTCGACCTGCACTTGTTCCTCGTCGAACGTGATGAGGGCTGGCGTGCGTCACTGGATTTCAGCACCGAGCTATTCACCCGCGAGTCCGCGAACCGGATGTTGGGGCATCTCAAAACGCTGATGGAGGACATCGCCGCCCACCCGGACAAGCACATCGAGGATTTTGAAATCTTAACCGCTCCCGAGAAATCGCAGCTTCTCCACGACTGGGCAGAAACCGAGGAACCATATCCGCGCGATGCCACAATCGGACAGCTTTTCCTCGAAACCGCGAACCGCCATCCGGAACACACGGCTTTAGTTTCAGGTGATAGAATCTTTACCTATCAGCAAGTCCATGCGGATGCCACGCGGATTGCGGGCAACCTTTGCAATGCAGGGGTGAAACCCGGAGACATCGTCGCCATCGCAGCGCGACCCGGCCCGGAACTGATCGCCGGAATCGTGGGAATCATCCTCGCTGGAGGCTGCTGCTCGGCCCTCGATCCATCGTCACCGACTGACCTTCTGGCCAGCCGCCTTAAAGAAAGTGGCGCGAGTATCGTCCTCATTGTCTCAGATGACGAAGTATTGATTCCGAAATCATGGAACGGAACCATCCGAACGATTGAACCCGTCGGCAGCGTCGGCACGGCATTCGATCTTCCCGAGATCGCGATCGATGCGGAAAGTCCGGCACATCTGCTATACACCTCCGGTACCACTTCTCCACCCAAAGGAGTCCTGCTGTCACACCGCGGAATGACGCGCCTGGCTCGCTGCAATGGCATGGTGAAATTCACGCCCAACGACGTGCTGCTCCAGACCTCACCTATTTCGCTGGACGCATCTCTGTTGGAAATCTGGGGTGCTCTACTCAATGGCGCGCGCCTGGTCCTACTGCAGGATAAACCAGGACTGGACGACCTCGCCACAGCCATCCGCAACCACAAAGTCACCACGCTCTGGCTCACTTCGGGGCTCTTCCAACTCATGCTCGACGAACAGCCTGATGTATTGAAGGCAATCCACACTCTCATCGTCGGTGGTGATGTGATGTCTCCCTCCCATGCTCGGAAGGCTCTCGCCGATCTGCCTGATACGAAGCTTTTCAACGGCTATGGTCCTACGGAAAACTCGACGCTGACCACGTTCCATCAGGTCACCCATCAGGATCTCGACAAAGTTTCAATCCCGATCGGCAAACCGGTTCCAAACACAAGGGTATATCTGCTGGATGATCTCCTGCGACCGGTTCCTGTTGGAATCCCGGGCGAACTCTGCACCGGCGGCGACGGACTCGCCATCGGCTATCTGAAGACCTCCGAAGCATTTGCTGGAAATTTCATTGAGCATCCGGATTTCGGCAGATTGCTTCGTACGGGCGACCTCTGCCGCCGGGCCACAGATGGAAGCATCGAATTCATCGGGCGCAAGGGCCAGCAGGCGGCGCCCCGCGAAATCAAACCGGAGCTCAATTTGGTCAAGACATCCGCTCCAAATGCCGATCTGACAAGCTCCACTGAAGCACGCCTCACCGCGATCTGGCAGGATCTGCTGAACCTGCCGGACATCGGCCGCGATGACGACTTTTTCGCGCTCGGGGGACACTCGCTAATGACGCTTCGCATGTTCTCACGCATCCATCGCGAGTTTGGCAAATCGCTACCACTCGCCACACTGCTCAAACATCCGACGATCGCTTCGCTTGCGCCGCAAATCGGTCCGCCGCATGAAACGTTGGTTCCTGTCGCCGTGGCGGAAAACGCCCGTCCGGTCGCGAAATTTCTTCCGAAAAGCAACCCACCCGCGAAAAGCAACATCATCACCCTGACGGAAGGCGATGGAGAAAAGCCTCTGTTCTGCATCCATGGCGGCGACGGCGGCGTGATTTTCTATCGAGGATTGGCAACCCTCATGCCATCAGAGATTCCGTTTCACGCAATCGAGTCCCTCGAACTGAACAACAGCGGAGTCATTGTGGAGACCAGCATCGAGGAAACCGCCACCAGCTACCTGCGCGATATCCTGAGCCTCCAACAGATAGGCCCGTTCCGCTTGGCCGGTTATTCGTTCGGCGGTGTGGTGGCTCACGAAATCGCCTGCCAGCTCATCGAGCAGGGACACAAAGTCGAGTTTCTCGGTATGTTCGACACGGACAACCCGACCGCACCGATCCGCAACTACAGTCTATCGGAACGCCTCGGTGTTTTCTGGCGGAGGAACAACCACGTCCCATTCGGCGCGAGACTGGGATTGGTCCGCGAGCGAATCTGCGAAGGCGTGAAGACGAACCGCCGGATCAAGGCAGAGTTACACGCGGCGAAAACCACCGGCCCGGCCGAGGCCTATAGCGACATGCGCAGGGTCCAAGTCCGGGAGGAAAACTGGCGCGCCATGCAGGCATACAAGCCACGTCCGTTCGCGGGACAGATCACGCTTTTCAAATCGACCCATGTCAGTGACAAATACGTGCGCTTGGAAGACTACGGATGGAGCTCAGCGGCTGCCGGACTGGAAGTCGTTCCCGTCGAGGGCGAACATCTCGCGCTATTCGCTTCAGAAAACGTGGACAATCTTGCGAAGGTGCTGACGGACGCGCTGAAGGCGACACGGCATCCGGAAAGTTGAACGCATAAGCGTGATTATGTCATCTGCCTCCTATGAGCACCCGACTGTAACAGCAGAGCCGAGTCCATTGCATGTCCTGCTCGACGAGAGGGCAGCAATCCGGCCAACCGAGCTTGCCTATCGATTTCTATCTGATGGGGAGCAGTCCGAGGAACTACTCCATTATGGCGAACTCGCGTTCGAAGCACGTGCGCTGGCATCCGAACTAATTCGTCACGGAGCCGGCGGACAACCGGTGTTGCTCACCTACCCGCCCGGCAGCGGATTCATCACTGGACTCTTCGCCTGTTGGTATGCCGAAGCTATCGCGGTGCCCTGTTATCCGCCCCGCGGCAGCCGCCATGTCGCACGGCTAAATGCCATCGCCCAGGACAGCGGCGCGCGGTTTGTCATCGCTCCGGGCGAACAGGCCGCGATTGCCGGACTGACGAAAGTTTTCGGAAACGCCGCGGCCAACGATATGATTCCGCAGAAATCGTCCCCTGGTCCCTGCCTGATTCAATATACCTCGGGGTCCACTGCCACTCCGAAGGGAGTGAAGATCAGCCACGCCAACCTGCGGGCGCACTTCAAGTCCCTACAACCATTCAGTGAGCTGGACTTGAAATCTGCAGTCAGCTGGCTGCCTCCCTATCACGACATGGGGCTGGTGCTGAAAATTCTCTATGCTTTCGAAGCAGGCATTCCGCTCACCTTTTTTTCACCGGAACATTTTATCCAACGCCCGGCCCGCTGGCTACAAGCTATCAGCCGTTATCGCGGAGAACTGAGCGGAGCTCCAAATTTCGCGTTTGAAATGTGCATCCGTTCCATCCGTGACGAAGATCTCGAGGGACTTGACCTGTCCTGTTGGAAAGTAGCGCCCTGTGGGGCGGAGCGCATCCGACCGGAGACCTTGGAGCGGTTTGCAAAACGTTTCGCCCCCTACGGCTTCCGCGCAGAGGCCGTCCTGCCCGGCTACGGGCTCGCGGAAACGACATTGATCGCCACCGCTTCGCCCACCAATCTGCCACCCCGATTTTCGAAGCATCCAAAGGCAGGCAGATTGGTTTCCTGCGGAGTGCCGCTCCCGGGTGTCAGCCTGCGCATCGTCGATCCGATAGACGGCCGTGTGTGTGGTGAGCGGGAGGCTGGAGAAATCCGAATCAAGGGCCCTAGCGTGGCGTCCGGTTATTGGAACAGCCCTGAGGCGACGCTTGAGACATTCGGCCCGGAAACTGATGGAGAACTCCGCACAGGTGACCTAGGTTATCTTGAGGACGGCCACTTGTATGTCAGCGGAAGAATCAAGGACCTCATCATCATCGACGGAGTCAATCATGCTCCGGAAGATATCGAATCCGTGGTGTTTTCGAAACTCCCGGAAGTCACCGCTGTGGCAGTGTTCGCGACAGATTCAGGCATCGGTGAATCAGTGGTCATCGCTATCGAAGTGGAAGGCATTTCCTCTGACCAACGCGCATCCACCTGCGCTCGGATCAGATTCGCTGTCGCTGATGCGATGGAGCTGCCGGTCCACCGCGTGATAATAGTTCGCCGCGGCCTGCTGTCCCGCACGACGAGTGGCAAGATCCGCCGGTCCGCCTGCCGCGAGGCGTTTGAAAGCGGGACGATGCGGTTTGATTTCTCGGATGAGCAATCATGTGCCGGACCTACAGAAGGAGACGCGCTGGCATTGGTTCTGAATACGGTCACCGAAGTCGCCGGGCGACCCGGTGCAGGAGCGGAGGATGACTGTGTCGGATTCGGCATGAGTTCGATTGAGGTCACCCGCCTGTCTGCTCTGATAGAAGCGCGATCGCATGTGGCCCTCTCCATTGGCGAACTCTTCGCAGCAGGGTCCTTTCGTGAGATCGCGGACTCGCTCGGCCACCGGACTATTAGAAAGCCCGCACTGCATGAAATCATTCCTGACTGCGGGTTAGGAGCCAGCATTCTCACTCATTCGCAAGAACGGATGTGGTTCCTCCATCAGCTCGATCCGGAGAGCGCTGCCTATCACGTTTTCGGAGCGCTGGAAATGACGGGTGCGCTGGATGCAACAGCGCTGAACCAGGCGATCGCAGCAGTCGTCACACGCCACGACATTCTCCGCAGCCGCCATGCGACGGAGAATGGCAAGCCTCGCGTGACAGTCGAGCGGTGCGGGATTCCAACCCTGGAAATCCGCAAATTGGAAGACGAGTCAGCCCTCGAAAATTTTCTGAAAGAATTCGCGCGCAAACCCTTCGATCTTGCGCACGAATCGCCCATTCGTATCGCTCTGACAGAGTGCGGCGAATACCGGCACGTGCTCGCGGTCTGCGCCCATCACATCGTTGCAGACGGCTGGTCACTGCGGATTCTTGCGAGAGAAATATCCGCCTGTTATAAGGCCATTCGTGAACGGAAGCCTCCACCGATTTTCCCCGAAAAGCCAAGCTATCTGGACTACGCCGCCTGCCACCGCCGGTGGGTGGACAGCGGCGCGGTGGATTCGCAGATCGATTGGTGGAAAAACAAACTCGCCGGTCACTCTGGCGTGCTCCAGATCGTCACTGATTTCCCCCGCCCCACCCGGCCTTCGGCGGACGGCGGGGCCATCGAGTTGACGCTTTCTAAGAATATTTGTTGCCGTGTCGCAACACTGGCAAAGGCCCATCGCGGTACGCCATTCATGGTCCATCTCGCCGCGTTTCTGCTGTTGCTTCGCAAGCACGGCGCAGGCGACGATCCCGTGGTTGCTATTCCCATCGCCAACCGCAACCACGCCGTGGCAGGAGATCTGATAGGGACTCTCGTTAACACCTTGCCATTCAGGCTTTCGCTCGATCCTGCGGAATCGTTCGCCACGCTGCTAGACCGAGTGCGGGAGGCGACGTTCGAGATGCAGGCCAATCAGGACGCGCCGTTCGAGCGGATCATCGAAGCTGTCAAACCCGACCGTTCGCGCGACCACGCCCCGCTTGCCCAGGTCATGTTCGACCACCAGGAACTTCCGATCCTAGAGAACTGGTCCGGCGGGCTGCATTGCAAGCCCTACTTCGCCCACCGCGGCGCAGCGCAGTTCGATCTCAGCATGCTGCTGACCGTGCTGCACGACCGTCAGCAGCTCACCATCGAATATCGGACGGACTTGTTCCTGCGAGAAACCGCCTCGTCGTTGCTGAACCGTTATCTCGCCATACTCGAATCCGTTTGCGATCATGCGGAACAGGAACTAACCGCCATCACTGGCCTTACTCACTCCGACATCGAGTTGATCGATAGAGTCTCACAAGGCCCACTTCGCCCTGCTTTCCTCGAAAAAACAACACCTGCGCTCATCTCGCGGCGTGTTGCCCTGCATCCGCAGCGGATCGCGTTTGAAGCTTCTGGAGGAACCCTCGACTACGGGGTTCTCGACGCGAAGTCGAGCCACTTAGCTGCCAATATGCGCGACCTCGGAGTGAAACCAGGTGACCGGGTGGCAATTCTAGCGGAGCGAGACTTGACGCTACCGGTTGTCCTGCTGGCCATTTGGAAATCCGGCGCTGCCTACGTGCCGTTGGATCAAGCGAATCCACCCGAACGGCTCAGGCTGATTCTCGAGGATCAGGCACCGCTTCACGTTTTGGTTTCCCCGCAGCTAGTGGACTGGTTGCCCGCAGAAACACGGACTATCCTGCTGGAAGAGCGGTTGATGGAAAACTCCTCCAGTCCGGTCGCACACAGAATCTCTCCGATAGATCCCGCTTACGTTATCTACACGTCCGGCTCTACCGGTTGGCCGAAGGGCGTGGTCGTTTCTCATGGGGCTCTGGCGAATTTCCTGCTCTCAATGGCGGAAGCTCCCGGATTCACCGAGGGCGACAAACTGCTCGCCGTCACCACCATTTCCTTTGACATCTCCGCTCTGGAAATTTTCCTACCTCTCGTCACCGGCGGCACATGCGATATCGTCGGCGCGGAAATTGCCCGCGATGGCCGATCTTTGTTAGGTAAACTGAAATCCTCGCGCGCCACCGTCATGCAGGCCACTCCAGCCACTTGGCGGTTGCTGATTGACGCTGGCTGGGAGGGTTCGCCCGACCTGAAAATCCTCTGCGGCGGCGAAGCGCTCGATCTACCGCTCGCCACCCAGCTTGCAAAAATGGGCTGCCAGCTCTGGAACCTCTACGGACCGACGGAAACCACTGTTTGGTCGACCCTTTGGCGTGTCCCAGACGAGCCGAAGTTCATCCGGATTGGTGAGCCGATCGCCAATACCGGCATTCATATCCTATCCGCCGACGGCACGCCCGCCGCACCGGGAGTGACCGGAAGTTTGTGGATTTCCGGCGCAGGGCTGGCCGATGGCTATTGGAAACGCCCGGATCTCACGGAAATGAGCTTCGTTTCTTCACGCTACAACACTGGCGATCTCGCGAAATGGCATCCGGACGGCACTTTGGAATGCCTCGGTCGCTCCGATGGCCAGGTGAAAATCCGCGGGTTCCGCGTCGAGTTGGGAGAGATCGAAGCCGCCCTCGCCGATCATCCGCAGGTTGCGCAAGCCAAGGTTGCTCTCCGTGGTGCCGATAGGGGAAAATTGGTCGCATGGGTGACTCCGCGCGGAAATATCATTTTGGATTTGAGTGACTTACGGGTTTTCCTAACGTCCCGGCTGCCCGCCTACATGCTGCCGGCCGATATCGGCGTGGTGGACTCGTTCCCCCTCAACTCCAACGGCAAGGTCGAAGTCGCCCGGCTCGCCAATCCGGAAAGTCCGCCGCAATCGGAGCTCGCAACCACCGCCACGGAGCGGAAACTCGCTGAAATCTGGTCGGAACTGCTGGAGCGGACGCCGGTGCACCGTGACGACGACTGGTTCCACAGCGGCGGCCATTCGTTACTAGCGCTGCGACTTTTCGCCAGAATTTATAAGGATTTCCACGTCAGTCTGCCGCTTTCCGCGATTCTGGATCACCCGACGCTGCGTTTGCTGGCATCGATGATTGACGAAACGGAGGCACGAATCAGTGTCGATGAACCATGACACCGGGGCAGGTCATCATTCATCTGGTTTTACCCCAACGCATCCCTCCCGATTTCTCCGAAACGTGTCTGACGGATGAGGAAAAATCCCGCGCCTCACGTTTTCATTTTCCGAAAGACGCTACTCACTGGGCCGCCTGTCGGGCTGCGTTGCGTGGGATACTGGGACGGGAAATCGGGCTGGCTCCGGGCGAGGTTCCGCTGGTTTTTTCGGAATTCGGAAAACCCCTGCTCGCCCCACCTTTCGATGGGCTGCATTTCAACCTCTCCCACTGTCCGGACCTCGCTATCGTTGCGCTCGGCATCGACGGGCCATTGGGTGTTGATTTGGAGTCTCTTTCCCGAGCTTCAGACCTTTTGGAATGCGAAAATTCGTTTTGTCATCCTCAGGAAATTCGCTCCCTTCCAGCCGACCGAGATGCCAGGGCCTTCCAACTCCTGAGCATTTGGACTGCCAAAGAAGCGCTTTTAAAAGCATTGGGCACCGGATTATCGCATCCGCCGGAGGAAATTCAGATCGTTTTCGGCGCATTTGACGCAGTAGGGCTATCCGCCCAACCATTCGCAGGAATCGAAAACCAGCTCATCCGGGTGCTCGAAAATCCGGTTTTCGACGGCTATCGAGTCGCCGTTTCCGCTCCCAAATGCACCGCCGTGGTCAAAATTGCGCAGCCCTGAGATTTTGAGGGACTTGGGTTCAAGTCATTACATATTTTTTGAAAAAACATTTTCGCTCACAGAATATTCTAAATAATTGACAATTTAGATGGATTGATCTTTCATTTGCCAGCCCCCGAACCCCCATATAAAGCAGTGAAACGCCGCGATGTAGAAATTATTCAAAAAGACGGAAGATTCCTCGTGCTGTTGGCCCGCGATCCTCTTCCGCTTTCATTAAGCCAGATTGCCCGCGAGGGTGAATACCGGATGGCCAGTCTTTGTGATCGGATCGGGGTATCCGAGCGCCATTTGCGCCGGGTTTTTGAAGACGGTCTGGGCATCAGCCCGAAGGATTGGCTGCGGCAGGAACGCATGGTCGCCGCACGATGCCTTCTTCGCGAAGGATCCCCCATCAAGGAGGTCGCTATCGACCTCGGCTTTACGACTGCCAAAATGTTTTCGCGTGACTTTCAAACTTTCTATGGGCTGAAACCTACCGATTTTCAACGGAAGGAACACGCAATTGTCGTGAATGCGGCAGGTGCTTACTGAGCGGTGACATTGCCGCCTGGCTGGCTTGATCAACTCGTCAGGTCGACCGTTTTTCACGGCTGGCTTCTTTTGAGATACGATTCGGAGATCGCCACTCCTTGAATTTCAGTGCAGATCCTTCCGCGTGCACTTGCCTGTTTTTGAAATCGCCGATGAACTTCATGCCGCTGTGGCTAAAGGCATGCAGTCCCGAGTGCTCCTTAAGGCTCCCACAGGTTCGGGGAAATCCACTTCGGTGCCCGGAATACTCGCGGATGCGGGGATTTCAGGAAGAATCTTGGTGATCGAGCCACGACGGATGGCGGCACGATTACTCGCCGGGTGGGTGGCGAAACAACGCAAAGCAACTCTCGGTTACGAGGTGGGCTATGCGGTGCGCTTCGACACGAAATACCGCGCGGATAGCCGGATCATTTACCTGACGGACGGTGTCTTTCAGCGCTGGATTCAGGACGATCCTGACCTGTGTGGCGTCGGCGCAGTGGTGTTCGATGAATTCCACGAACGTCGGCTGGCAGTGGATATCGCGCTCGCTCGCTGCCTTAATCTCCAGGAAGGCCCTCGTCCGGATCTTCGGGTGGTCGTGATGTCGGCGACTTTGGAAACGGCGGGGCTGGCGGACTATCTCGCACCTGCGGTTTCGCTGGAGGCGGGTGGTCGCACCCATCCGGTGCAAGTTCACTATCGGGCGGATCGTCCACCTGTGAATGATCGCCGCGGTGGGCCTCCCCGCGAAACTCCGATCTGGGAAAAAATGGTGACCGTCTGCCGCGAAGCGATGGCCATGCCCGACGCCGGAAACATTCTAATGTTTCTCCCAGGCACCCATGAGATCCGGAAAACCATCGAACTTTTGGAAGGTGGATCGATTGCGCGCGACTGGGATGTTTTCCCACTCTACAGCGCCCTGCCACCCGCCGCTCAGGAAGCGGCGATCAGTCCCGGAGCGCGCCCGAAAATCATCGTCGCCACCAACGTTGCGGAAACGTCGCTCACCATCGATGGCGTGCGCACGGTAATCGATTCCGGGCTGGCACGGACGGCGTCCTTCGAGCCACGCCGGGGAATCAATACGCTGCTCATTAAAAAAATCTCCCGCGCCGCCGCAGAACAACGAACGGGCCGCGCCGGGCGAACGGCTCCCGGCCGGGCGTTCCGCTTGTGGAGCGAAGCCGACCATGGACGGCGTGCGGAATTCGAGGCGCCCGAAGTTCACCGAGTCGATCTAGCGGAAGCCGTTCTCCTGTTAAAAGCTGCTGGAGTTTCCGAGATCAGGAATTTCCGATGGTTCAACGCACCGACCGAGGAATCTCTCACCCGCGCCGAGCGGCTGTTGCATGACCTTGGGGCACTCGATCTATCGGGAAATCTCACCGAAGAAGGTGCGAAGATGGCCTCACTGCCGCTGGAACCGCGTTTTTCCAGATTGATGCTTGCCGGCCACGAGCATGGCTGCGTGGCCGAGACCGCTTTCATCGCCGCCACCGTCCAAGGCGATGGGATATTCACCAACAAACGCGGCGGTGTGGGGCGCAAGGATTTTATCTTCCCGGATGACGACACGGACTTCGCCGGAGAATGGCGTGCGTTCGAGTCGGCGGAAGCGATGGGATTTGATATGCGTCGCTGTGATCAGTTAGGAATCATGGCTCGCGGTGCCCGGGAAACGGCGCAAGGGTTTGACCGTCTTTGTTCCTTGGCAAAACGCTTCGGCTGGGAATGGCAGCCTGTGGATTTCAAGACCCGCCGCGAGGCGATAGGCAAGGCAATGCTGGCATCCTTCAGCGATCAACTGGCAATCCGTTTCAGTCAGGGCACGCTCGCCTGCAAGCTCGTGGGAAACCGTAAGGGTAAGTTGGATGAAGAGTCCTGCGTGAGGAATGCCCCGGCTTTTGTCGCGGCGGAGATCACCGAAGTAGAGGCCCGCGAAATCATTGTGCACCTGCGCCGGGCCACCGCGATCGATCCGGCATGGTTGTCCGCGCTTTTTCCTGACGATCTAGCAATCACCGATGGCGCAGCGTGGGATGAAACCCGCCGCCGCGTGGTTTCCCGCAAGGAAACACGATTCCGCGATCTCGTCTTGGAGGCGAAGGAAAGCGATCACGGAGTGAACCTCGATCAGGCTGCGGGACTGCTCGCCAGCCGCGTGCTCGCAGGGGAACTGATTTTGAAAAATTGGGATGATTCCGTAACCCAGTGGACGGCAAGGCTATCGATGTTAGGCCGCTGGATGCCCGAGCTTGGGATGCCCGACTGGGCGGATGCGGACCGGGAGGACGCCATCGCGCAGATCTGCCATGGAGCCGTGAGTTACAAGGAAATCAAGGAAGCCAACGTCTGGCGCGTGCTCCGCGAGTGGCTCAGCGCCGGTCAACGCGCTGCCCTCGATTCCTATTGCCCCGAGCGCATCAACTTTCCTAACGGACACTCTTCCAAGATCACCTATGAGATTGGCAAGGACCCCTTCATTTCGCTGCGGGTCTCGCATCTCTTCGGAATTTGGGAAACCCCGACGATCGCCGGTGGCCGCGTCCCCCTGCTCGTCCATATTCTGACACCCGGTCAGAAACCCTGGCAGATGACTAAGGATCTCAAAGGCTTCTGGGCATCCGGCTACGCGCAGATGAAAAAGGAAGTCGCCGGTAGATACCCAAGACACCCTTGGCCGGATGATCCGAAAGCATGGGTCGCGGCGGGGCGGGATACCACGCCCAGGAAGTGAGTTTCTATCATTAAAAACCACCCATCTCAGTGGTGGCCGCCAGCAAGGACGCAAAACAAAAGTCCAAGCTAAAAAACTAGTCAAAATGTTGAAATGCGTTACCTGACCCCTTTCACGTTAGATATAATTTGGAGGACTCACAGCAAGCTCCTCTCGGTAAAGCAGGTTCCTTAGCGCTGGGATGAAGACGGAATCGACTTCCGCCACAAATGTAGCAATCAGAAGGGAAACTGGAGATCTCATCGCTGAATCTAAAAGCATTGGCCGGTAACGCACGACGCTGGCAAGTGAGAATGACAGAAGCAGTGTACAGGAAAGTGTAGGCATAAGCGCAATTCGAGAAACACCACGCCATGCGTATGAAGTGTATGCGGAGCCCATAAAGTTGCTGTGAACGCTATGACCTCCGTAGTTTACCAATTTGATTCCATTAGCTTGATGAACGCGTCTCGCGGCAGACTCGGTTGACCACGAAGCGCTGGATATGTACTCGGTTGCTTCATCTGTCACACAGCAATTGTAGTTGGATAGAAGCAATGGCATCGCCGCTTCAATCCGCGATGGGGAAACCTTCTTTAGAGTAGTGTCTTCCGGCTGGCTAAATGAGAAGACTGAATACCATGAACCTCCATCCTCGCGAACTTCATCCTTCACAAAATAGTGTTGCGGAATCTTGCTGAACCTCGCCTGTAGCTCGTGACTGAACATATGAAATCCCGCTGCCAGCTGCCCGAGTCGAAAGCGCTTACCATCGAGCGGAACGTCTGATAGAATTGAATGAAATAGCGGCACAGCACCACGCTTCACTTGAAGGACTACCGATGAGAGATCCAGAGACGATAGCGCGTGTGTCTTGTCTTCTACCCCATGACGACGGTATTGATTGTAGTTGGGTGGTCTGAACGCAAGAATCGCAGCGACACCTAGATTCAAAAAACAATAGTATTGCAATACTGGCCTTATTGTCTCGGGTGCTGATCGACTTTCAAAATGGAAATTCAGTGCCTGTCCGATGTGGGATGCCCAAAGCTTGGAGGTCGCCGTAGCGTCCGCTGCACTCAACCCATGTCGATTCCGGAGAATCTCTTTTGCAATTCTATTGTTCGTCAAATGCCTTAGATGCCCGATGTGGGCATCAAGCGGCGGGACTGATGACGAAACTGCTGAAAACTCACCGATTATTTCTGGCATACCTCGCTATTATTTAGACAGAACAGTATTATTGATCGACTGGTCGGGTTTGAGGGGTGTTAACCGACCGGTCGGTGATTAGGGTCAAAAGCGACCCGGAAGTGCGGATTTCTGGGACCTCGTTCATAAAACACTTGATAGGGTGTTCAAGCTGGCGAGCCAAGCGGTAAATGAGCGTTGTCGAGGAGTTTAGAGATTACCCAGTGGCAATCCGTCTGAGATGACGTTGCTGCGAGACGCCGCAACGATGCAGGTTTTGTCCGGCAACGATGCGGATGCTCTCGCCGATGAACGGTCGGCAATCTCCTTGCCTCTGTCCGGCACCACAACTGGGACGATGATCAAGAACCTGAATTACCCCGAAGCCCGAGCGCGCCAATCCCACCTCAACACCATGGTCATGCAGTGGGAGTTGCTAGAGCAGGGATTTCCGGAATACGCGGCCTACCTGAAGAGCATTGGATCACCGCGCCTCAGCCGAATCGGAGAGATCTCCGGGATGTTGACTGACCGGAGATCTGCCTCCAACCGCGTAAGAGCGGGTGGTTTATTTTGGGGCACCTTTCATCGCTCCGGACAGCGCAGGGGGATAACTTTGCGCCGGGATTTCCGGTAAACGACGAAATCCGAATCCAAGGTCATGACTTTAGAGCGTTCATGAATCTCCGCCATTTTCACCAGACAAGCATCCGCCAGCGACATCGGCACGTTGCGGTAGGCTTTCATCAGTTGTTGGATCGCGCTGATTTCGGATGCGAGGGAAAACTCCGTCACGACGACCCCGCGAATGATCAGGTTGAGAAGTCCATCCGGGTCGATACCTCCCCGCCGCAATAGGAACAGTGATTCCGCAATCACCGCCTCGCAAGTCAGCAGGGGCCGGGTGAGTTGTTGAAACTCCTCCTTTGCCCATGGGTGGTATTGGTCGCTCCGATCCAAGTAGGCAACTAGCGGCCCCGTATCCACCAGCACCTCGTTCACGATCCGAAACCTTCCAGATGTTTCGGATTGGCAGCCAGATCACCTAGGCCGCTATCGCCCTTGCCACATAGATCCGCACTGCGCTCGTAGAGGCTGGGCGTGCTTTGCCGCGCCGTTGCCATCAGCTTCTCCTCCAGAGCCTCGCGCATCACTGCGGAGCGGCTGGTCCGCTTGGCGCGGGCCACGGCATCCACGCGCGAAACCAGCTCGTCGGGAATCTTGAGTGAGATCGTTTTCATACACGAAAGGTATTACTCAATTTGCAGATTGGCAATACCAAATCTCCCGCAAGTCCCTCCCGAAAAAATAATTTCACTTTCCGGGGGAGAAATTCCGTTTGGCTCCGAATGAGGGTTTAGACGCGGCTGCACTGTTCACTTTGAAATCGGGTCAGGTGCCGCATTTCCACAACTGGGTTGTTCAAAGTGACGATTCTGCTTTGCGCTTCAGGCATGCCTCGTGTGCTTCGATACCTATCAACTTCTTTCAAGGATGGATGGAGCATTTGGCACGGCGCGGGAAGAGTGTTCGTCGACGCTGGCGCTGGACGAACACAAGAGGCGGAATGAATTCCGCGCTCCGTGGGACGGGGCACCGAAATCACAAGAGACCGATTTGGGCGGCTTAGAGCTCGATGCTGGTGTTTTGATAGACGCCGGCTTGGAGAGTTTTACGCTCTGGGCTGGAGTTGTTGATCGCTACATCGCCTTCGATGATGACGCCGGGGGCGAGGTGGACAGGGCCGGTGATTTTCAGGGACTGGCAGCGGATCAGGCTGGGGACACCGAGGGCTTCGATTTGATCGACGAGTTTGTAATCATCGGATAGGGCGATGGTCGGTGGCACGCCATTGCGCGTGGCCGCGAGGCGAACTTGGCCGTCGGCGAGGACTTCGTAGGCGTCAGACCGGAGGGCGAGCAGATCGCCGGTGGTTTTCACAGGGGCAAAACGGCTTCGCGGGACATCGATCGCGGTGGACCCCGCAAAGCATTCGATGGCGGCTCCCATGGCGATTTCCAACTGGATGACAGCGGTAGATTTTTTATCGCGTGGATCGACGGTCTTGTTGTTGCGGATCATCGGCAGCGGCAGGACGCCGGAGTCGGCGGCGAGCTGCTCTTTGAGGAGATCGAGACGGAGCCAGAGGCTGTTGGTATTGAAATACTGGTGTCGGTCGATATCCTGGAACGCCTCGCTATCCGCGTCCGGACATTGGGCGACCTCGCGGAGCAGGAGCCTGCCGTCGCTTTTTCTAACCGCGAGGTGACCGCCCTTGCGATCGGCGGCGGTGCGACGGGTCACTTCCATGAGAAAGGGTGCGCCGGAGTCCGCAAAGTATTTGAGGATGGTAGGATCGAGGATAGCTCCGAGGTTGTCGGAGTTGGAAACAAAGGCGTATTTTACGCCCTCGGCGAGCAGGCGATCCAGCCAACCGCTGCCAACGAGCGCCGGATAGAGATCGCCGTGGCCGGGTGGGCACCATTCGTGATCGCGGTCAGCGGGCCACTCGACGGGAGCGAGGGTGGCGGCATCGATTTTCGGGATCTGATTTTGCATCAGCTCGACTTCCGCGGCATCGGCGAGTCCGGCGGCGCGGTATTTTTCCAAGTGGCCGAGTGTGTCCGCGCTGGTGCTGAAGCTGTTCATGAGCAGCAGCCGGACAGGCGCGCCGCTGGTCTCGCGCAGGTCGATGATCTGACGGACCATGAGGTCGAGAAAATTGACACCCTCACGAACGGATAGAAGACTCTTCGGGCCCTGCAAGCCCATGCCGGTGCCGAGGCCGCCGTTGAGCTTGATGACTACGGATTGAGCGAGCAGCGCGGCATCGGCGGGAGCACTGGCAGCGATGCTTGTGAACGATGCTAGGCCGGTGGCGGGGGCGATGGAGTCCTCGGGGATCATGCCGGTTTCATTACGAAGCAGCGCTTCATAATTGCGGCGGAAAGCACGGATGGCGGCATCGCCCATTCCGGCGGTGGTCATTTTTTGTTCGAAGGCGGCGAAGTTTCCCATGGGTTTTGCGATTGGTGTGCGAAGAAAGTGGCGTTTCATTTCCGCAGGGTCACGCGAAAAATCGTTCCAAACTTTCCGACGAGTTGGCGCAAAGCCCTCCGACAAATGTGCTTGCCTTCCCCTAGGCCTGTCATCAGTCATCAAACAGTGAAAACTGCAAATCGCCGTCCGCTGGTCGTCCTCGCCATTTGCGCGATTTGCACTGTGGGCTTTGTGCTGCTGTGGGCACGGGGCTTTGTGCCGCTGCAGCAGATGGAGTTTTTCGCGCAGGACTGGCAGGTGCGGCTCGGTCGCAAGACACCGATGGATGATCGGCTCGCTCTCATCGGCATTGATAAACCGGTTTATTCATCGGATTTCAGCGATGAGGAACTGCAACGCGAACCGGTACTGCGGCATTTGCAAAACAACTTCCCATGGTCACGCGAGGTCTGGGCGCGATTGATCGAAAAGCTTGCCGATGCCGGGGCGAAAGTCATCGTTCTCGACCTCGTCTGCGCTTCTGCGAGCGCTGGCGACGAAGAGTTTCATCAGGCACTTGAAAAATACCAGGACCGAGTGGTCATCGGCTACAATATCAACGTCGGCCAGACCGAACGCGGGGAGTTCACGGAATTGCTGTTGCCTAACGAAAGTATTCTACAATCGGCGGCAACCGACTCAAGCGTGGCAGATGATCGCTTGGGATATGTCAACATCTGGCCGGATTTCGATGCCACCCTCCGCCGGGCGAGTTTCCGCCAGACCAGTTCACAAGTGGGCGATCTGGTGCCCGAGGGAGTCGTGCTCGAATCAATGGATGCGCGCGCGCTGCGGAAATTCGGCCGTGCCGATGCGATACCCCCGGGCTTTGAATCCCGGCTTTTTCGTTACACCGCTCCGCCGGGCCGCGCTTACAAGCCTTGTCCAATCGGAGATGTGCTCTCACCGAAGCTATGGGAGAAAACTTATGCTAACGGGAAATTTTTCGCAGGAAAAATCGTCCTGATCGGACCCACCGCCGAAATTTTTCATGACGAACACAACACGCCGTTCACCGATCCCAAGCCGATGGCAGGACCGGAAATCCATCTGCATTTCATCAATGCTGCGCTGCGGGGAGATTTTCCGGTCGAGCCATCTCAAGGGGCGACTCTCTGGATCATTGGCATGTCGGGCGTGCTGGCGGCTGCATCGTGTTTCATCATCCGCCAGCCCGGCACACGATTGTTAGCGGTGATTGGCCTGGGGCTTGGCTATCTGTTCAGCGCGCAGTGGTTATTCAATCACATCGGCTGGGCGATCCCATTGTCCGTTCCGGTGATGGTTTTGATGCTGATCAGTCTGACCGTATTCTTCTATGATTTCGTGTTGGAGCGGCTGGAACGCATGATGCTGCGGAACACGATGGGGCTCTACTTTTCTCCAAAAGTTCTGGAGGCTGTGCTGGAAGATCCTGGTTCGATGGAACCGCGCCGTGCCGATGTTACCTTACTCCTAACTGACTTGCGCAACTCCACACCGCTGGCCGAGATGCTAGGCCCACAGGGCATGTTCGAGCTGCTCAACCGCGTTTTCGAGGCGCAAACCAATGCCATCATGGGCGAGGAGGGAAACCTGGAGCACTTCCTAGGCGATCAGTTCTTGAGTTATTGGGGAGCTCCGCAAGCTCAGCCCGATGCAGCGGATCGCGCCAGTTGCGCCGCAATCAAATTGATCAATGCCATGGAGAACCTGCGCGCGTCATTGTCGCCGGAAGTTCATAAGATTTTCGGTTATGGCGTGGCGCTCCATAGCGGCGCGGTGCTTGTCGGGAACAAGGGCTCAGCGCAACGTCTCGATTATGGTCTCGTCGGCGATACGGTGAACGAGGCATCGCGGGTAGAGGCACTGACCAAGTATTACGGCGTGAAGTTGTTAGTCACGCGTATGACCTTTTCACAATTCAGCACACAGCGCCCACATCGCCTCGTGGATCGTGTGATCGTAAAGGGCAAGAGCGAGCCGGTGGAACTGTTCGAGTGTGAAAATCCCTGCACCCCTCCGGAGTTCGCGGAAATCTGCCAACTCTATCATACCGCCTACGACGAATATTCCTCGGGAAATTTTGCGGAAGCGCTGGTGCAATTTGAAGCGCTGGTGCGGGAGGTTTCCGATGGCCCAAGCAAAGCCCTTTCGGCACGCTGCGGAGAATTGATCGCGCATCCACCTGCCGCGTGGGCGGGTATTTGGAAAATGGACGCGAAATAACCGGATGAATGTGAATTCAATGACCCGGAAAACCCAGCCGCCCGCAGCCGTTCGATCATCCGGAATCGGGGAGATCCTGCGGCACGTGAGCGCGGCATTACGGGAACGCTGGGGCATGGGACTACTCATTTTTACCGGCCTTCTGATCGAGATGGCTTTCACCGCCGCCGTGCCGATGGGTTTCAAATACCTTGTGGATTTTGCGATCATTCCGAAAAACGAGCAGAACCTTGTCAGCATCCTCATGGTCTTGGCAGGCGGCCTGATCGTGGCTTCGGCGGCAGGTTTGGGACTCGATTTCCTCTATGCCAGGTTTTCCACCGGATTGCTCAACGACCTCCGCTGGAAAATGTTCACCCATCTCCAGCGCTTGTCCGCAGACTTCTATGCTCGCTCTGAGGCGGCCGACATCATCGCGCGTTTTTCCAACGACCTAACCTCATTCGAACAGGCGTTGGCGTCCGCATTGGACGATTGTGCGCTGCCGCTGCTGAACATTGCATTGAGCGCGGTCCTGTTATTCCTGCTCGACTGGCGGCTGGGCCTCATCGCCATGTTGGCCATTCCGGCCTGTTTGTTCGGGCCACGCCTGATCACGCCAAAGGCGACAGAAGCGGGCTATCAGCGCAAGCAAAACGAGTCACAAACCGCCGGTGCTGTGCAGGAAAACATTTCCGGCCAAGCCATCATCAAGGCCTTCAGTTTGGAAAGCTCCATGCTGGCACGTTTTTCCGATCGGATCGCCCAACAGGCGGCGGCCTGTTTGCGGGTGAATTTCCTGAGTTCGCTCATCGAACGTACGGCATACATCGGCACCCTAGTGGTGCAGGTGTTAGTGCTGACCGTGGGTGGGTACATGGCATTTCGCGGCCAACTCTCGATCGGTTCATTTGCCGCTTTCCAAGCGCTGTTCGGAACCTTCATCGAATCGTTGGCAACTTCCATGCACTACTTCCCGACGCTGGTTCAGGCCGGTTCTGGCATGCAACGGATTCAGGATCTGCTGGATGAAAACCCCGGCGTTGTCGATCCGCCAGACGCACCCGATCTGCCGCGCTTGTCGCGTGAAATTCAATTGGAAAGCGTGAAATTCGGCTACACTCCGGCGCAACTGAATCTGGACGACGTTAGTCTTACCATCCGTGCCGGGGAATCGGTGGCTTTTGTCGGCCCGAGCGGTTCAGGCAAGAGCACGGTGCTCACACTGCTAACCCGTTTTTACGAACCTGCCGCTGGCGTGATTGCCATGGATGGAAACAACCTGCGCGATTTCTCTCAGGGATCCTTGCGCGGACAGCTCGGAATCGTGTTTCAGGAAAGCATTCTCTTCAATACCTCCATCCGCGAAAACATCCGCATCGGCAAGCCGGATGCCACCGATGCCGAGATCGAAGACGCCGCCCGCGCCGCTGAAATGCACGACCTCATCATGGCGATGGCTAACGGCTACAACACGCCCGTCGGTGAGCGCGGCGGTCGACTTTCCGGCGGTCAACGTCAGCGAATCGCTATCGCGCGCGCACTGCTGCGCGATCCCAGGGTGCTAGTGCTGGACGAGGCGACCTCCGCTCTCGACGCCGCCACCGAGGCATCGATCAATCTGGTATTAGCTAAAGTCGCGGAAGGTCGCACGGTGGTTTCCGTCACCCATCGGCTCGCCGCCATCGTCAACATGGATCGTATTTTCGTGATGGACGGCGGACGCCTGGTCGAGCAAGGCAAACATCATGAACTCCTGGCCTGCGGCGGCGTTTACGCAAAGCTTTGGGAAAAGCAGCAGGGCTTCGTCATTGCGGAGGGGGGCGGTGCTCGTGTTGAGGCTTCACGGCTGCACTCGATTCCGATGCTGCAATCCCTCGACAAGGAGGTGCTCACCTCGCTCGCCGATCTGTTTATCACCGAACGCTGCCCTGCGGATCGCGAAGTGTTTCGTCAAGGAGATCCGGGCGACAAGTTCTATCTACTCGCGCGCGGCAGGCTTACCGTCTGGATCACCGCCGCCGATGGCGTGCAAAAGCAAATCCGCACGATGGACGATGGCGATCACTTCGGCGAGATCGCGCTGATGGAGGACACCACACGCACCGCCACCATCCGGACCAGCACCGAATGTGTTTTCCTAACTCTTGCACGCGACCCATTTCTAAAACTCCTCCAGCGAGAACCGAAACTCCGAGATGCGATTCAAAAAGTCGTCGCCGCGCGGCTCAAGACATCAGGAACCGTTCTGAAATCCTGAGGCGTCCCAGTCAGGGTGATTTCACTGATCCGGATGCAGCGGGTGGATTGACATCAGTGGCGGGTGGAGGATTGATAATCACGAAACCGTTAGCCTGATTGAACCACGGCGGGAGAAGCTGATAGCCGCCCGGCCCGCCGGGAGTCGGTCCGACCCCTCCACTGCCAGGGAAGTCCAGAGGGTTTCCGAGACCATTGAACGAATAGAACGGCAGGTCATTCAATCCCCGATACCTGATATCCAGTCCAAAGCCGGACTCTTGAAATGGAAACAGCTGGGTGAGTGTTCCCGAGGCGATTTGCTCATTTTGCGCTTGAATCGCCGCTTCAATCAGGGACCACGATGGCACCGGTTTGGAAAACCCCACGACTAGCTGTAAACGAGCGGCGAGATCCCCTAACTTAAAATCCATCACATCGCCAATTTTGTTACCGTCTGCCGAAACGATCACCATCTGACCGGGTTTCAGGGTGACGGTATCTCCATTAAGTATGGTCACTTTGACACTGCCTTCAAGGTCCAGAACCTTGAACCGGCCATCCGGCAGGACTGCACCGATCAGTGTGGTGCCCAACACCGCCGCCGAACTACCCCGGTTTTTGATCGCCCCGCCACCTGCCCCGGCTGGCGAGTGGAACAGGACACTGCCTTGTTTCAACTGAATGTCCCGTCCCGTGGGCGCGAAGGTGAAAGTGGTGTTCGCGCCGACCCTCGTGATCGTCTGATCCTTGGCCGTCAGCTCGACACGCGAAATCTGCCCTGTTCGCACCAAGTCGGGCGACTTGAAGAGTGTGTTCGTCCTTGCGCGGGTAACGGCCTTGCTGGAAGCGGCCACCACATTGGCCTCTTGGATGATTTCCGTGAACGTGCTTTCCGTGAGGGGCAACCCAGCGGAGACCTTCAAGCCCCCGCAAATGAGCCATGCCGCGATATAAATTGGCGTTTTCATGGCTGATCGGTGGCGCGCACGAATGCACAAGCCCTCAGTCTTTGGGCGAGACGAAGGAGATATTGAAACAAGGGGAAAGCTCTTCTGCATGGGGATGTTTGCACCCTGAACTTATGCTTTCGGCACTCACTGCCAAGGAATTAGTTGCCAGTTCGACGGATAACAACTTGCGTCGTGCACCTGATGTTCGGTCCTTAGCACGAGTTTCACAATCTGGCACTGCGGATTCCAACGCATTCGAGACAGTCACAGGTTTCCGATCCTGTAATCGTTAGATAAGTAGAGCAGTCGCCCATCGACTCTGCGTTGAACGCCGGACAGGCTTTGGTGCCTGTGCTCCCCATCACCACCTGCCGAGGACGGCAGATAAAGTGAGCATGGTTGGCTCGCCGGGGCGGACGAGTTTCTTGCCGACGGAGGATTGGGGGAAAACGGCTTCGAGACAGGGCGCTGTATTGGCGGAATTGGATAGAACGGCACGCTCCGGGATGGCAATGTTTCCGCTCGCAATCTTTCCGCCCCAGGGATCGGCATAAGTGATGGGGAATGTGCGGGTGCCCTTTTCGAGCTTTTGGGGGATGCTAATCAGCGTGACGAAATGGGCATCCAGCACGATCCACTCCGAGCCACGTAGGACGTAGCGGCGCAAGCTGAGGATCGGCGGCAGTCCTTTGGATAGCGAGACATCGAGCCGCTGATGGACGCGCTGGAGGAGCTTTTCCTGAGTCTCGCCTTTTCTTGCAAAGAACACTTCCTGGCTGATGAGCGGCAGCATCTGGCCGCGGGCTGTCTCGTTCGCCATGTCGCAAAGATCGGCGATGTTCACGCCCTTGCGGGACCAGCGCGGATGGCCTTTCAGATGGCTCGACGGGCGCATGCCACATTCGCGGATCAGGGTGTAGATGCGCTCCTTGTCGGTGGCACCGGTGATATTGTTAGATGCGCGTTGCCAGTCGCTATTCCCGAAACGGAATGCGTTGAGAAGTGCCGTGGGGCCGCAGGCGTTTCCGGCGACGACGAGTTGGTTGGCCGGAGTGGCGGAAAAATTGGGTGCCTCACGCGTTGACGGTGCGGCCTTCGCAGGGATCGCCAGCGCAAGAACTAACAATACGCTATTTGCCGCCCGGAATAAATTGATCAACACGGCGGTCGTTGGAGGGTTTCGAGTCCTGGATTCCGCCGGACAAGCGGACCCTCGAATCGTAGAGGAGTGGGGCGGATGAGGCTTGGGGGATCGGGACACGGACGGTTTGCACGGCATTGGGAGCGAGCGAAGTGATGTTGGCAGAAGTGGTTCCGGCGGGAGTCGAGACATCCACCGCGGTGTTAATGAGGGTCTCGGTGCCCCGGTTTTGGACGAGCACTTCGATTTCTCCGTTAGGAGCGCCGAGTGTGGGTTCAGTGACGCGTTGCGAAGCGAGTGCGGCATCGTAAATGCCGGGTGTGACTGCGTTCAATGCCCGGCCGACATCAAGAGTGCCGGCCCCGAGCACACTATCTGCTCCGGCGACACCGCCATCATTGGCATGGGAAATCAGCAACTCGGCAGCTTTCTGGATGGAGATGCCCATCACGCCGGCCACACCGGCAACCGCACCTACAAAAATGGGAGAGCTGAACGAAGTGCCGCTAACCGCTGCGGCCTGGTCACTTTGCCAAGCGGCATTGATCCCGAAACCGGCCGTGGAAATCGCCACCTGATTTCCCGTGTTCGAAAAATCCAAGTGATCATTGCGGGCATCCACCGCGCCCAATCCGATCACTCCCGGGTCGGCGGCCGGATGGGAAACCTGATTGGTGCCGTTGTTTCCGACAGCCGCGACGACCAGAACCCCAGCAGCGTAAGCGTATTCGAGCGCCTTCGTGATGAGGGGGCTCGGGTTGTCGCTACCCATCGAAATATTGATGATTTTGGCTCCTCCATCCACAGCGGCAAGGATGCCACTTGCGAGCAGGTAGCTGTCGGATTGCCCTAGGTCATTTGCAATCCGGATCGATAGAATATCCGCGCCTGGGGCAACACCGGGCGTGAGCGATCCTTGCCCGATGATCATGGATGCCACCGCTGTCGCGTGTCCATTCTGTGTCGATAGATCACCAGGAAGTGGCACGAGATTGATCGAGGAAATCCGGCTTTTGAATGCAGGATTCGACATGACTCCGGTATCGAGAATAGCGATTAGAATACCCTTTCCCCATGAGGAGTTGTCACCGGTAATCCCTAATGAATCCAGCAAACCCGCTCCGAGTGCCACAGCGCTGTCTTGGGCTTTCCCTTGACCGCGGGTAGGAATATCGACGGGGAAAATCAACGAAGCCTCCTCATTTCCAGTGAGCAATTCCGCGAGATCCCCGTAATTCAGAAATCCGACCCGCAGCGCATTCAGGGCATCCAAGCGGCCCATCAAACGGATGCGATCCCCTGCCCTTTTGAGAAAATCCTCAAGTGCCGCACGATCCTTGAAAACCAGCACACGCTGGTTCGAGAGCGCACCCGCTTTAGAGGCTTCCTCGTCCCTCATCGCGGATGGACCTCGCTCGCCGCGTTTAAATTTCGGCATCTCATCGTCCACGGGCACAATGCGCTTTGGCACGACTTCAATCGCGACATGATTTTCGCGAGCCACTCTGCGTGGGGCAGCAGTCCCTGCCAGCCAGTATCCGAGGAATGCAAACGCCGCGAAGCCGAAAATCATGATAAGATGGCGATGACGCATTGCTGACATTAAACCCCCGAAAATCCGAAACGACATTAAAAATTTTCGCTGGTCGGATTTCGGGTAGCGTGATGAGGGAATTTGAAGCATTGCTTCCGCGTGGCCGAAAATTCTGAAATTTCCCGTGAATGGCAGCACGCGAGCTCTCCCACTCTCGGGGGGCGCATCTTCTTAGTGGCTCTGGGACTGATCCTGGCAGCGATCGGGTCCTTGTTCGTCTGGCTGATGGGCCGCAGCTACCTTCGGGCCCGTGACATGCGGGCTTGGCCGGAGGTGCAGTGTGTAATTTTGAGCTCCGAAGTGGAGGAGCGGCGGCATGACCCGGATTCCCCGATGGAGTTTCGACTGGATCTGAGTTTCGGCTATGAATGGAAGGGCACGTCCCACACCGGCGATCATCTCACCCTGCGCGGTAGCCCGTGGTCCCTGAAACGAACGGAGCTCGAAGCCCGGGCGGCGGAATTTCCAATAGGAAAATCACTTACTTGCCGCGTCAACCCGGCCTACCCGGATTTCGCTGTTTTATTTCCCGATTCCCTCGCTCCAGGGTATTCGATTTGGTTCCCGGCCCTGTTTGTCATCGGCGGGCTGGGTATTTCCGTGCGGGCCTGTTGCGCCGGGAGAAGCTAGCCACCCCGCTGGCCCCGGCAAGGAATCCAGGTGGGAAATCTGCTACTAAGGTTTTTATTGCGT
This sequence comes from Luteolibacter sp., assembly GCA_039933825.1. GTDB lineage: Bacteria > Verrucomicrobiota > Verrucomicrobiia > Verrucomicrobiales > Akkermansiaceae > Luteolibacter. The sequence goes on from JBDTNJ010000214.1 coordinate 37,013, forward strand.
GCTTTCCTTTTCGTGTCTTAAACTTCCTTCCCGGCGATGCGTCGCATGGCAAGATGCTTGTTGCGTCGATTTCCGGGCAATTTTTCAACTCCAGACGCGATGAATCCAGATAGAGCGACCCTCAATTTTCTCAACAGTTTCCCTGAAGATGCAAGAAAACGGGGAGAAATGCTTCAAAAAGATGGGGCTGTCACCCAGATTTTCGGCAATCACCTTTTCATTCAAGGCCGGGTCGAGGATGAGGCCGGTATTTTCCGCACCAGCCTGCGCCTTCAGGGGAACCGCTGGTTCGGCTCCTGCACCGCCGAGGATGAACTAGTCGCCGGTGCCTGCCAGTATGCGACCATGATGGAGCGCATGCACCGCGGCGAGGATCTGCCCGAGTCACCTAACGAATTTGACGACACCCCGGTGCTCGACATCATCGAAGAGAAACTCGGCCGTGAACTCGACGACAAGGAAGCTGATTTCGTTACGAAAATCGAAAAGCGCTACCGCCGCTATGTGATCGAGGGTGAACTCCACGACCACGACATGGTCCGCATCACCCCGCGTTGGGAGATCACCACTTATGAGCCATTGGAACTCTGGCCAATGCCTCCCGGCGATATCCTCGAGTTCTGGAACTACATCGCCTACGCCTTCTACAAAAAGAAACTCGCCTACCCCGAGTTCATGAGCGTGATCACCGACCTCGGTCACGTGCAGAAAAAAATGGCGGACTGGGAACAGGAGCGCGAAGTCGCCGCTTGGTATGAGCGCATCGAGCAAGTCAACGAACGCCCGCCGCAGGATGCGCCACTCACTGTCGGATTCCGCTTGGTCGCCACCATCAACGAAGCCCGCATCGAGGTGAAGGAGGAGAAAGCGGGCGTCTGGATCCAGCTTCGCGAAAAGAACGATATCGAGAACTACGTCAACCTTCATCACGAAGCGGCTCTTCTGATGGATGCCTCCAGCCAGACGTTGTGGGAACACTACCTCGCTTTCTATCGAAAATATGGCGACACCACGCTGGACTTCGATCAGGAGGAATCCTGCCGATTCATGAACCGCGTGTTCCGCCAACCCGCGCTCACCGGCTACATCGTCAACCTCGACGAACGCCCGTTCAAGGTCTCCGAAGAGCGCCTGGCCTGGGTTTGCGAGGACGATCCATACGATGGCAAAAGTTTCGCGCTCCAACTCGTCACCGCCGCCGGGGAAAATGTCTCCCACTCGGTACGCCTCCTCCCAGGCCGCAAAGAGTTCTATCAGTCTGATGAAACCGTCTTCCCCGGCCCACCACGCTGGCTGGAGGAAACGGATGTCATGCCCCGCTATCTGATTCCAAAGCGCGTGATCGATTCCCTCGAAGGAGTCGAGTTCCTACGCAAGATTGGAGCCGCACTGCCAGAATCGCTAAAGAAGCGCGTCGTCGATCTCGAACT
>JBDTNJ010000215.1:0-10912 GCA_039933825.1 Luteolibacter sp.
CTACTGCATCAACACGGACAACCCCTATCTCATTCATACCAATCTCAAGCAGGAATATGAAATCGTGGGTAATGAGTTGGGAGACGACGCCGGCCCTCTGCTGGAACTCGGCAAGCAGCACGCGGTAAAACACCGCTTTCTCAGCCAGTAGGCGGCACGTGTAGATGCAAACTATTGAAAATGAATCTCATTTGGGGCTGAAATTTTCGGAAAAAATCCGTGTAATCGCAATGTTAAGCACCTAATTTCGGCCATGTCCGAATTGGGATGACGAGCAGGAAGCCGCCTCTATCAATTTCAGACGCGAACACAACATTCAAATAAACATGAACACCCGACGCAACTTTCTCTTTAAACTCGCTGTGACCGCAGGTGCGCCACTCGCTCTCACCAGCAGCCTTTGTGGCCAGGCTCCGCCCCCACCGGTCAAGCTGGAGGAAACCGACCCGATCGCCATGGCACTCGGTTACAAGGAAGACAGCACCAAGGTGGACGCGACGAAGTATCCCCAGCACAAACCTGAAATGATCTGCTCCGGTTGCGCGCTATTTCAAGGCAAGCCAGGCGAGGCGTCAGGACCTTGCGCTGCGGTGGGCATGAAGATCGTGCTCGCGGGAGGCTGGTGCTCCGTGTATGCAAAAAAGCCTGATCCAGTGAAGTGATTCTTTTGAAAACCAGGGTGTGTGCTTCAAGTGAACACACACCCATTTTTTGTGCCTCGGGAGCGCCGCCATCACACAACACCGGCCTCAAGCCAGTGTGATTGCCACGGGGCAATGGTCGGAGCCTGTCACTTGCGGTAGGATTTCCGCAGAAACCACCCGATCGACAAAATGAGTGGAAACGCCGAAATAATCAATTCTCCAGCCAATATTCCTCGGGCGGGCACCGGCGCGGTACGACCACCACGAGTAGGCATCTGTCAGATCCGGATGATGATGGCGGAAGGTATCGGTAAATCCACATTCCAACAGTTTACCGAAACTTTCGCGCTCCTCATCGGAAAACCCTGGATTTCTGCGGTTTTCGCGCGGCCGCGCCAAATCAATTTCCTGATGCGCCACATTTAGATCACCACAAAAGATTACCGGCTTGCGCTTGGCATTCTCTAGCAAATGCAGCCGGAAAACCTCATCCCATTGGAGGCGGTATGACAATCGCCGCAATTCATCCTGCGCATTGGGAGTGTAAACATTTACCAGAATAAATTCCGGATATTCCAAGGTGAGCACACGGCCTTCGGTGTCATGCTCGCCGATTCCCATACCGAGTTGGACATCGAGCGGCTTTTGTCGGGTGAAAACCGCGACGCCGGAGTAGCCGGGTTTCTCCGCAGAATTCCAATAAGCATGATAGCCGCCGAGTTCTAGTGGCAGTTGCACTTGTTCCGGGCGCGCCTTGGTCTCCTGAAGACACAGAATGTCCGGCTGTTCGGTGCTAACAAATTCACCAAAGTTCTTCGCAATCACCGCGCGGATGCCATTCACATTCCAGGAAATCATTTTCATCGCCGGCGATTTTTCACATCAGACCAGCAACATGCAATCGCCATAGCTGAAAAATCGATAGCGCTGCTCGACGGCCTTGCGGTAGGCCTCCATCACCAACTCCTGCCCGGCAAACGCGCTCACCAGCATGATCAACGTGCTCTGCGGCAAATGGAAATTCGTCAGCAAAGCGCCGATCACGCCGAATTCATACGGCGGGTGAATAAAAATGTCCGTCTCCCCCCTCCTCTCTCCATTCCCAATCCCAAATCCACGCCCCCCGATCCGCAGAGACTCCAGCACCCGGGTCACCGTCGTTCCGACCGCCACAACCCTGCTTGCGGAATTCACATTTCCCGCCGTTTCCGCCGTTACCACGTAGCGCTCGGAATGCATGACGTGATCCGCAATCACTTCGACACTGACCGGGCGGAAAGTCCCAACGCCCACATGCAAGGTGAGAAAGGCGTGACGGATCCCAGCTAACATTTCCGGCGTGAAATGCAGCCCCGCCGTTGGCGCCGCCACCGCCCCCTCCTCCCGCGCGAATACTGTCTGATACCGCTCCCGATCCGACACTTCATCCTCACGCCCCATATAATGTGGCAGCGCCAGGTGGCCGTGCTCGTTCAAATCCACCGGAGCCTCCCACAAGACCCGGCGATCGCCGTTATCAAAAACTTCAATCACGGTCCCTTTGACTCCGCCCACCGTCACGGTCCGCCCGGGCTTCATCATTCGTCCCGGCCTGACCAAACAGCGCCACTCAAGCGGGGAAATCCGGTCGAGGCAAAGCAGCTCCTTCTTCCCATCATCCGAAAACACCCGTGCTGGAATCACTTTCGTATCATTCAGCACCAAAAGGTCATCCGCCTTCAAATACTCTGGAAAATCCCGAAACATCCGGTGCTCGATCCACCCACTTTCCCGATGCACCACCAACATCCGGGATGCCGCGCGCTCGGCAAGCGGCCGGGCGGCAATCAATTCCTCCGGCAGGGTATAATCAAAATTTTTCGTCAGCAGCGGCATTCACAATTCCTAGCTTCCGCTCCCGCGAACTGCAAGAAATGCCATGTCCGCCATTTTTCAAGGCTTACAAAAGATTGACATCCTAGCAGAGTATTTGCTTGCATCCGGTGTATGAATTTAAACCGAACCGAAGTATTCCGGACCTTGCTGGCGGCGATGATCGGCATGTCCGCTCTGGTGCAGGCTGGCCCGGCGATGTCCGTGCATGATGTAAAAGGACGCGCCTTGGAAATCGAGTTGCTCTCTGTGAATGGTAAATCCGTCCGTTTCCGACGTGCCGATACAGCAAAGGACTTCACCGTCGCCCTCGACCAGTTTGATGCGGATTCCCAAGCGAAAATCATCAGGGAAGCGGCAACCCTTCCCACGCCCCTGCCTCCTCTCATTGTGGAGGTGGTAATTGGCAAACGTCGTAAAAAAGAAAACAGCTACTATATGGTGACACAGGAGATCTCCTGTACTGTGAAAATGCACAATAGCAGCAATGACATCCCGCTCCCCAAGCTCACCGGCAAGATCATATTCATCGGCCGCAATCAGCGCCAACCCGACGAGTATATTGTCCTATCCGCTCAGGAATTTCCGGTAGAATTACAACCAGGAGCCGATTCGGCCAATGCTCTCGAGCCATTCGTCACCACCTATGATAGTGATAACAAGGGCCAGGGAAACGTCGGAGGGTTTCAGTACACGGGCCACCTCCTCGTATTCGTGAACGATAAGGACGAAGTGGTCTTTAACCAAACGACAGACGCTGATATCCGCAAGGCCATCACGGCGAAACCAGCACTGTTAAGCACCATGGCGGGCTACTCCAACGAAACACCCCTTGACGATAAGATGAATGTTCGGAATCAAAAAAAGCGCCTACCCATCATCACCAATTGAAATAACGGGAATCGCCGGATTAAAATGGACCAACCTTCGATAGCAATCACCCACTGCTTCGGCACAGCGACAGACACCCCCGATTCGCGGAGAAATTTGAGACTCTGACCTTGTCTACGATTCGAAACACCCAGCTGGACGGATGGAGAGCTTTCGCGGTGCTGGGTGTGATGTGGCATCACTGGGCATCGAAAGCCTGGCGCGGGCCCTTCCCTTTTGAAATCGGGTTGTTCTTTTTCCTCACTTTAACCGGATTTCTGATCACCCGAATCCTCCTCCGCGAGCGAACGGTGGGAGACGCCCACTCGCTACCCTGGCGAACAAAAACCTACGCCCATTTCCTCAAACGCCGTATGGTGCGGATCCTAGTGCCGTGCTACGTGGCGATGACTTTCGCCATGGTTGTCGGAGCTTCGGACATCCAGCGCTATTGCTGGCTGTATTTCGCTCATCTATCGAATTTTCACATGGCTTACATGGATGGATGGCCGTCTGGCACGGCGCACTACTGGACTCTGGCAATCCAGATGCAGTTTTATCTCATCTGGCCGCTGGTGGTGTTTCTCGCGCCGAGGCAGGCGATGCTCTCCGTATTCCTCGTTTTCACCGCGATCGCTCCTGTCAGCCGGATGGTATTGGCACAACATTTTCCGGAAATCCATCACAGCGAGGCGATCAGCAGCTCATCGCTGGATTACTTCGCTGTAGGCGCCTTGCTGGCATTGGCAATGGAGCGCGGGATGGCCGTTGGTGACGCGCGCCTGAAATGGGGCAGCCTGATCGCGCTCTGTGGCTATCTGGTATTATACATTTCCAATGAAACAGGCAGACCCGTCGCTGGGTTCAGTCTTGTCCAACAGACCCTGTTATCAATCGCATTTGCGGGTTTGATTTCATCCACCTTGTCGGGTTTCAAAGGCTGGCTGGGCGGGATTCTGGAAAATCCGGTGATCCAGCATGTCGGTCGTTTGAGCTATGGGCTTTACCTGTTCCATACGCCGGTGCCGCTCTTCCTCGGCTGGGTCCTACCTTGGCTGTGGCTTCCGTTTTTCGACGGGCCATGGCTGATCGTGCGCTTGCTGGCGTTCGCACTCACCTCATGGGGGCTGGCTTACCTCTGTTGGAAATATCTGGAACGGTCAAATGCACCCGTTTCACACAGACCCGCCGTTTCCAGCTTGCAAGATCGTTGAATTTTCGCTTCTGTCCCAATACCTTGCCTGTTTGATAATGGCTAGGTCCCCCCCCCTGAAGCAGACTCTCCCTTACCCCATGTTCATTGGCATGCGTCTTGCTCCTTATCATGAATCATGATTCCCAACAACCCGAGATGAAACTACAAGCAACACCTGATTCCTATCGGGATGCCATCATCACCGCCTACGATACGCTTGAGCCGGGTGAATCGGACTCATGGAATCCACTTTTCAGCGACTACCAACTCACCATGCGGCTTAGCCTTCTTTACCTCGCCCGCGAGTCGCTGAGGTTGGTCAAATGTCCGCTTGAGTCGATGCAAATACTTGATATCGGATGTGGAACCGGTCGGGCATCAAGAATGTATGTGGACCTTGGCTTCCGTCCCGAACAAATTACGGGAATGGATCTCCGCCCCGGAACCATTCAAATGGCGGGAAAGCTCAATCCGGCCATTCGATATTTAACACAGGAAGAACTGATCCAGGATTCACCGCGTCAATACGATTGGATTTCTCTCGTGACCGTTGTGTCGTCTCTGGGGACTGAAGAAGATCGCAAGTTCGTGGTGCGGCAGGCAGAAGCACTTTTAAAGCCCGGCGGTTACTTGTTCTACTATGACCTGGTATACGCAAACGCGTTCGCTGGCGGCGACCTCATCCAGCCCATACGCTTGTTTGATGCGTTCGAAAATCTCTGGCATCCCAAGGTCCGGGACTATCAGTTCATTCCGTGGCAGGAGCGGATCAGATTGCTCAATGGCTGCTTCAAAAGGAATGATCGCATGTGGAAATATTGGCTGCGCCGCATCATCGGGCTGGGAAAAGGTCCGAGCCATGAAGCGATTTTACTTCGAAAGGCAGTCCTGTGAGGACGGAGAACTAGGAGCTGGAATAAACTCGAGTTTTCGGAAAGTGTGATTTGGGTTTGTATCGCTATTGAAAACGGGATCAGGAGCGATTGGTGCTAACCTAACACGGTTTCGGGATACTTGAGAAGGCGTTCCTACAGTGGACTTCGGAGACGGTCGCGAGCATGAGAGTCGTCCTAGCTGAGGGACTCGGGCTTGCGACCGCGCAGGTAATCTCCGGCTGACATGCGGCGGCTGCCGTCAGGCTGCACGTTTTCAAGGCGGAGCGCGTCTTTCCCGCAGCCGACGATGAGGTGGCCATCGATGTTAGCGACTTCTCCGGGAGCGAGGTGGTGATGGGCGAGCTCGGTGGGCGGAAAAATTTTCAGGCGCTTTTCCTTTCCTCCTTCGAGGGCGACGGTGAAGGTGCCGGGCCATGGATCGTAAGCACGGATGCGGCGGGCGATGTGTGCGGCGGGCTGTGTCCAATCCAGGCGGCCGTCGTCGCGCTCAAGCTTGGAGATATAGCTGGAGAGAGAGTCATCCTGCGGAATTCGGGCAGCGGTGCCGTTTGATAGTTTCTCGATCGCCTCGGAGAGAGTCTCAGGGGCGAGCAGGGCAAGGCGGTCGTGGAGGGTGCCGCCGGTTTCATCCGGGGCGATCGGAATCGTTTTGATCAGGATAACATCACCCGCATCCAGCTGGCGGACGACGTGCATGGCAGTAATGCCGGTCTCCGCATCCCCGGCATCGATGGCTGCCTGGATGCAGGCGGCTCCGCGGAATTTCGGCAGGATGGAGGCATGGAGATTGATGATAGCCTTGCTGGCAAGGGTAAGGATGTCCTTCCGTAGGATTTGGCCGTAAGCCATGACAACGAGCAGCTCGGGATCAAGTGCGGCGAGCTCTGCGGTGATGTCCCCTATTTTCTCAGGCTGAAAGACAGGGATACCGGCGGCGAGTGCCTCGCTCTTGATGGTAGGAGGCGTGAGAACCTGGTGGCGGCCAACGGGTTTGTCCGGCTGGGTGACGAGTGCGAGCGGACGCGGGCCATGCTCAAGTAAATGACGGAAGGATGGCAGGGCGATATCCCCGGTAGCGATGAAAATCAGGCGCATAGATGGATCGATCAAACGATGTTTTTTGACATCTCCACAAAAATGGGAAGTGCGGTGATGCATTGGATGATATCCGAGAGCACCTTGACGGGGGGCTGGGTGGCATCAACGATGGTAATCCTATCCGCTGGATAGAATTCAAGGATGGGCTTGGTTTCCGCTTCATAGGTGGCGATGCGCTGGTCGATGACGATGTCACTGGCATCGTCGATGCGGTTATCCTTGAGTGCGCGTTTACGCATCCGACGGGCGAGTTCGTTGCGGTCCGGACAGGAAAGATGAAAGACCTGATGGACTTCGATATAGCGGTCGAGGATCTCAGCTTGGCGGACGTTTCGGGGAATCCCATCAAGAACGAGGAAGTCGATGTCCGGCTTGTAGGTATATGTGTTGCCTAGATTATCGAGCTGGGCTTTCCAGAGATCGATGGTGAGTTCGTCAGGGACGAGTTCGCCCCTGCTGGAAAAGTGAACGAATCTCTGCCCGAGCGGTGTGCGTGTATCGAGCGAGCGAAAGACATCACCACAAGCGCAATGGAAAAACCGTGGGATGTGCCCGAGAATCTGTCCTTGTGTTCCCTTTCCCGAGCCCGGTGCGCCAAGAATGAGGAACGCGGGCCATCTTGTGGAGTCTGGTTTGGCTATCATGGCGTAGAAGTCAGGCTAAGAGGCTTGAAAAAATCCGCAAGCATGGATCGCCATCCACTAGCCGCCCTTTTAATGTGTCGCAGCGAGATAGACGAGAAAGGGCAGCAAGAGGGCGGCATCAGCCATGACCCGGAGGGCATCCATCGAAAAGCGGGCTCGCGAGCGGTTGAGGATATGCAAAAGCGCTGCCCCGGTCAGGATCGCATAGAAAAACGGGCGGGTCGCCATTTCATGATCGAGCACGGCGAAAAACAGCGAAGCCGCCCCGAGTAGCACAAGCGGCAGGGTGAGCGCCAGTTCATCCGATGCCTTGGTCTCCAAATCAACAGATCGGCTCGCGTGTTGCCACAGATCGATGGCGGAAATATTGAGAATACACAACACGCCGAAGCAGATGAACTCGCGCGAACCCAGCATTTGATAGATTCCGAGCTCCGGTAGATACACGTGCGCCATCATGGCCGTGCCGTAAGCGAACGATGCGCCGGCCAGCACGTTTTTCGCATGAGGCGCTTCATGTTCGTCCTGGCTGGAAAGTAGGGAAAGTCCGAAAAACCCGGACACCATCAACCCGCCGATGAGCACGTAGTGATAGATCGCAAACGACATGTAGGCGATTACGATCACCAGCGCAGTCGTCGCGGCTAGCGCTGCACCGATGAGAAACAGCTTCTGATGCTTGCGATGAAATGCGTGCCGGGCCTGCAGCCTGACCGATGCCTCGTCATGCACTGAGGCATCCAACAAGCGGTCCGCCACATAGATCACCCAGACAACCAGTGCGAGTGAGACATAGGCTTCCCACGGGTGATAGTCGACCCGCCAGGTTTTGGCGAAGATATAAAGCCAAGCCACCGCAACAAGCGGAGCATCCAAGCTCAACAGGTTAGGAATGAGCCACAACGGCTTTCTTTGGTCGGGAGGCACGACGCGCGGACCATCCCCGAGTCAAGGACTGATGGCAAGCGTATTGCGGCACACCGGACCTATGCCATGATTGCCCTCTCGACTTCAGCAACGCCGGACTCACCCACCAGATGCCGGACGAGTGCGAGGCCGAAATCCAAGGCGGTGCCAGCGCCGCGCGAGGTGATGAGATTTCCATCCACCACCACCCGCTCGTCAGTAACGCCAGGCAATTCATCGTGAACGGAATCGTGCGAGGTAAAACGGCGGCCATCCAGCAGTCCGGCATCTTTCAATACAAGCGGCGCTGCACAGATGGCAGCGATGGTTTTCCCCGCTGCATGAAAATCCCGGGCGAGGGCGGCAGGGCGGCCGTCGCTGCGCAGTTCGGCGACTCCGGGGCCGCCGGGAATGAGCAACAAATCGAATGAACCGGGATTCACATCAGAAAGCAAAACATCAGCCATCATGCGGATTCCACAGCGCCCGGTGACAAGTCCTTCTTTAAGCGAAGCAATGATGACTTCCACTCCGGCTCGGCGTAAAAGATCGATAGGAGTGACGGCTTCGACTTCCTCAAAACCATCTACCAACAAACAGAGGGCATGTTTTTTCATCATGGGGGTATTCTAACGTAGTCCAACCGCATGGCGTATGCGGGAGAGGACCCTATCCGATTCTTCGCGCGCACGTAAGGCACCAGCGGCGAGCACTTCATCGACATAGCCTGGGTCCGCCAGAATTTCTTCCCGGCGGGCGCGCATCGGGGCGAAGTAGTCCCAGTAAGCGTCGGCGAGGCGCTTCTTGAAATCACCGTAACCGAACCCGCCGCTCTCGTGATCGGCGATCATGGTGGCGTAGTCGGGCTCACTGGCGAAAAGCTTGTAGAGTGAGAGAATCGTGGAGCCCTCGGTGGGTTTCGGGTCTTCTACCGGGGTGGAGTCCGAGACGATTTTCATGATGAGCTTCTTCAACGGCTTCTCCTCACCGAAGATCGGCAGCGTGTTGTTATAGCTTTTGCTCATCTTTCGGCCATCAAGCCCGGCGACGACGGCGGTGTCCTCGCGGATGATGGGATCGGGAATCACAGCAGTGCCCTCGCCATAGGTCTCGTTCAGCTTCACGGCGAGGTCGCGGGTCACTTCGAGGTGCTGTTTCTGGTCCTTGCCAACAGGAACTTTGTTGGAATCGTAGAGCAGGATGTCCGCCGCCATCAGGACCGGATAGGCGAAAAGCGCATGGTTAGGGGAAACACCGTTAGCGATCTTGTCCTTGTAGGAATGGCACTTGGATAGCAAGCCCATCGGGCAGACGGTGGATAGGATCCATGCGAGTTCGTTCACCTCGGGCACCGCGCTCTGACGAAAGAACACGGCGCGTTTCGGATCAAGCCCGCAGGCGAGGAAATCAATGGCGAGCTCGCGGACATTTTCGCGAAGCGCGGCGGGGTCCTGCGAGGAGGTCATCGCATGATAATCCGCGATGAAGTAGAACGCCTCCCCCTCTTCCTGAAGGCGGACGGCAGGTTCCATCGCGCCGAAATAATTTCCGACATGGAGTTTTCCGCTGGGTTGAAGACCGGTGAGGATGCGCATGGCGGGGAGTGTGGATTCCAAGAGCGGATGCGGTCAAGCGGCGATGGGGTTCCTCAAAGCTCCGAAAACAGCGCCTCCACCATTTCCACGCATTTCACGCCGGGCATCACGCTCAGATCCATCTGGTTCATCACGTAGGCGAAGGATATCCCGGTTTCCGGATCACCCAGACCGTGACTACCGCCCGCGCCCGGATGGCCGAATGCCGAAATGGACGGACCGTAAAGGTGACGGATTTTTTCGCCGTTCTCATCCAGAGGGTCTTGCTGCGCACCGCAGGTGAACTTCGTGGGACGCAGCAGAACCCGGTCGTCCGCAGTGGATTGCGGGGCGACCAGCGCCTGCCGGACATCTGCGGACAGCGGACTCTCGATGGAGCCGATCGCCGCTTGATAGAATTTCGCCAGCGCCGAGGCTGTGCCCACGCCACCCAGGGCCGGAAGCCCGGCGGACCACGCTGGAGGCTCGTTCATCTCGTGGATCGCATGCAGCCCGCGAGGCGAAGAAAACGCACGCCGGGTAAATGTGCCGGAAGTGGTGAGTTGTTTATAGAACCCATCCGCCAGTTCCGATTTGTCCGCCTTGCCCGGGTAAAGTTTTGCGACGCGGGGCCACTCGGCCTGCGGAAGTCCTATCCAAAAATCCAATGCAAGCGGCCCAGCGATTTTTTCCCGCCAATACTGCCCGAGGGTTTTACCCGTTAGGCGCCGGACTGGCTCCTCGGCCAGTGCCCCGAAAGTCCGCGGATGGTAGCCATGACCATCGTTCAAATTCCACGCCGGTATCTGTTCTTCGATGGCGGCAACCACCTCTGCGTGCTCGAAAATCCCGGCCCGATGATCCAGTACCGCCAGCCCGCATTGATGGGACAGCAAGTGGGAAAACTTCGCCTCTGCTACGGGAAATCGCGGCCATACCTCGCGGACCAGCGTCTCTTCCGATAGACCTCGGCTTTCCAAAGCCATCAGCAGCGTCGCCGCAGAGGGCACCTTCGTCGCGGAATAGACCGGCACGAGTGTCCGCTCGGTCCACGGCCGGATTTTTTCCTTTTCGCACCACCCGTGGCCGTGGGAAATCAACTCCGCTCCGTCCCACCAAATGCTGATCGATGCGCCGATTTCCCCCCGCTCGCGGAAATTCCGCTCGAAGACATCGATCACCTTACCTAACACCGAGGGACTCACCGCCATGC
>JBDTNJ010000216.1:0-5801 GCA_039933825.1 Luteolibacter sp.
ACCCCTTTCAACGCCGAATTAAGGAATCGCCGCCCAGCGGCTCTGTTCAACAAGAGCGCGCGCCTCAAGTAGGAGAGTTTAGACCACTGAAACCAGAAGAACCTCATGAGTAGTTGTGGGTGTTGAGATAGTGGCGCTTCACGATGCTCTCGAAATTGCCGGCTTGGAGGGCGGCATCACCGATGCTCCGGTGAAGCGCGACGTGATAGGAAATGAAACTGTGCCGCTCCTTGTCGTGGGAAAGCTCGAAGTGCTTGCGGGCGAGTATGACCAGACGGTCGAAATCCGCGGGAATGATCGGTTTACGGACGAAGCGATCGGAGTTTCCCAGTCCGCTAATGGTTTTGGACGGGGCCGAAATTGCCGGGCATTTTCGGGGCTTGCACGGATTGGAAGAATAGCTGGCGTTCGAAGAGCTCTGCAAGGAGCAGGATCGGAAGGGCGGTCCACGGCTGGATTAGGGAGACGAAAACGGAGAGCAGGGCGAGGGCGATACGGGCACGCAGGATCACGCCTAACGGACCGAGCTGGAGCCGGGCGCTATGGGTGTCCGGTGACCACGCAGCGTCTTCGTCCTCGCCGAGTTTGAGCAGGCGGAGTTCGGGAATCAGCTTGGCGATAACGGCGGCGGCGAATAGGGCGCAGGCAAGAAGGCCTGGACCACGCCCGATGAGATTTCCAAGTGCCGCAAACGAGGCGACGGTGCCGAAGAAGCGGGCGGCTCCTAGCGGAAAGCGCCAGAGCGAGCGGTGAGTATCATGATAGATCATCACGCTGGTGAAGACGGCGATGAGACCGAGGGGAAGTGCCGAGTGATCAGTGGCCAGTGAGCAGATTGGGAGAAGATTGGCGATGAAGGATGGGATGGGTAATTTCTGGAAATGAGGAAGTATCGCGAAAATAGAAAGTGCTAGCGGAATGGGTGCGAAGAGGGAGAAGGCGAGGATCTCCCGGGAGAGCCATGAGGTGCGAAGGCCGATAAAGAAGCGCCAGGCCTTGAGCGGCTGGCCGAGGTGGAGGACGGATGCCCCCATGCCCGAGAAAAAAATGGCCGTGCCAGTGAGTGTTAGCGTGAGATCGCCGTGTGACGTTAGGAGGAGTCCGACACCTGCCTGGGTGAACATGAGCATGAACACCAGGGGCCAATGGGCGTGTTCGGGAACGAGGGCTGAGCAATCGGCCGCAGTGGCGGATGCGGGGACTTCGCGGCCAATGTAGCGGGTGGTCGGCAGGGTGATCGAAGAATCGGCGATGCTTGAGAGCGGGGAGCTGGCTGTCGAGTGGAAGAGATTCGTGTTCGCAGCATTCCGTCGGGCCTCCGGCTTCCGGGTGGTGGCCACTTTCACAATGCGGATCGCTTCAGTGGGACAGGCTTGCACGCAGGCGGGAGCCTCTCCTTCGGCGAGGCGCTGGTGGCACATGTCGCATTTCCTAACGATACCGCGCTTTTTGGAGTATTTCGGGACATCGTAGGGGCACTTGAGGATACAATACGAACAGCCGATGCATTGATCGTCCAGGTGCCGGACGATGCCGGTGTCCTTGTCCTTTTCATATGCGCCGACCGGGCAGCCGTTCATGCAGCCGGGGTCCTCGCAATGATGGCAGGCGGTGGTGATGGTTTGCTGCCACTGGGGCGATTCTTTGCCGCCTAACAATGTTCCGACATCGCGCCAGACTTCGTGATCATCAAGGCCATTGAGCGAGTGGCAGGCGGACACGCAGGCCTTGCAGCCGGTGCAGCGGTCGAGTGAAACCTCGAAGGCGTATTGCTCGCCATCACCGGGTTTAGTGAGCGGGATGAGGCTGCGATAGTGGTCGGATAGATCGGGCTTGCGGCGGTGGTGGGTTTCGGAAAACCGTGCGACGGGTGTTTGGAGCTGTTTTTGCTCGGCGAGGAGTTGGTCGATTAGATTGGCCTGCTCGGTGTCCGCTGCGCTGGTGCGCTTGAGAGCAGGCAGGCGTTGGAGGGTGGAGGGCACAGGGTGGAGAGAGGAAAGTGAGACTGGCGGAATAAATTCCGCGCTCCAGTTGGACTATGCGGCGGCGACGTTGAGGGCTTGCTCGACTTGAGAGATCCAAGTGGCGAAGGGTTTGTCGTAATCGACGTCGCACTCGACGATCGGGGTGATGCGTTGGGCTCCGAGACTGGAAAGCCGCTCGTCGAAGTCGCTGCCGCATTTGCAGAAGTCCGGATAGCTGGAGTCACCTAGAGCGAGGACGGAATAGTTTAATGACGGGAGAGAAGGTGCGTCTGCTGCGTGGAGCGCGGCATGAAGGGCGGCGGCATTGTCCGGTGGTTCGCCATCGCCATAGGTGGAGGTGATGATCAGGAGATGCTCCGTGGCAGATAGATCCGCTGGCGTTACGTCCGCCATATCGCGGAGGGTGGGGGAATGGCCTTTTGCCGCGAGGGCCTTGCTGAGTTTCTTGCCAAGGCTCTCGGAGTTTCCAGTTTGGGAACCCCAGAGGATGGTGACCGGCAGACCGACGGCGGGTGTTGGTGCAGTCGCGGCGTTCCCGGTGGATGATGGAGCCAGAGCGGAATTCAAGGCATCGAGATAGCCCTTGAGCCACATTTTCTGTGGGCCGGAGAAAGGAGCGGTGTTAGGAATGGTGAGCGGCATGAGGGTAAACGCTGAAAAGCTGAAATGCTGAAATAATTTTGATCAGGCAGCGGCGATTTTCAAAGGATCGCAAAGCTCGGTGAGTTGCTCCGGTGAGTGGCGGTTAGCAAATTGGGCGAAGGTTTCGTCCTGATTCCGATCCCGCAGATAGACGACGAGGATTTGCTCGATGAGCGTGGGCATTTCATCCGCGCGGACGGATTTCCATATTTCCCGGGCGATGGCCTGGGTGTCATCGACTCCGCCGCCGAGCACGATGTTGTAGCCATCCACGGTGGAGCCGTCTTCGGTTTTCACGCGGGTGCCCATCATGCCGATGTCGCCGATGTAGTGTTGGGCGCAGGAGTTCTGACAGCCGGTGAGGTGGATGTTGACGGGCTGATCGAGGATCATTTTGGCGGAGAGATGATTGCCGAGAGCGATGGCCTGGCCTTTGGTATCGGCGGCGGCGAATTTGCAACCCTGACTGCCAGTGCAGGCGATGAGGCCACCGGTGAGCGTGTTGTTCCGGTGATCGAGGCCGGTCGCCTGGATGGCGGTGATGGCGGCTTGGAGGTTTTCCTCGGCGATGCCGGGGATGATGAGATTCTGCCAGACGGTTAGCCGGATCTCCCCGCGGCCGAATTGATCCGCGACGTCGGCCAAGGCGAGCATTTGCGCGACTGACATGCGACCCACCGGGGTGAGCACGCCGATGTAGTGTTTGCCATCGGTCTGTGGATGGATGCCGAGGTGGCCGTGCTTGGACTTCGGGGCCGAAGGCTCGCAGGCGTCTAGCGGAAGGTAGCGCAGGGGGAAGGTGAGTTTCTTGGCAGTTTCCTCTAGCATTTTCTCGATGCCCCAGTCATCGACGAGGTATTTGAGGCGGGCCTTCTTGCGGTTTGTGCGGTCGCCGTTTTCGATGAACACGCGCATCAGTGCGGCGGCTACGGGAACTGTCTCGGCGGGTGTGAGCAGCAAACCACAATCGGTGGCGAACTGCTTGTGCCCCGTGATGCCACAGAGTTGCATGCGGAAATAGACGCCGGGCGCGATGTCGTTTCTGTTAGGGCCGACTTTCACCGCGTAGAAACCGATGTCATTGGTATCGGTGCAGCTGGAGATTTTTCCGCCGGAATCGTAGGAGATGTTGAATTTGCGCGGCAGGCCGTAGAGATCACGGTTCTTGAGAATGTAATGGTGCATCGCCCGGGCGTAGGGCATCACGTCCATGAGTTCGGTGGGATCGAATCCGGTGGTGGGCGTGGCGGTGATGTTGCGGACATTGTCAGCGCCGGAGCCTTGGGAAGTGAGGCCGAGCTCGCTGAGTTTCATCAGGATCGCCGGGCAGTTTTCCGGCATAATCTCGCGGACCTGGAGGTTGGCGCGGGTAGTTAGGTCGGTGTGGCCGGGGCCCCAATCGGCGGCGATTTCCGCCAGGCCGCGGAATTGATAGGTGCTGAGCGCGCCACCGGCGATGCGGCAGCGGAGCATGAAGCTTTCCTGCGCGGGAGTGACGAAAAACAAGCCGTGAAACTTGTAGCGGAAGACGTCGCCATCGGTGGGAAAACTGTTGGTTTCCGCGTTGGCGAGGATGGCATCGTAACAATCGAGGCCGTTTTGCTCATGCTTGATGACTTCCTCGCGGCAGAGGTCATCGATGGGGGTGCGGAACACGGTCTCGACCGCTTCGGACGGTTCGTGGGTGAAACGGCTTTGCGCGTCCTGCCCGAGGAAGGGAAGATCGCGGGCTTGCAGAATGCCGGAGACAAAGCCGGAGAGGTAGGAAGTTTGATCCTCGGTGAAGCCTGAGTTGTTGAAATCTACCATGAAAATGAGTTTGGTTTCATTTCAAATAGCAACCGGCATGCCATCGGCCTGGACGCGGCCGGATCATTAAGGAAACGAATCCATCCCCGACATGAGCCGTTCTAATATCCGCATCTCATGTGTTTGCGGTGAAAACAGTCCCGGGCATCCCCGCCCGGCGCGGATGGCCGGGGATTTGATGTCGGAAATCCGCAGTTTGCCATCGGCGGATGATGATAAGGGGTGCCGTGGAGTGACGGTGGACGCGGAATAACGAATCAACCCATGGCCGGGGATTTCGTATCGACGAGGATTTGCTCGGCGGCATGGTAAAGATCCTCGCGGTAGATTCTTGATAGGGAGCCGCAGGTGCCGTCCGGGATGGTGCCGGTGTTCCGCATGCCCGCGAGCACCCATGAAGCTTTGTCCACGGATGGGCGGTTGAGCGAATCCCCGTGGAAGACGTGGAAGACGGAGGCGTTCGTATGATCGATCCCGGAGTTGAAAACCGGCCCTAGGCTGTTATTGAGAACTTCGATGGACGCTCCGGTGTATTCCTTACGGGCGAGGATTTTCACCAATTCATCGCGAATTCCGTCTGCTGGCAAAGGTGGCAGGACTCCAGCAGAGCTGCGGAGAGTGCGATTGCTTCTTCCTTTCTTTCCCTCAGGAAATTTCCCGAAAGCAGCAGGATCTTCTCAGGGTGGCCGCGTGAAATGTCTGCGGAGGTCACCGGGCACCACCCGGTTCCGGCGATGATCGACTCGGAGTTCCAAGGCTCACCCACGCAATAGCCGTCGATGTGGCCCGCTTTTAAATGCCGAGGCATCAGCGGCGGCGGCAGGAAGATGATTTCCACGTCATCGCCCGAGGTGATGCCGCTGCGTTTCAGCCAGCTTTGCAGCAGCGAGAAGTGCGATGAATAGCGGTGGGTCACGGCCATGGTGAAAGGGCGTTCCTTTTTCCAGCATTTGCTCAAATAGGCCCCCAGTTTTTCCCCGCGCTCGATCTTGTCAGGGCCGAGTTCGGTGGTAATCGTAATGGCATTCCCGTGCAGACTGAGAATCAGGGGGACCGCGACCTCACAGCGCATTTCATTAAACCCCAGTCCCAGCCCCAGAGCCAGAGCGATCCCGGCGATGGATTGTGCCGCGTCTAGATGGCCGAAGATCATTTTATCGCGCACACTGGCCCAGCCGAGTTCGCGGGACAGTTCGACGTTCAGGCCGTAACGCTCGAAAATCCCGGTCTCCTTCGCCACCGCGAGCGGCGCGCAGTCACTCAATGGAACAAAGCCCAAGCGGATGGCGGAGTGTCCTGAGAACTGCGAATTGTGAGGCGGACCCGAAACTCCGACCACTGAAGAGCTAAACTAAGCTATGGTGA
>JBDTNJ010000217.1:0-1506 GCA_039933825.1 Luteolibacter sp.
CGACTGGGGAGGGAGGTTTCATCAAAGTCGCTTACCATCCGACGGCAGTCATTTATGCGAAAAATGATTCGGACAATCGAGTTGATCAGCAAGCGTTGCTCACCGCTGGTTGGCGTGGGAAGGTGACGCAACTGACCTACAAAGGCGCAATCCAGAAGCTCGGGGATGCCACGGCGGATACCGGTCGTCAGACCGATCGTCTGGAATTTGAAAATGAACTTCGTGCTGCATGGCAGCTTCGCGAAAAGGTCACTTTGGAATTGGCCATTGGAAATCAACAATCCGATTACTCGGATCCGACACTATTCGACTCGAGCAAGATCTACGCCGAAATTGCTTCGCGCTATGCCTATTCGCCGAAAACCCAGCTCGGGCTCGCCTATCAGGTCGCTCGTTTTAAAGTGCAGGGTTCCCCTGACCAAGACACCCATCAGTTGACTGGCGGAATCGATTGGCAGCCACGGGAAAAAATCCGGATATTTCTCAAAGCCGGTGGGGAATACCGCAAAGTGGCCAATGATTCACAAGTGAATCCCGTATTGGAGGGGCGCACCGAGTGGACGCCCCGGGAGGGGACGGGAATTTATATCACTGCCTATCAAAGGCAAACGACCTCGGCATTTTATGCCGGCCAGATCTATACTGCCAAAGGCGTGACCGCAGGCGTCTCTCAGCGCTTAAACACAAACTGGACGGCACGGTTCGAGGGTGGCATGGAAAAGGCAACTTACTCACGGGTTTCCGGTTCCGGCGCATCCGGGCGCAGTGATCGAATTTGGTTTGTCCGCCCGTCCTTGGAGTATAAGATCTCCGACGAATTCAACGTCGCAGTTTTTTACAGGGCATCCGAAGACAGCTCGAATGATCCATCCTTCGGTTACGCGCAGCAAATGGCCGGGGTCGAATTTGTTTATAAATTTTAATTCAACAGCCATTCATGAGTATCAAATACATCGCCTTTTTGCATCTCCTTTTCGCAGGCATGTTGGCATTGCTTGCGAATGCCCAAGGTGAAAACTCCTCAGGCGTGATTGGGCGGATGGACAACGTGGAAATCCGCGTGTTTCGTGAAAGCGAGCTGACCACACGCAGTCAACTTTCCGCTGACGGGACCGTGTCCATGCCGCTGATCGGGGCGATCCGAATTGAAGGCATGACTACCGATCAAGCGGCTGCTGCGATCACTCATAAGCTGGCGGATGGCTATCTGGTAAAACCCGAAGTTAGTGTGTCCATCGAGGCCCGCATCCGCAGAACCGTGACGGTTTTGGGTCAGGTGCAGCGTCCGGGAGTGTTTGTCATCCCAGCCCACCGGCAATTGACGCTGGTCGAGGCGATCGGCATGGCGGGCGGTGCCACAAGGATTGCGAACGATAAAAAAATCAATCTCAAGCGCGGCAACAACCAGGTCTTAACCGTGAATTTGTCTGACATCACTGTCGGCAAAGGACAGGATATCCCTTTGCGCGATGGAGATGTGGTCACCATTCCGGAAAGTTTATTCTG
>JBDTNJ010000218.1:0-13180 GCA_039933825.1 Luteolibacter sp.
CCATCAGGATCAGCGAGAGGCCGATGATGATCGCGCGGTTGGCGAGCGACCAATGGATCATTTTATTGAGCATGAATCAGCGGGCCTCCGGGTTGGAGTTGGAAGAGCGGTCATCGTCTTCATTTGAGAGTGCGGTCCTGCGTTTGGTGAGAACGGAAACCAGCAGCAGCACGGACAATACACCGGTGGCATATTTCCAAACAGGACTTGCCTCTTCGTGCCGGTCAGCATGGCCATCTGTTTCTCCGGCATGTCCCGCTGCCTCAGCTTCGGCCGTGGGTTCCAAACCATCGGCGGCGTGCTTGTGGCCGTGTGCGGCGTCGAGTGCCTCGATGAGTGAGACGCTGCCGCCGCCTGCGAATGAGAGTGAATAGGCACCGCGAGTGACGACTTCATCGGCGGGGAAAAGGCCGCTGGCGATCTCGACGAAGCGGTCGTTCATTTGTCCGACATGCACCGGAGTCTTGATG
Organism: Luteolibacter sp.; assembly: GCA_039933825.1. Lineage (GTDB taxonomy): Bacteria > Verrucomicrobiota > Verrucomicrobiia > Verrucomicrobiales > Akkermansiaceae > Luteolibacter. The sequence goes on from JBDTNJ010000218.1 coordinate 471, forward strand.
AAGGCGTTTGCTAGATCGAAGTGTTTCACGTAAACAAACCGATTCGCCGCATCGCCCTGCAGCGCGGCGCGCGGGATGCCGATGACGTTGGCGCGCTTGCCGAGCACAATGGAAAACTCGGCACGCATGTCCGGCCGCATGCGGATATCGGGGTTGGCGACCTTGAAAACGGCGTCGATGGTGCCGCTTTCCCTATCAGCCGAGGTGCCGAAGCGGATCATCTCACCTTCCAGCGGTTGATCGCCCAGTGCGGAAACTCGGATGTGCGCCTTGCTGCCGGGCGCGAGCTTCGCCGCCTGGTTTTCCGGAACGCGGGCGATGGCGTAAACCTCGCTCAAGTCGGAAATGTCCAACAGCTCCTTCTCCGGCTCCACCGGCTCGCCGATGCGGATGTGTGAGCTGACTAACAATCCGCCGATTGGCGCTTTCAATTCGATCACCGGCGGCGGGTTTCCCGGTTGGCGGCTTTCGACCCTGACGAGAATCTGGCCCTTTGCCACGGTGTCGCCCTCGTGGGCTTCCAGTCCGATGACGCGGCCGGAAATGCGGCTGCTGACGACGGCGTGATTTTCCGGAATCTCCGCGATGCGACCAAGCGCGAAGACGGTTTGTTCGAAGTCGGTTTCCTCGGCTTCGACGGTTTCGATGCGGAGGTTTTTCACGCCGGTTTCGTCGAGCACGATGGTGTCTGCGCTGGTGGCAGCGTGGATGTGGGAAAAGAGAGATAACAGAATGAGGAAATGAAGTTTCATGCGAGAAGTAAGTTAGAATTTGCCGGATGCCGTTTCGTGACGGACTCGGGCGAGGTGGAATTCACGCAGCGCGTCGAGCCGGGCGGCGGCGAGTTGCAGGCGTTTTTCGTGAGTGCGGAGGACTGATTGGATCTCGCCCTGGCCGTTGCGGAAGGTGGTTTCGGCGAAGGCGGATTGCTCCTTGGCGAGCGGGAGCAGGGTTTCATTGATCTCGCGGATCATCTTCGCCCATTCCTCCATCTCTTTTCTAGCAGCCTCCGCTTCGAGGCGGATGGTGCGGCTGAGGGCGGTAGCCTCCAGTTCCTTGCGCTCCTGTTTCGCCTGCGCCTCCTGGATCGCGCCCTCGTTCTTGTTCCAGAGCGGGAGGGGGATTTTGAAACGCAGGCCGATGATGGCTTCGTTGTCATAGCCATCCGGCGCATCCTCCGCGCGTTCGGCGGCGGCGAAGAATCCGCCTTCCACGTCGTCGTAGCGGCGGGCTTGTTCGAGCGCCACGCCTTGGGCGGCGGCGAGCGCGTCGAGCTTCGCGGCTTGGAGATCCGGGCGGCGCGAGGGATCGGTTGTGGCGGCGGGCAGCGAGGGTTCCGGCAGCGTTCCACCGACGTCGAGTAATTCTCCGAGGCGCATACCTAACAACGGCTTGAGCTCGCCGGCGAGTGCGGCTTCCCCGGCGTCGAGTTGGCGCATCTCCATCGTGAGGCTGGCGGCTTCGAGTTTCGCCTGTCCCGCGTCGAGCGCGGAACCTTCGCCCTTGGCTGCGATTTCAGATAGAAAGTTCGCGAACGCATTTGAGACCTCCGACTGTTCGTGCAGCAGTTCGCGGCGCTGGCGGGTGGCAAGGATTTTCACCACCTTCTCGCGCGCCTGCCCGACGAGCTGACGCTCCACCTCGCGGAGCTCGGCCTCGGCCGCTTTCAGTTCGGTGAGGGAAACGTCTTTTTCCAACTTCAGCCTGCCGGTGACAGGGAAGCGTTGGGAAAAGCCGACTTCGAATTTTCCCTCGCGGAAGCGCGGGTTGTGTTCGAACGAGGTTTCCAGTTCCGGATTCGCGAGGCGGCCGGACTGGTTCATGCGACCGAGCGCTTCCTGGATGCGGAAGCGGGCGGCGGCGAGATCGGGATTTTGCGCGCGGATGCGGTCGCCGACGCTGTTGAGCGAAACGACGGCTGCGGGTTCCGCGCTCAGTGGCAGGACAATGGTGGCAATCGCCAGCATGGCCCACGGGTAAAATTTGGACATGATTATTGAGATGGCGGGCCGCACGAAAAACGGTGGAACCCTTGGGGAAAACTTTGATTCAAGACCCTGAAGGGCATGAGGCTGCCAATGCAGGAAAGGACGGCGGGGCGAACAGCCACGCCGGAACGCGCTCAAAGGGCGCTCAAATCAACGGCGGTTTTTCCGAACTCAAAAACGGCCCGTCCGGCGGGATTTCGCCTTCATGGCGGAAGCCCGAAAATGATGCAGAGGGATGGGTCAGGTGGCATTCGGCATCAATCTCCAAAACCAAAGCTCCGACATAAAAACAGCAGCAATGATGGTGATGACTGTCCAACGGGCAATCTTCCCCGTCATGATCTTGGCTATGTTGCGGCAGCGTTTCGCTTTCGTAGCAATGCGAATTTTTTTCCGCACAGGCACTAGGACGGCCACCGTCCACCGTGAGGGCACGGGCATTCAATCCGGCGAGCACACCGAGAACCATCAACCATTTCAGAAATACCCTCATCAACGTGCGGAACATTTGTTGAGGATCTACTGGAGCGCAAGAAGAAATCCATCGCGGATTTTAGCCCATGTGGAATTGAAGCCGGTTGGCGCTTGCATCGCTGACCCTCTCGTTCGATTTCCGTTCTTTCACGCCGAGGGATCCGGGAGCGTGGGCCACCGCTATCAGAATTTCGAAGCAGTGCCGGGTTTGAGCTCATCAAGGGCAATTACAAACGGCTATAAGGCATCGAGAAAGTATCTCCGTTCTCGATCTGCCCGCTTTCGAGTCCTTTGTTGAACCACCGCATCCGCTGCTCCGATGTGCCGTGGGTGAACGAATGCGGCACGACCCGTCCTTGCATTTTCTTCTGAATCGCATCGTCACCGATGGCATTCGCAGCATGCATCGCTTCCTCAATGTCGCTGTCGTCCAGTTTCAAGGCCTGCTTCGAATGGTTTGCCCACACCCCGGCGTAGTAATCCGCCTGCAGTTCCAGCCGCACCGAGTATTCATTGTAATCGGGCCGCCCCTGCATCGCCGCCACCTTGTCAGATGTTCCTAGCAGTTTTTGCACATGATGGCCGATCTCGTGTGCCACCACGTATGCCTGTGCGAAATCTCCGGGCGATCTGAAAGTCTGCGCCAGCTCGTCATAGAAGCTCAAATCGATATAAACCGTCCGGTCTCCCGGGCAATAGAACGGACCCATCGCCGCGCTGCCGCCGCCACACGCCGTCCGGATTTGCCCGTGATAGACCTTCATCGCAGGCAGTTCGTATTTTTTTCCGTGTCGGGCGAATTCCTCCGTCCACACATCCTCGGTTTGCTTCATCACCACTTTCACGAAATGGAACCGCTCCTCTTCCTCCGGGCTCGCAGTGACCTGCCGGGAACTGGTTGAAGGGCCGCCGCCCAGCAACATGCTAGGGTCCACGATTCCCATTTTCCACAGCACTCCGCCCAGCACCAGTGCCGCCAGAACCCCCTTGATCCCGAATACCCGGCCGATTGTCATCAGCAAGCCCAGTCCGCCACCACCACCGCCTCCGCCGATGCCTCCGGATCTCTCGCCCCGCGCATCTTCCACATTTGAACTCTCGCTTCTGCCTTTCCACTCCATGATCGTGATTTGTTAAACCTCACGATTCTATAGTCGGACCTCAGAGCAACGGCAAGCCTGCAAAAACACCTCCGCTCCAATCATGGCCGTATCAGCCGCAAATGCTCCATAATCCTTGCCACCACGGCTTCAGGGGGCAGGGAAATATCGACCACCAAGGCATCCGCAGGGGCTTCCAAGGTTTGGAATTGACTGTCGATCAGCGTCTCCGGCATGAAATGGTTGCTGCGTGCCATCATGCGTGCGCGGATCAATTCCGGGCTCCCATGCAGGAAAACAAAACGCACATCCTGCGCACCTGCCCGCAAGATGGCGCGGTAGCTTTCCTTCAGCGCCGAGCACGCGAGAAATACCGGCGCACCCGTTGAATCATGGCATTCGTGATCGATCAGATCCCGCAGGGTTTCCAACCAGCCCTGCCGATCGAAATCCGTTAGTGAAACCCCGGCCCGCATTTTTTCCACATTGGCCGGCGAATGAAAATCGTCTCCATCGAAAAACCTGCCACCGGTGGCAAGAGCCAGCGCGTGCCCGATCGTGCTTTTGCCTGATCCGCAAACTCCCATCAGAACGACGGCAGCGGCAGGCGTGGCGGCTTTGTCAGTCATCGCGCGGATCATGCCTCACGCAGACGGGTTGACAACATTGGATATCCCCCCCGAATGACCGAGAGGCTCAGGCATCGCTTTTGATTCTTTCCATTCCACCGTGTTGCGCTATCAGGATGCATGCGTCGGCTTCGTAACGATCTCCCCTACACCTTTCGCCCTCCGAAGTCGTGCACCTGGCTGCGCTCGCTCGGTTTGGCAATCAACCGGACATTCCACCTGTCGCGGAAATACCAAATTGCTAAAATCCATGATGAAGGTTTTGAGCGTGTCCGTGAACTGAGTGAAGCCGGACATGCCATTCTGCTCGCACCCAACCATTCCGATCACTCGGATCCGCATGTTGTCATGGACCTTGCCAGCCGCCACGGCATGCGGACGTTTTTCATGGGGGCCCGTGAGATTTTTGAAGTAAGCCCGGCAGCGGCATGGGCCTTGCAAAACATGGGCGTGTTCTCCGTGGACCGCGATGGTCCTGATCTATCAGCTATCAAAACCGCTATCACGCTGTTGGAGAAAGGCTCGGACCCGCTGGTCATTTTTCCGGAGGGTGAGATCTATCACCACCATCGCAGGCTTGATCCTCTAAACGAAGGTGTCGCCTCGATACTGCTCAAAGCCGCCGCCCGTCTGCCAGATGGGAAAGAGGCCTACCTTGTTCCTGTCGGCCTGCGGTTTTTCCACGATCCCTCGGTTCAAGCCACTTTTTGCGCACGCTTGTCCAAACTGGAAGACCGCATCGGCTGGACGCCCAAGCCGATGATGCCGACCGATGAGCGCATCCTCCGCCTAGGCACCGGCATTCTCGCACTCAAGGAAACCGAATACCTCGGCTATGCAGGATCGGGAAAGGTGCAGGAACGTCTCAACCACCTTTGCGAGACCCTCCTCGCCCTTGTTGAAAGTCATTACCCTCGGGACGCGAAAGCCATCACTCCGCCTTCACGTGTCCGCGCCCTCCGTTTCCGCATCCGTCGGCGCCTGCTGGATTCCGAAAAGCCACCCACCCCCGCAGAGAGGGAAATGCTGCTCGATGATCTCGACCGCGTCTTCACCGCGCTCCAGGCCCACAGTTACATCGGCGATTATCTCTTGGAAGATCCCACCCTCGACCGACGGGCGGAAACCATTCTCAAGTTAGAAGAGGACCTCTTCGGTTTTCCAACCTATCCGATCAAGCGCGGTGCCCGTGTCATCGCCGGTGAACCAATCCCGGTGAGTGCGATGCTGGAATCCGGCGAGCTACCCGGCAAAGGCGGCGCGGCACATCTGACGGAACTGTTGGAAAAACGGCTTGGCGATCTGCTCATCGACTGACCAACCCGCTCCGCGATCGGGCGCATTCTCACGGTTGTTCCATCAACCGATAGAAATGCCGCGCTCCCTCGGTGGAAGGATCCGGGGCATATGATGTCATTGTCTCCGACCCCGTCACCGTATGCCATTGGAACGAGGCATCCGCCTCCTGCAGAGCCCGTCCGGCACCCGCTACCCACACCACCTTGAGAGGACTTCCCGGCAGCATGGCCGATATCAACGGGCGAACCGAGCGCACCCCCACCAGCATCTCCAGACTCCCGCCATCACTATCCACACCCACGAAAAAATCACCTCCTGCGTTGATCGCTCCGATGAAGGGCACTGGCTCGCCATGATAGATGGGAAGCGTTCCGTCCGTCGTGCTCGCGGTGTTTCCCGCGAAGCTGCCTTCCAGATGCCCGGTCAGGCTACCATCCAGAGAAAAAGTAATCCCGCCATTCCTGTGCATGAAGCTATCCAGCCCGTCGATGTTGATCACTTGCCCGCTGCCATTCGTATGGACGATCAGGCTCCCCGGTAAATTCAAAGTGCCAAGCGCCCAGCTTCCGGCCGCTTCCCAAGCATTGACGGTGTGCTGTTTCACCAGAATAGTTAGCTCGCTGCCGTAGGCATCCCGATGGGAGTCGATCATCACGTCCTTGCCCGTATTCAGATTAAACTCGAGCAGCGGTTCCTGCGGACTACCTGGCGTTAGAGATACCGCCCCATTCGCTCCCACGGAAACGCTCCCAAGTTGCTCGCCGGAATTGTAGTTATAATTTCCTGCCTGATCGATCACCAGCGTGGCACGGGATTGATTGAAATCGTTCGTGCCGTTCACCTGGATCACCCGCCCCTGCGGATCGCGCTGCAAACCGATGCTTGCTGGGGTTTGGAGATCCACCACCCACCACGTCCCCACCACATCCGCAGCGGCCGCGCTCGCCGGGGCTTTCGCCATCAACAGCAGCTCATGGTAGTCACTCGCGCCATGGGCGGTGGCCATTAGATCCGAGTTTGTCGTGATCGGCAACGTGAGCGTCATCACCTCCGGCAAGGTCAGCGCCAAACTCACCACTCCGTCCGCACTCACAGTGGCCGTCCCCGACACGGAATCCTCTACCGTTCCGGACACCTCGCCCGTCGGACTAATCGTCAGGAACCCTTCGGAGATATCGAATGTGCTATTGCCGTTCAAGCCAACCAGCACGCCTTGCGCATTGCTGCTCTGCGTGATGGCTCCAGGTAAATTCAAACCCGACACGTGCCAGGTTCCCGCTAGGTCGTAGCCCTCGCATGCGGCAAACGGCCAAACCGCACTCATCAGGCAGACGATCAGCTTCTTCCTCATGGTCCCTTTAAAGCCTTCGCACCCCGGACCTGCAACCCGCAATTCCCTATCGGACGAATTTGCTTTTGAGACGACGCCACGATCAAATTCTCATCGGCCACGACCCCATTGCGCTCAAAGCAACCGCGCCCGAAGCAAGTCATTCACCTGCTTTGGGTTCGGCTTGATGGTGGCGGACTTCATGACCTGGCCGGTGGAGCCTTCGCTCGGGTTCCGGCGCTTTCGTTCCATATATCGATCAGGTCCGGGGAGCCAGCGACAGGCGAGAGGAGGATCATGGGGGAGAAGAATGTTGAATGTGGGATCCGGCAGAGATTTCAGCGCCAATCTCCGAGGGTTAGCCCGCTGATGAGGCGGAAGTCCTTGGTGTTGTTTTGTCACCACGGTCATTTTGTGGCGCAGTCCGGTGGCGGCGATGAAAATGTCGGTGATGCTTACCGGCGTGCCGCAGTTGACGCCACTCACCGCCAGCGCCTCTGGCACGAACTTTTCCGAAATCGGCCGCAGCTCGCCGTAGAACGTGCGTTCCAGCCCCGACTCGACCACCACGGCCCCAAAGGAAACCATCGGGTAGTCCCCGGGGATCTTCTCGACCTGCTGGATCCGTTGCTGGACTTCGCGAGCGAATGGCATCGGGGCGAAAAATGACGGGTACCTGCGCCCGGTCGAAGGCTGGCAGCGGGCGCAACTTATGGCAATCACGACGGATTCGCTGGCCATGCACCGCCGCCATTCGATAGGTTCGCCCACGTGAAGCCAAGCAGCAGTCATCTCAAACGTAATTTCATAACATCGATCAACCATGAGCCCTGAGCCGTCAAGAATGGGGAAGCCACACATCTGGACCCGCAAGCACATCGCCTTGCTCGGAACAATTCCAGACGCCGCACTCGCTAGAAGAATCGGCCTATCTGTTGGCACTGTTTTCAAAAAGCGCCAAAAACTCAGCATTCCAGCATCACGTCCTGCCAAATCCCTCAATTGGACCCCTGCCGTAATCGCCATGCTGGGCAAGTTTCCCGATGGCGAAATCGCTAGAATCCACGACATGAACATTCTATCGGTTCAAAAAAAGCGGGTCTCCCGGGGCATACGATGCTACGCCCGCAAATCAAAAACCTGGCACTACTGGACGAAAAAGGAAATCGCCCTCCTCGGCAAAATGCCAGACGGCGATGTCGCCCTCAAAACCGGAATCAACAAACCCTCTGTCGCTTGGAAACGCTGCAAACTCAAAATTCCACCCTTCACCAAAAAGCGCCCGAAAAAACTTCTCACCGACTGGACCCGTAAGGAGATCGCCCTACTTGGCAAAATGACCGACGGCGCAGCCGCAGCCGCCCTCGACTTCGCGCACTCAGCCGTTCGCCTCAAACGCATTTCTCTCGGAATTTCACCCTTCGGCCGCAAAGGATCCTGATAGCATCCGGTTTCATGATGGAACTCCTCCTGAACGAAGCGATCTACCGCCGGGTGATCGTCGAATTGCTGCCACAGACGCGGAAGTTTCTGTGGATCGTCACCGCGGACATCAAGGACCTGCATGTGCCGAAGGGCCGCCGCTTTGTGCCGCTGTTGGAAATCCTGTCCGACCTGGTCGAGTCCGGCGTGGCAGTGCGCCTGATGCACGCCAAGGAACCCGGCCCGCGATTCCGCGAAGACTTCGACCGCTATCCGAATCTGATCAAGAGCGACCTCTTCGAGCGCATCCTGTGCCCGCGCATCCACACCAAGGCGGTCATCATGGACGGAAAACGCGCGTTCATCGGCTCGGCCAACCTGACCGGTGCCGGGCTCGGCGCGAAAGGCGCACACAAGCGCAACTTCGAGGCCGGCATGCTCACCGATGACCCCGTCCACCTGCGGGAGATGATGGACTGGATCGACCGCCTCTACCTCGGCGAATTTTGCCAAAAATGCCAGCGCCGGGCGGTTTGCCCGGATCCGATCGCATGAAGCACACGCTCCACTCAACCCGTCGATTTCGATTGGCGGTCGGAGCGGCGTTTCCCATCATCAGACCGTCATCCTCGCCATGCCGCTCCCCATCGACATCTCCGCCCTGCTTGCCGGTTCCCTCGTGGAATCCGAGCGCATGGAGCTGAAGGAAGGCTGGAATCCGGAATCTGTGTTGCACACGCTCTGCGCGTTCGCCAACGACTTCCACAACCTCGGCGGCGGATACGTCATCGTCGGCGTGGCTGAAAAGAATGGCCACGCGCAACTGCCGCCGGTCGGTCTCGCTCCTGAGCAGATCGATGCCATCCAGAAGGAAACCCTCAACCTCGGCCATTCCGCCATCCAGCCGTTCTATCACCCCGTGATGGAGCCGACCATCGTCGATGGCAGGCATATCCTGATTCTCTGGGCTCCCGGAGGTCCGGCCCGACCCTACAAAGCCCGCGTGAGTCTGGGGAAAAACTCCGCCGATTTTTCCTACTTCATCCGGAAAGGTTCCAACACCGTCCGCGCCAAGGGCAGCGACGAGCGCGAACTCCTCGGCCTCGCGAACCACATCCCGTTCGACGACCGGGTGAACCACCGCGCCACCCTGGCCGATCTCGACCTCGGCCTGATCCGCACCTTCCTCCGCGCCATCGGCAGTGAACTTTACAAGACATCCGCCAAGATGGATTTCGAGGCGCTCTGCCGGCAAATGCAGATCGTGGACGGGCCGCCCGAAGCGGTCTTCCCCCGCAACGTCGGCCTGCTGTTCTTCAATGAGGAGCCGCACAAGTTCTTCCCCCAAGCCCAGATCGATGTCGTCTATTTCCCCGATGGCGCGGGCGGCGACCGCTTCGAGGAAAAAATCTTCCACGGCCCACTCGACCGCACGCTGCGCGAGTCGCTGGCCTTCATCCAATCCCGTTATCTCGGTGAGCGTGTGATCAAGCACCCCGACCGGGCGGAGGCCGAGCGCTTCTACAATTTCCCCTACGAGGCCCTCGAAGAAGCCCTCGCCAACGCCGTCTATCATCGCGGCTACGACGAACGCGAACCTATCGAAGTCCGCATCAGCCCGGAGGAAATCGTCATCGTCAACTACCCCGGTCCCGACCGCTCCGTGAGGCTCGACCAACTCCGCCAGGGCAAGGCGGTTCCCAGGCGTTACCGCAACCGCCGTATCGGCGATTTCCTCAAGGAACTCGACATCACCGAAGGCCGCTCCACCGGCATTCCCAAGATCCTCCGGGCGATGAAGAAAAACGGCTCGCCGCCCCCGGTATTCGATTTCGATGAGGACCATTCCTATTTCCTCATCCGCCTGCCGGTTCACCGGAAGGAGAAGGCGGTTCCTCGGCAGGAGGAGACTACCCCCCAAGTCACCCCCCAAGTCACCGGACAAGTCACCGGACAAGTCACCGGACAAGTCGAGCCATGGATGGCCAATGTGCTGAAATCCTGTGAAGCGCCTCTGAAGAGTTCTGAAATACAAGAAATCGTGGGAATTCAGCATCGAGAAACATTTCAACGCAACTACCTTGATCGCTTGCTCGAAGCCGGCCTCATCCAGCGCACCATCCCCGACAAACCCAACAGCCGCCTCCAGAAATACCGGCTCACCGCCAAGGGCAAGTCACTCATTGGAAATTTCTAACTCCGGGGGAGTGTAGCTGCTGGACGTGGAGCCATACTCGGTAGGGAGCGATCCGCCGGGCGCGCCCATTTCGCCTTCTCCCGACGGGGCTCTTCTTGTCCCAACCAGCAATCGGCACACCCCGCAAGTCGCCGGGGAAGTCACCGGGGAAGTCATCTGCGCGCCTCGCACGCTAACGAACCACTCCACTTCCACGACCACGCCCGGCTCCGCCCAGATCCGGCTCATCTGCAATGGCACCGGGGCAAGCACTGGATCTGACTTCTCCGGCATTGACCGTGCGGACTCCATGCAGGCTTCCTAGCCCTACGTCATCGCGTGACCCGATCCAGCCGCTTCATCTTGCTAGATCGCCTAATTGTCATTATTCCTTAACTGTTTTCTGCCAATTCCTGGCAGGCAACAAAATCTCGGGGGAGCAACATCATGGCAAAACTCATCAACTCACTGAATCAAGGACGACGCAATGTGCAGAACGGGGAGCGGAGATTTGCAAAACGTCTGGAAGCCCTGCTGGAAGACGATTACCTCTGCTGGTATGACGTCCCCATCGGCCCGGCGCGGCACTATCCGGACTTTCTGATCCTCCATCCGTCCCGTGGCCTGATGCTGCTAGAGGTAAAGGATTGGAAACTCGAAACCATCCGCCGGATCGACAAGATCTCCGCTGAGCTGAACATCAACGGCGCAATCAAGACGGTCGCGAATCCGCTGGAACAAGCTCGGCAGTACACGATGACCGTCGTGAACAAGCTCTCCGAAGATCCGCAGCTCTGTGATGCCAGCGGCCCCTATCAGGGCAAACTTTGCTTTCCCTATGGCTACGGCGTGGTACTCACGAACATCACACGCAAGCAACTCGACGGTGCTCTATCAGAAGAAGAGCAAAGCCTCGTCCTTCCCGGACGGCTCGTGATCTGCAAGGACGAGATGACGGAATCCGTCGATGCCATGGCCTTTCAGGAAAGGCTTTGGGGAATGTTCAATTACGATTTCAGAAGGCGGATCACCCTGCCGCAGATCGAGCGTATTCGCTGGCACTTGTTTCCGGAAATCCGCATTGGCGACCGGCAAACGACCTTGTTCTCGGACTTTGAGGAAAAGGGCGTTCGCCCCGCCGCCCCGGAAACGATCCCGGATCTGGTGCGAGTGCTCGATCTCGAGCAGGAAAAACTCGCCCGCAACCTCGGCAGCGGTCACCGCGTCATTCACGGCGTTGCAGGCTCCGGGAAAACGCTGATCCTCGGCTACCGCTGCGCCCACCTCGCCGAGATGCTGCGGAAACCGATCCTCGTCCTCTGCTTCAATATCTCTCTCGCCGCGCGGCTGCGATCCTTCATCGCCGAGCGCGGGCTCGAAGGCCGGGTCAATGTCCACCACTTCCACGAATGGTGCGGCGATCAACTCCGGACCTATCATGTCGAGGTGCCCAACACCGGCGGCCAGCCGTGGACGCTGCAGGTCGAGACGGTGATCCAAGGCGTCGATGCCGGCCGCATCCCCCGTGCCCAGTATGGCGCGATCATGATCGATGAAGGCCACGACTTCGAACCCGAGTGGCTGAAGCTCGTCACCCAGATGGTCGATCCCACCACGGATTCGCTCCTCCTGCTCTACGACGATGCCCAGTCGATCTACCGGAAATCCCGAGGCCTCGACTTCAGCCTCTCCAGCGTGGGTATCAAGGCCGCCGGCAGAACCTCCATTCTCCGCCTCAACTACCGCAACACCCGCGAGATCCTCCAATTCGCCTGCGACTTCGCCAGCAAGTTCTTGGACGCAAAAGCGGCGGACGACGACCACATCCCGATGGTCCACCCCGAAAGCGGCGGCATGTCCGGCCCCGGCCCGGCCTTCCGGCAGTTCGCCAGCATCGGCGGCGAAATCGCCTACGCCACCCGCTGCCTCAAGACTTGGCACGAGCGCGGGGATTTCCTCGGCGACATCGCCGTGATCTGCATGAACACGGACCACGGAAAACGCATCGCTCACCAGCTCCAGTCGCTCGGCATCCCCCACCTTCACATGGCGAACCGGACCGCCAAGCGGGCCTACGATCCTAGAAAGCCCCGGATCAATATTCTAACTGTTCAAAGCAGCAAAGGCCTTGAGTTCCAATCCGTGATCTTCATCGGCGTCGGCCAACTGGACGCTTCGGAAACACAAACTGCCCAGAATATGAAACTCCTCTACGTCGGCATGACCCGGGCGAAGGAACGGCTGATGATCACGGCTTCCGCTAAAAACAATTTCACCGAGAAACTATCATCG
>JBDTNJ010000219.1:0-2640 GCA_039933825.1 Luteolibacter sp.
ATTTACGATTATCTGCGGGTGCTGTGGGCGGCGGCGGGGATTCCGCATGATCCGGGGACGGGGGAACGGCTGGAGCGGATGAGCGCGGCGGATATCGTGAACGCGCTGGCGGCGATGGCGGAGGGAACGAAGGTTGTTTTGTTAGCTCCGCTGCCGCAGGAGGAGCTGGGGGAGCCTGCTAGGTTGTTGGGGGATTTGCAGAGGCAGGGATATATCCGGGTGCGGGTGGATGGGGAGGTGTTGGAGATCGAGGAGGCGGCGGCGAGGTGGCCGGAGTTTCCGGGGGCGGTGGAGATCGTGGTGGACCGGTTTGTGATCCGGCCGGGGGTGGAATCGCGCTTGGCGGATTCGGTGGAGACGGCGTTGCGCTTGTGTGGGGCGGAGGCGCGGGCGGCGATGCAGGAGCCGGGTGAGGATGCGTGGCGGGATTTGGTTTTTCAAACGAGCTATCGAAATCCACGGACAGGCTTCATGGTGGAAGATCTTTCGCCGAAACATTTTTCGTTCAACTCGCATATCGGTGCTTGTGAGGGATGCGAGGGCTTGGGGACGGAGATGTTTTGTGATCCTGATTTGCTAGAGGAGGGGGCGGATGCTGAGGGGACTTTGAAGAGGTATCGGGAGGCGAAGTCGGAGATCACGCGGCGGAAGTTAGGGAAGTTTATGGCGCATCGGCCGTGCCGGGTTTGTGGGGGGAAGCGGTTGAAGCCGGAGTGGCTGGCGGTGAAGATCGAAGGCGGGAGGGAAGAGGGAACCGCAGAGGCGCAAAGGTCGCAGAGGGACGCGAAGGAAGTTATGGGGAAGAATGATTTTACCGCCAAGACGCCAAGGTCGCCAAGTGATGTGAAGGTAGAGGACGAGAACATCGAACAACGAATGCTCAACATCGAACGTCGAAGTGAAGAGAAGGATTTTTCCAACTCTCAACCATCAACTTTCAACTCTCAACAAGATGGAGAGTGGCTGGGTATTCAGGATTTTTGTGCGCTGGGGGTGGCGGATGCGATGCGGTGGATGGAGGGGATCACGTTTGAGCCGGGGAAGGCAGAGGTTTGCAGGCGCTTGGCGGACGATGTTTGCAAGCGTTTGGCATTTCTGGCAGAGGTAGGGCTGGATTATCTAACTTTGGAACGGACGAGCGGGACTCTATCGGGCGGAGAGGCGCAGCGGATTCGGTTGGCGACGCAATTGGGCGCGGGGCTTTCGGGGGTGATCTATGTGTTGGACGAGCCGAGCATCGGTCTGCATGCGGCGGATACGGGGCGTCTGATAGGGGCGCTGCTGCGCTTGCGGGATTTGGGAAATACGGTGGTCGTCGTAGAACATGATGAAGAAATCATCCGGGCGGCGGATTGGGTGATCGATCTGGGACCGGGTGCGGGTGCGGCGGGTGGTTATGTGACGGGGGAGGGGCCGCCGTTGGAGATTGTATCGCCGACGGGGGAGTGGTTGAGGGGGGGCGGGGTGAAGAGCGACGGTCGCAGACTGCCGCTACAGAGCGGGGAGTTAGTGATTCGTGGGGCGCGGGAGCATAATTTGAAGAACCTGGATGTGGTGATTCCGCTAGGGCAGTTGATATGTTTGAGCGGGCCGAGCGGGAGTGGGAAATCGACGTTGGCGGATTCGATTTTGCGGCGGGCTTTAGCGAGGCATTTTAATGGATCGGGCGAGGCGCCGGGGAAGTTTGATCGGATCGAGGGGCTGGAGTTGATCGAAAAGTGCGTGGTGGCGGATCAGTCGGCGATTGGGCGCAGTCCGCGCTCGAATCCGGCGACGTTTACCGGGGTGTTTGATCAGGTGAGGGATCTTTTTACGAAGTTGAAGCTCTCGAAGCAGCGCGGCTACGGGGCGAGTCGGTTCAGTTTCAATGCGGCGGGCGGGCGCTGCGAGAGGTGCCAGGGGAACGGGCGCTTGAAAATCGAGATGCATTTCCTGCCGGATGCTTGGGTGGCTTGTCCGGCGTGTGGCGGGCGGCGCTTTAACCGTGAGACGTTGGAGGTGACGTTCAAGGGCAAGTCGATCGCGGATGTGTTGGAAATGGCGGTGAGCGATGCTGCGGTGTTTTTCCGGCCGATCCCGAAGATTTTCCACATCCTGAACATTTTGGAGGAACTCGGGCTCGGCTATCTGAAACTCGGCCAAGCGGCGAACACTCTATCAGGCGGCGAGGCGCAGCGGCTGAAATTGGCGGTCGAGCTGGCGCGTCCGCAGGCACCACACACGCTCTATCTGTTCGATGAGCCGACGACCGGGCTGCATTTTGGCGATGTGGAGCGGTTGCTGGCGGCGTTCATGCGGCTGCGCGATGCCGGGCACAGCGTGCTGGTGGTGGAGCATCATCTGGATGTGATCGCCGCGTCGGATTGGGTGATCGAGCTCGGGCCGGGTGGAGGGATTCATGGGGGAAACCTCGTCGCGGAAGGGCCTCCGGCAGCGATCCGGAAGAACAAGAAGTCGCCGACAGGGCAGGCGTTGGCGCGTCAGGAGAGAATCTTTCGCACGATTTGAAAAATTCCGGTGGACAATCCCGCGACTCGGCGATAACCAACTCGCCTCTTGACGGGGCAATCGCCCCCGAAAAACCTAGGCAGTGTAGCTCAGCGGTAGAGCAGAGGACTCATAAGCCTTTGGTCGGCGGTT
>JBDTNJ010000220.1:0-3027 GCA_039933825.1 Luteolibacter sp.
CGGTGAGCGGGATCGAGCGCCGCCACCACGTGCATGTGGAGAACTACTCCAAGGCAGTGCGGCATGCGGTGGACGAGGCGATGATCGACAAGCGGGCGACGACGCATGCGTTCCGTCATGCCTTCGCCACTCACCTGCTGGAAGGCGGAACGGATCTGCGGAAAATCCAGGAACTGCTGGGCCACGCAGATGTGAAGACGACGGAGATCTACACGCATGTAGCGAAAGGAGTGGGAGCGATGGGGGTCAAGAGTCCACTGGACCGGGTGTGATTGAAGATTGAGAAGAGGAAGCGAGGCCTCCGATCAGGTGAAGTGCGCCAATCTATCTCTTTCCATCAACTCTTAACTCTCAACTCTCAACTCTCCGTGAGCATCGAAGGGACGAGGATTGAGTGACGGATGATGATCTTGGATTAGGGAAAGGATGAATGAAAGCCGGGATGAATCCCGCGGTCCAATTGATGGATGACTGGAGATTTTTGATTTGGGAGAAGTTGCACTGGGCGGCGATCATGAATAGAAGCGGCCATGCCTTTTTCCTTCCCTGGCCTGTCGGCTTCACTGGTGCGTGCGGCTGGCCGTTACGCGGCGCCCACGCGGGTGCAGGCGGCTGCCATCCCGGCCGTATTGGCAGGCGGCGATGTGCTTGCGACCGCCCCGACGGGCTCGGGGAAAACGACGGCGTTTGTGCTGCCACTGCTGCAACGCTGGCTCAGCTCCCCTCGTCAAACGCCGCGCCGCGTTCATACGTTGGTTCTGGTGCCCACGCGCGAACTTGCAGCGCAGGTTCGGGAAGTCGTGCGGGAGCTATCCCTCCATCTATCGGAGCGGGTGAAGGTGGTCAGCGCGGTGGGTGGTGTTTCGATCAATCCCCAAATGATGGCCCTGCGCGGCGGCGCTGATTTCATCGTCGCGACCCCGGGGCGCCTGCTCGATCTGGTGGATCAGAACGCGGTGCAACTCTCTGGGGTGAGTGTATTGGTTCTGGATGAGGCGGACCGGATGCTTGATCTCGGATTTGCCGATGAGCTTGCGCGTATCCTCAAGCTCCTGCCCGGGAACCGCCAGAACCTGTTATTTTCCGCCACCTTTCCGCGGGCGGTGGAATCCATGGCCCGGGATCTTCTGAACAAGCCGACCCGGATCGAAATCGCAGCGGATCTAACGAGTGCTCCGGCGATTGAACAACGTGCGATCCGGGTGGACACCGATCAACGCGCGCCGCTTTTGCGTCATCTGATCGCCACGCAAGGCTGGAAGCGCGTGCTGGTTTTCGTAGCCAGCCAATACACCGCCGACCATGTGGCCGACAAGCTCCGGCGCAACGGCATCACAGCCCGCTCGTTCCACGGCAATGTTAGCCAGGGAGGCCGTAGCGGGGTGTTAGCAGATTTCAAGAATTCCGAACTTCAAGTGCTCGTGGCTACCGACCTTGCGGGCCGGGGGCTGGACATCGCGCAGTTGCCGGTGGTGATCAATTATGACCTGCCCCGCTCCGCCGTAGATTACAGCCACCGCATCGGCCGGACCGGGCGTGCGGGAGAGGCTGGCGTGGCGATCAGCTTCGTGACTGCGGCAACGCATGCGAGCTTCTGTTTGATTGAGAAACGCGAGAACTTGGAAATTCCAAGGGAGGAAATCTCTGGCTTTGAACCCACTGAAGTCGTCGCGCCTGCATCTCCCGGCGACGGCGGAATCAAGGGCCGGAGGAAAAGTAAAAAAGACAAACTGCGTGAAGCCGTCGCGCGGGAAAAGCGTGCGCGGGGAGGGAAGTGAGCGTTCGGCTTTGGTCCGAGATGGGCGGAATGAATTCCGCGCTCCAGTTGTCGGCTTAGCGCCGTTTTTTGCCGCCGACTTTTTTGCGGCGCACCGATTTGCCTGGGGAATCATCTAGCAGCGCGGTGTAGATGTATTCGAAATCCTCCAGCTTGCGGCGGGGGATGACTTGGTCGATGAAAATTTCCACGGACTTCGCGTAGTCTAACTCATCTGCGGTGAGGATGGTGAAGGCGTCGCCCTCGGCCTCGGCGCGGCCGGTGCGGCCGATACGGTGTACGTAGTCCTCGGCATTTTCGGGGACGCGGTAGTTGATGACGTGGGAGACCCCGGAAATATCGATGCCGCGGGCGGCGACGTCGGTGGCGACGAGGATTTCATAGTCGCCGGCCTTGAAGCCAGCGAGTGCTTTCATCCGGTCCACCTGGTTGATGTCCGAGTGCATGGCGGCGACTTTGGTCTGACCGGTGGTTTTGATGAGCGAAGTGAGCTGGTCCGCTTCCTTGCGGGTGCGGGTGAAGATCATGACCGAATGGTAGTCGGTCTGTTTGAGGAGTTCTAGCAGGAGCTCATCGCGCTGGTCCATGGCCACCGGATAGAAGGCGTGGGTGACGCTGGTAGGGATGGAGGTGCGGGCGATCTCAATGCTGATCGGATTTGTGAGGCACCATTGGGCGAAGGTTTGGATCGCCGGGGGCATGGTGGCCGAGAAGAATAGCGTCTGGCGTTCGTCCCATGGGCAGAGATTGACGATTTTCCGCACCTGCGGGAGAAATCCCATGTCGAGCATGCGGTCCACTTCGTCGAGGATAAGCACCTTGATTTCGCCAAAACGCATGGAAGTGCGGTAGAAGTGATCGACGAGGCGGCCGGGGGTGGCGACCACGATGTCGGCACCGGCGGCGAGTTGCTCGGACTGGGTGCCGAGGCCGACGCCGCCGTAGAGGAGCGCGACTTTCATGCCGGTGTGTTTGCCGTATTTTTCGAACTGCTCGGCCACTTGATGGGCCAACTCGCGGGTCGGCTCGAGCACGAGGATCTGGGGTTTGCCCATCTTGGTGATCTTCGAAAGCGTGGGCAGGGCGAAGGCTGCGGTTTTTCCGGTGCCTGTTTGGGAAGCGCCGATGACGTCCTTTCCTTCAAGAATGATCGGAATCGCCTGTGCCTGAATCGGCGTAGGCGTGGTATAACCGGATTCCTCAATGGCTTCCAGAACGGCTGCGGAGAGCCCAAGTGTGTCAAATCCCAT
>JBDTNJ010000221.1:0-4028 GCA_039933825.1 Luteolibacter sp.
CTCGAACAGCAAAAGCAGGAAATGAAAAAATCCGACGAGGGATTCATCATCAAGGAAGCAGCTCTCAATGACATCTTCCAGTTCCTCGCGAAATCCGCCGGGCGCCAATACTTTCATAACACAAAAATCACAGGCCCGGACTTCTTGGTAACAGGTCACCTCAACGACGGCAATCCCCTGCAGCAAATGGAAGAACTCGCTTTCATGTACGGCCTCTCACTGCATGTCAAAGGTGAGACCATTTACGCTCTCACCCAAGCCCAACTGGCCCAACTTCCAAGTGTGGAATTCCACTATCAGCTCCGCTACCTCCGCCCGACTGATATGGAACAAATCAAGGAGTTGATCAAACCGATCCTCAGCCCCGGCACCGGCATCGTGAACTTCGAGCCGAAGACCAACACGATTATCATCATCGACTCGGCCCACCGCATCGAACAAGCCCGTGATTTGCTTCATGGCATCGACAAGGCTAAAGGACAAATCATCGTGGAAACCAAAATTCTGCGAATCAATAGCAGTGCCGCCGAACGCACTGGCGTCAACTGGACTACCTCCCTCGGGAAGGATGGGGCGAAACTCAACCTCGCTGCAAATCTCAACTCCATCTTCGGACTTCCAACTCCTGTCGCTGACGTTACAGCCGGCGAAGGTGGTAACCTGGTTCTCAGCCCCTTGTTGCTTCAAGGCGTCCTCCATGCCCTTGCGGAAGGCGGACTTGCCAGCCAGGTATCCAATCCCACCTTGATCACCGAAGATAACGAACAAGCGATCATTTCCATCATTGATCGGGTGCCGATCATCACCTCGACCGTCACTCAAGGTGGGACAGGTGACAATATCGTCACCGATCAAGTCCGCTACAAAATCGACGCCGCTGACAAAACCATCGATGCCGATCCTGAAAGCCACCGTGAAATCGGCATCTCTCTAGTGGTCACTCCCACATTGCTGCCAGATGGGACTGTCCGAATGAAAATGCGCCCGCGCTCAGCCCAGATCGTTGAACAAATCATCAGCGTTTCAGGCAATAAATATCCGCGCGTCACCGAGTCGATGGTGCAATCGATTGCCCGGGTTCCTGACGGCCATTCGCTGGTCATCGGTGGTTTTTATGGCGAATCCCAAAACGGAGCTAAAACAAAAATTCCGCTACTCGGCGACCTCCCGGTGCTGAACTTCTTTTTCAAAAGCAAGGAATCCACCAAAGAGAAAACCAGCCTTGTATTCATCGTTACTCCCAAATCCTACGACCCCACGAATCGCAGTGCCAATAACAGCGCAGCCAACCGGCTCCGCTCCGCCACCACTCTTGGCTGCGATCACGATTGGGTCGATGAGGATAATCCGGGGCCTGCCCACGAGCCTAACATGAAGAGGACCATTCGTGGCTTGCAACCAACCGAAGCGCCTTATTACCCCCGCGCAGAAGAACTGCAAGCCCAGCCAAGTAATCCGCCTCCAAGCAATCCATCCCCAAGCCATTCGCCTCAATTCAGCGGTGCCAAGCGCTGATACCCCTAACCATGTCATCACCCTTCCAAGCTGTTCTTGAACCAACCCCGCCGCCCAAGCAAGGGGACATCTGGGACTTCGCGGAAGAATGCCTCCAGCAGACGGCAAACGCATTGCGGGAATCCCGTTCCGCGAGTGCGACCGAACTCTCACAAGCGATCGCTACCGCCCGTGAGGCCCACGCAGCGGGCAACCCTGCAGATCTCCTTGAAACGCTTGCCAGAAGTCAAGGCCACGCTGAAGAACATGTGGGCGCTGCGATTCTCGATCTCGGCAACAAGGTTGCGAATACCCTAACGCCCTACGCACCCTTGATTCCTTTCGCTGGGAAACTCATCGCGCCCTCGGCATTCTACGAATCGTTTGATCAAATTCACAGTGTCGCTAGGGCTTTGCTTGCCCCTGTCGTCTATGTCGAGGACACCGATGCCATCGGCACGGCATCCGCAAATCCAATCGCAGCCGCCATCCTAGCAGAGGAAATCCGAAACGTCGTTTTCAAACGTTTCGGAATCCGCCCGTTCGTCACCATCGCCCGGCTGGACTATGAAAGCTGGACCTTTCTAGCCCGTAAACACTTCGAACTATGATCGAATTCGACGGCATCTCATTCAATGAACTCGTCAGCCGCCGCATCATGAGTGAGCTGGCCAGTCACGATCCTAGCTACGCCGAGCTTGCCCAAGATCAAGTTCCTAACCGGGTGACCCGTTTTAGTTTCATGGCAGCGATCGCCAAGATCAACGGGCTTCCATTTTTCCCCAAGGTGGCGGAGTTCTGTGACGGATCACTGCATGCGATGTGCGACTCCACTGTCATGACCAGAGGGTTTTTCGCGCCGCTTTGCATGTCAGGGCCGGATCGACTGATTGTAGCCATTGCAAATCCTTGGAGCCCGCTGGCAGAGGAATACCTGGCACCTCGATTCCCTCATCTGGAAATCGTCAAGATCGTCACGTTAGCTACGGAAATCAGCAGAGCCATCGAGTCTGTCTCCTCCAACAGCGGTCCGACACGCTCCGAACTGGAAGCCATGGAAGTGGAGGACATGGACGATCAAATCCATGACTTTGATGTCACGACGGATTATACGGAGCCGATGGCCCAACTGATCGCCACCATTATGGCGGATGCGGTGAGAACCCGCACTTCAGATGTGCACTTCAAGGTAGAAAAAGAAACCTTCTACTATGCCTTTCGGACTGATGGAGACATCGGCACCAAAGTGGAGATCCCGATGAAGCTCAAAGATCGCCTCGATGCGTTCCTCCTGAATTTGATGAGGCTACCCACGGAAATCAGGAACACCGCACCCGGAATATCGGGACGTTTCACCATCTCCTATTTCCATCGGCCCATCGATATCCGCTACGAGAGGCACCGTACTTACCGAGGCTATCACGTGACCATGCGTTTGTTGGATAAAAGCAACATCAACGTCACGCTCGGCAAAGGCACTTTGGCGTTTGATGACGAAACGATGTTCGCGCTGAACAAGGTGATGAAAATCCCGGCGGGGATCATCGTCATGTCGGGCCCCACGGGTTCCGGAAAATCAACCACTCTCAACGCCATCCTGCGCGAACTCAATCGGCCGGAAGTCAATATCCTGACGTTGGAAAACCCGGTGGAGGACGAGGTCCCTGGCATCACCCACTGCGACTTGAAAAGCCCCAAGGAATTCAAGCCGATGATCGCCTCCTTCATGCGGTCGGACCCGGACATCATCCTGATGGGAGAAGTGCGGGACTTCGAATCCGCGGAGCTTGCCATCGAAGCCGCGGTGACCGGCCACAAGGTTCTAACCACCATCCACACCGCGCGGGCCTCGCAGATCATCGAGCGCTTCGAGCAACTGGGTCTCGAGCGTTGGAAAATCGCCCAAACCCTGAAAGCCGCCTGCGCCCAGCGTCTGGTGAAACTGCTCTGCCCTTATTGCAAGGAGCCATCCACCGGCGTCAGCGAACTCGACCGGAAGACCTTCAGCCTCGACGATACTTGGGCCACCATCCCGGTGTTCACCGCAAAGAACGGCGGCTGCGCGGAATGCCGGAACACCGGCTATAACGGGCGCACCGCGATTCTCGAGATCATCCCGATCACCCCCAAGGTTTCCGACATGCTCGCGAAAGGCGAGATGACTCCCTACGAGTTGGAAATGAAAGTGGCCGAAGAAGGCGTCCTGCCAAGTCTCCGCCGCAGCGGCCTGCGGCTGCTCCGCGATGGAAAAACCGACCTGATCGCCGTTAGCAAGGTGATCGACATGACCTACACCGATGACTAGCGCCACCACCACCGCAACGGCCTCCCTTGCGCCACCTGTCGCCGCTCCCAACAAGGGCGGAGCTCCAGCCGGCCCGAAGGGTTTCATGGCAGCCTTGAACAAACCCGGAAAAGTCAGGGAGTTCACGAAAAAGGAGCTGGTCGATCTTTTCCGCGGTCTCGGCTCCATGCTGCGCGCCCAGATCAACACCGCCGACGCGCTCAAATACTACAGCCAGGGCCTGCCTAAC
>JBDTNJ010000222.1:0-7054 GCA_039933825.1 Luteolibacter sp.
CCGGAGCCTTTGTTTCCGGCACGTCGCTCCGCTTCGGCACCACCAGCGCGGGACTGACATCCACCCAGCTCGCCAGCATTTCCGCCCCGGGCTTCTCGTCATTTTCCCTCAGTCCCACCGGCTATCTCACTGACTCCTCCGGGCTGATTGGCTATGCAAGTTGGTCCGGCGGCGCGGCCTTTACCGCAGATACGAACAATGACGGCGTGACCAATGGTATGGCATGGGTATTGGGCGCGTCCAATCCCGCCGCCAACGTCATCGGACTGCAACCGACCATTGATAGCACCACGGATCCCGAATTCTTCATCTACACCTACCGCCGCAGCGATGCCGCATTCACCGCCCCCGGCACCACCATCGCCGTGGAATATAGCAGCGATCTGAACGGCTGGACCACCGCAGTGGCGGGACCGAATATCATCATCACCTCGACCGATGATTTTTACAGTTCCAGCCCCGGCGTGGACCGAGTGATCGTGAAGATCAGGAAAACCCTGACAGTGGGCGACACCACCGGGCCCTTCACTCTTCCCGGCACCTACGTCCTCCGGCTCACCGCCACCGACGGCGAACTGGAAGTCGCGTCCGATGAAATCACTGTCACCGTCACCGATACCTATGCCGCTTGGTCTGCCCGCGCCGGCATCTTCGCCTTTGCGCCGAGCGACGATTCTGACGGTGACGGCGTCGCCAACATACTCGAATACGCACTGGGAAGCGACGCATCGCAAAGTAGCATGAGCATCCTGCCCGTGGCTTCGGTTGTCGGCGGCAAGCTCGCACTCACCTTCAACCGCATCGCCGATCCCGCTCTCACCTATGAAGTCCTTGCCAGTCCCGACCTCGCCGGCTGGCAATCGATCTGGTCCAGCAGCGGCGCGCAAAACACGCTCGGTCCCGTCACCGTCGCCGATAGTCTCTCTGCCTCCTCCACACGCCGTTTCCTCCGTGTTCGTGTCACCTTTGGCTCGCAACTCGCCCCCGGCATCGACCTCGTGGTCACCGATGTGCGGGTTATTCGGCCCGACGTTGTCGCCGGCGACTATGTTTCCTTCGAGGTCACTGTCCGCAACCAAGGTGCCACCGCGCTTCCCTCCACTTGGTTCGGCGTTTCGCTCGACATCAACGGCTCCTACGCCACCTGGGGCGGCGGCACCTACTCGCTCGCCGCCGGTGCCTCGTTGAAAATTACCACCGCCGGGTGGACCGCCACCGGCGGTGCTTTCAACGTTACCGCCGGTGCCGATTACAGCAAGTCCGTCACCGAGTCCGACGAGACCAACAACCGCGCCACATTCAGCTACGTCAGCCCCGCACCCGTTTACCAGAGCACTCCGGCCGCCGGAGCATGGAACCTCAACTGGTCCGACGAGTTCACCGGTTCCGGCGCGCCCGACCCCGCGAAATGGGTGCAAGAGGTGGGCTTCCAGCGCAACGGGGAGCTTCAATACTACACCCTCAACCGCTCGCAAAACCTGCGCCGCGAAAATGGCGTGCTCATCATCGAGGCCTGCCGCGAAGACTACCCCGTCGCCGGCCTGCCCAACAGCTACGGTGCCACCACCGCATCCTACACCTCCGGCAGCCTCATCACCAAAGGCAAGGCATCTTGGACTTACGGCCGCATCGATGTCGCCGCCAAAGTCGCCACCGCCCTCGGCACTTGGTCGTGCATCTGGACGCTTGGCGACAATTACCTCACCGCCGGCTGGCCGAGGTGTGGCGAAATCGATCTCATGGAGTCAGTCGGCTGGGAGAGCGCCATCACCCACCACAGCATTCACACTCAAGCGAGTAATAACCTAACGGGTAATGGCTACACTGTCCCTACTCGCGTACCCAACCTCGCGAGCGCTTTCATCATCTATAGCATTGAGTGGGACGCGCAGAGTGTTCGATTTTTCACCGACGGCCGCCGCGTGGCCGAATATGACAACGACGGCACCGGCGAAGCCTCGTGGCCCTTTTTCCGCAACCAATACCTCCTGCTCAACCTGGCCGTCGGCGGCACCTGGGGTCGGGTCGGTGGCATCGCCGCCGCTGCCTTCCCCCAACGCATGCAAATCGACTACGTCCGCGTTTACCAGAAGTAGACGGTAATCCTGAGGCCGCGCTCACCATGGGCGTGGCTGTTATTGAGGTTGTTAGGTGGCTAACGTCTCTATTATAATTTACTAACAATAAATAAACTCACGATCATGAATTGCCTACGGTTCTTTCTAGCATATTCCATCGCTTTCGCAGCGATGAATCATGCATTTGCAGATGAACCCGCCACTGAATTTTTCGTGGTAGACAGCGCCAAACTTGCAGCACTCGCCTCCGACGACACAAAGCTTGATAAGATTTCGAGTGATCAGCTTAGCAAGATCAGCGTCTTGCATGGTTCATACACCGGGGGGCTATCGATGAGAACAATGACCCCTCGCTTCAGAATCGATGCGCGGTTTACATCTGCATTTTCTGGGTGCAAGGATCCCATAGGCTATAACATTTGCGCGAGCGCCAATCCGGAGACATGGGATGTTTGCTCGGAAAAGGGAAGCGCTAGAAAGACCGGGAAGCAGTTTGTGACAGAGAACTGGCGAACGCGTCGTTTGGCCGTGGTTTTTCGGTTTCTCGATCTCAAGACATAACTCACTCAAGCCGAACAAGGACGCTCAGCACGCGTGGGTGAATGGATCCAACCATGCGAGCTTTGCTAGAACAACCTGCACTGTCAGGCTGCGAACCGAAAACTCGGCGAATACCCAGACAATCACGGTTACCGCACGCTCAGTTTCTCCCGCAATTTCACAGCCACGGACGCAGGAATCAAGCAACTCATCCTCAGTGGAAGTGGCAGAATCGCGATCCCGGGCGATATCGTCAACAACAGCGGCAGCAGCACTACATCGGCTCTGGGGGGCATTTTCATGTTGTCCCGGAGCGAATCCTTTTACGGCGTCCCTGAATCTGCTGCGGGAGCCCCCTTCGTCCCCCAATTACGTCAACAACGCCACGGTCGTTGATTCGACCAAATCTGTCATCGTGGGCAGCGGGGAATCGTGTCAAGAACCGAGGCCATCACGCCAGATTTCAAGCGAAGGGGCTGGTTCTTTAGAAAAGCGCAACAACCTCCACCCGGGATCCCGGTTGCGGTGGGATCTCACGATTGGCCGTCGGCTCTCCGTTCACGATGAGACCGGGTGTTTCGTCGGTTGTGGCCGAGCGGATGGTGACGCGGTATTCGCAGCCACGGAAATGGCGGGTTATGCGGATTTCGCCGATGGATTTGGGCACGCATGGGTTGATGACGAGCCCCTCGAAACCCGGCCGGATGCCGAGAATGTGCTGGGTGATCGTGACGTAGTTCCACGCAGCGGTTCCAGTGAGCCACGAGTTCTTGGCCTCACCGTGATTCGGCGCAGCCTTCCCAGCGATCATCTGTGCATAGATGTAGGGTTCGAGTCGGTGGATGTCGCTGATTTCCTCGCGGTAGGCCGGTGCGATGCGCGTGTAATAATCGAACGCGCGATCAGCGTTGCCTAACATCGTCTCGGCGATGATGATCCATGGGTTGTTATGGCAGAATATTCCGCCATTCTCCTTGTAACCCGGTGGATACGAGGAAACTTCGCCGAGCTCGACATGATAGTCGGCGTGCGGCGGATCCTGAAGTACCATCCCGTGCGGTGTGGCAAGATGCTTGTTCACGGAGTCGAGTGCCTTGCGCGCGAAGCCGTCGTCACGACCGATACCGGCCATGGCGCACCAGCCCTGCGACTCGATGTAGATTTTCCCGTCCTTACATTCGGGACTGCCGACTTTGTTTCCGAAGAAATCGTAGGCGCGCAGGAACCACTCCGGTTCGCGGCCGTGGGCATCGACGGCGGCAGTCATCTTCGCGGCGCTTTCGCGTACTGTCGCCGCATTCTCCCCGCGTTCGAGCACATCGAACAGTTGCGCGAATTCCCCGCAGGCATAGACGAACAAACCCGCGATCATCAACGACTCCGCAGTCTTACCCTCGCGGTTGGCGGTCGTCTGAAACGACTCACCGGGAGTTTCCGAAAAGCAGTTCAGATTGAGACAATCGTTCCAGTCAGCGCGACCGATCAGCGGAAGATTGTGCGGGCCGAGGTTGTTTTGGGTGAATCGCCAAGACCGGACCAGATGCTCTAGCAGCGGCTCGGCGAGTGAGTCATCGTTCTCAAACGGCACCTTCTCGTCGAGAATCCCGAAATCGCCGGTCTCGCGCAGATAGCCGCAAACCCCGAGGATCAGCCAGAGCGGATCGTCGTTGAAATTACCACCGACATCCGCATTGCCACGCTTGGTGAGTGGCTGGTACTGGTGATAGGCACCGCCGTCGCGGAGCTGAGTCGATGCGATATCGATGATGCGTTCGCGGGCGCGTTTCGGCACCTGATGCACGAAGCCTAGCAGGTCCTGGTTGGAATCGCGGAAGCCCATACCTCGTCCGACACCGGACTCGAAGTATGACGCGCTACGCGACATATTGAAGGTCACCATGCACTGATAGGGATTCCAGATGTTCACCATGCGGGCGAGTTTCTCGTCCGCGCACTCGACCTGATATGGAGCGAGAATGCCATCCCAAGATCTCGAAAGGGCCGCTAGAGCGGCATCAACCGCCTCGCTAGAGGCGAGTCTGCTGATCTGTTTCTGGGCCAGCATTTTGTTGATGACACCCGGCGCGGCCCATTTCTCCTCCTTTGGATTCTCGATGTAACCGAGCACGAAAACAAAGTCATTCGTTTCGCCGGGAGCGAGTTCCACATCCAAGCAAAACGACGCAATGGGCGACCAACCCGACGCGACGCTGTTCGAGCACTTGCCGGCCAGCACCGCCGCTGGACTTTCCAGCGAGCGATAGCGGCCGACGAATGACTCACGATCCGAATCGAACGAAGTGGGAGCTACCGCGGAATGATAGTAGGCGAAGTGCTCGCGGCGCTCGCGATATTCGGTTTTGTGGTAGATCGTCCCACCCTCGATCTCGACCTCGCCGACGCTGAGGTTGCGCTGGAAGTTGCGATCATCCTCGGCGGCGTCCCACAGACACCACTCGAGAAAGTTGAAAAGCTGGAGCGAATGCTTGCGGTCTGATTTGTTAGTTACGCGAACGCGGTGAACCTCCGCGTTTTCACCTGGAGGCACCAGATAGGTCACCTCCGTGGAAATGCCACCCATGCTGGATTCAATGATCGTATAACCAAGGCCATGGCGGCAACGGTAGGAGTCGAGTTCACGACGGACGGGTTGCCATGTAGGCGACCAAAAGCTGCCGGTTTCTTCATCGCGCAGGTAAAAGTAGCGGCCGTTCGAATCGAGCGGGATATTGTTATATCGGTAGCGGGTCAGACGCCTCAGCCGGGCGTCCCGGTAAAACGAATAGCCGCCTCCTGTGTTTGAAACCAAACCGAAGAACTGCTCGCTGCCGAGGTAGTTGATCCACGGGAGCGGCGTGTCCGGGCGTTCGATGATATATTCGCGTTTCGTGTCGTCAAAGTGGCCGTATTTCATATTAAGATTTTGATAGTCTGCTTGTTTGCCGGT
The DNA here is from genome assembly GCA_039933825.1 of Luteolibacter sp. Classification (GTDB taxonomy): domain Bacteria; phylum Verrucomicrobiota; class Verrucomicrobiia; order Verrucomicrobiales; family Akkermansiaceae; genus Luteolibacter. The sequence goes on from JBDTNJ010000222.1 coordinate 5,566, forward strand.
GTGTCATTCGTTGGTGCGCTTGGTTTCCCTCAGCCGGACAAGCGGGTGCCTGCTAGTTCTTGGATTTCCGTGCACTTACTGGTTTTATCCTCTTTTCTTAAAACCATTCTATCGCGGGTCGGAAACCGTGCCGGAAATGTCGTCAAGCCAGGCATCTCCGCTGCCCTTCAAATGATAGACTAGGAATGCCTTTTCATATTTTTTCGGTATGGAGATTGTCTTTTTGAAAGACTGCCAGTCGCTGATACCCTTGTCGGGTGAAAAGACCGTGATCCAAGCTGCCTGCTGGCCTGCGCCATCCATTAGTTGAACGACGATGGATGCGTCCTGGAATTCCCCACTCAGGCGGGTCTGTCCGGTGAACGAAAGCCACTTCCCTTGCAAGTCGTATGGCAGTTCCTGGTCAACGTCACAGTTGCCTGCTTTGTCCTGCTGGATGAGTAATGCGCCGGGTTGACTTTTGAAAGTCACGGTATCCGTGGTGACTCGCGCCTTGTTGTCAGACCAGCGCAGTCGCCAATCTGCGGGTGCCTTACTTTCAATGCCCGGGATTTCAAAGTGGCCATTTTTAATAACCTCCACTCCACCGCTGCCGTTCTCTGATTTGGTCGTAGTCGCCACAATGGGCTTGGCGGCCGCAGGAGTCAGCGGGATCCAGAATACGCCCGCCCCGGTGCTGCCTGCGAGAATCCGGTCTCCTGCAAACGCCACGGAATTGCCACGACGGTTAGGCAATGCGCTTTCGAGACGTTTCCATTTTTGCCCGCTGTCTTCGCTCAGATAGATCCCATCGTCGGAGCCGACCGCGATGCGGCCTTTTTTGACCTGGTCAAATGCGACATGATGGCAACCAATTTCAGGCCCGCTGGCGGTCCAGGTCTTGCCTCCATCATGTGAAGCTTGGAGTCCGCCTTCCAAGCCCGCGACGAGGAAATGAGCGGGATCAAATGGATCCGACGCCACGCTGTTTGGTTGCTTGACTTTAGCATCCGCGTTTTTCCATTTGCTGGTGACCGGGTCGTAGGTAAACACCTGCGAGGCGCCGTGCGCAATGGCGACCATCACGCCATTCTTCGAGACGGCGATCTCGCGTCCGACGTGCCAGATTTCCCCGCGAAAGAGAGCCTTGTCCGGCAGTCCGTCATTCATCGGTTTCCACGTTTCTCCCGCATCGGTCGAGCGGAAGACGCCGCCTTTCTCGGAGGGCTTTCCTGCTACCGTGATGTAAACCGTGTCGCGGTTGTTAGGATCGGCTGCGATGCTGTTCACGCGCCGCGATGCTGTGATGCGAGTGCCGTTCATTGCGGCAGCTCGCCATGTCGTTCCGCGGTCATCGCTCACGAACACCTGACTGCTATACCAATGGCCGTTGACCTCCGGCCCGATCGCATAGAGCCGGGCGGAGTCCTTCGGCGAAACGGCGATATCCTTGACGTTGTTGAACAGAGCCGCTGGGCGGCGATTCCTTAATTCGGCGTTGAAAGGGGTG
>JBDTNJ010000223.1:0-14273 GCA_039933825.1 Luteolibacter sp.
GCGGGCCATTGCCGCCTCCGCCCGCACAGTCAACGTCGCTGGCGCTTGCGTAGCTAGGTCGATATCCACCACCGCCACCTGGCGCTAAGCACCCGTCCTGGCATGCGATGCCAACGCCAACCGCAGTGGCAGCATCACCACCTACGATCGAGTAAAGCACCTCCGCATTGGCGCTGTTGGCTGCATTGAGTGCAACCGTGCCGCCAAAGGGGGCGAATTGCTGCGGCACGAAGCTGATCGTTGGAGCCGAAACGTCAGCCAACTGGAGATAATGGGCATGATAGCTTCCAGACGTGGGAGTCGGCTGATAGGGCAGTCCGACGTAGAGGCCGTTGTCGATGAGGTCAGCCCCCGTGCGTGCCGCCGTCCAAACGTAGGCAGCGGGCTCGTCGCTAAGAAGGTCGCGGACGTTGTAGCTGCGTCCGCGCTCAATGCCGAAGTAGTTCGCGGTGCTGCCAGACACGGTGGCGTTGAGATCGAAGGTGGCTGACGCCGTGGGGTTTGTCCGATAGTTGTTGTTAACAAAGGCAAAAACAACGCTCTGCCCGGGCGATCCCGCCGCTACCCCAAGGTCCTTCACCTTTCCGACGGCGAAAATTTTGTTATCAAAACCTCCTCCTTGGACCTTCTTGTTGAGGAAATAAACATTCTGGCTTTGAAGTGCGGGCGCGTTGAGGCGCGCCTTGTTCACGCGGCCGTAGAAAGTTTGTAACGCCCATTCTGCACTGGTTCGCCCGTTCCAAATGTTGGACATTTGATTCCAGACTTTGAAGTTCGGGATGTTCTTTCCGAAATTCGACTCATACTTGCCAAAATTATTAGTCGGATCAATGGGGCCGAAATTCGCCACGCTATTGGGCGCGGTGCCCGCATAAGAAGCAGCGCTGTTCTGCGCCCCTGCTTCCTGACCATACATGAGCATGGGAATCCCATCCAGCGCACCCACCTGCGCATAGGCATAGGCGATGCTGAAGGTGTCGTTATGCGGAAAAACCTCGTCATGACTGACAAGATTGTTCAGCAAGGTAACATTGTCGAACGCTTGGCGACGGGCGTCGAAGGCATTGAACGTATCACCGGTTGTCGGAGTTTTCACGGCACCAGCCCCGCCATTTGCAGGATAGCCGAAAAACGTGTCACGCCAGTAGAAGACCATGTTTTCGTTCAACACGTCAAAGTGACGGGCGGATCGGTAGCCCACGCCATGGCGTTTGCTGCCGGCAACTTCGCGAAAGCCGTCGAGCGATTCCGCCATGAACACAAAGTCCCACTTGTGGCTGCGGGTTTTGTTAATCGTGTATTCCCAGAACTGCGATGGCAGCCCCTGGGCGAAGTCGCAGCGGAGGCCGTCAATGCCTTTGTAGGATTCGGCTTTCGGTGTATTCACCGGATTTCCCGATTTCTCCAACCAATAACGCGGATAGTAGGAGAAGTAGTTCCAAACCTGACGCGTGCTGTTAGTTTGTCCGAAAAATTCATCCCGCTCGAGGAGGAATTCGAATTTATTCGCGTTGTCCGGATAGGTTTTTGTGGTGGTGTTATAGATACCCTTGGATTTCACGAGTGTATCATAGTTGCCGAAGTAGAATTCCCGCGTGTCCGTCCAATTTCCGAAATCATTTCGGTCCGGGGCGATGGCGATCTCACCGGTGTTCGCTGCTGGCTGGCTGGGGAAACCTTCTTTCGCAAACCAACCGGGGTTGAAAGCCCTGATCTCTGTGGCGGCGGTAGCAGTAATGTTCAAATCAACCGCGCCCTGGCCCATGATAACATCGGGGGAGCTGTGATTGAACGTGCCATCCATCATCACACCAACACCCCAGCTATCGAGACGACTAACGAACGTTTGAAACTCAGATAGAGCACTCGCGGCGGTATCCGCACGGCCTAAGACTGGATTGACCGACCAGTAGTCGCGCACGGCATAGGGGCTACCGGGATCGAAGGGTGCACTGGTTTCTGGATTGGTGTCACGCCCCTCGATGCCGATCGGATGAATCGGCTGGAGCCAAAGCATATTGATTCCCATGGAGGAATAGTGGTCTTTGTTGAGCGCATCGGGCCGCCCGTCAAAGCCGCCGGATTCACCAGCAAGCGCAGGATCATTGACGAGATCAAGGAATGTACTACGCCCGGCCTTCGTAGTATCCTTGGCCTCGATGACCAGCGGGTTAACCTCATACATGTTGAGTTGCAAAGATTTCTTGGGCGAGACGACCACCGCACAATCACGGCGCTGGCCGTTGTCCGTATAGTAGATATAGTTCCCGCTGTTGACTCCTGCAACCTTGTAGCGGGCTTGCAAGCGATAGGCTCCGCAGAGATTCACCGGCAAGGTGAGTGAGTAGTATCCCTGAGCGTCCGGCCCAGACATGCTGTAGGCGCGGAAATATGTCGCGGAAGTGGTGGTGACAGTGGAAGGATCCTCCTCCATCACCGCCATGTCGCGGCGGTTCAAATTCGTGAAAATTTCTACATCTGTGACAACCGCACCGGGAGCCGCGTTGGGTTTGAACTTCAGCGTGACCTGCGAGGCCTCGTTGTTCAGTTCGTCCAGATAGAAGCGGCGCAGGCCGTAGTTGCCGTCAGTTTCATTGCCATTGACCGAGACGAGGAATTCAGGAGTGCCGACATCAAAGCGACCGTCGAGATCCTCGTCGCGGATAGAGGTAGTATTGACTGCTTGAAACTCGGTGACCTGTATATTGTTATCACTATCCCATGAGGCCGGGGCCTGGGATAGAAGATTACCGCCATCAGCCCGCGGATAGGCGGCAACCGAGAAGTAGAGGATTTTCGGAACCGAACCAAAAACCTGAACTAGGTCAATTTCGGTTTCCAGTGCCTTGCCGGCATCTCCCAGCCAATTGCGTCCTGCCGTGCCGAAGTTATTGCTATAGGCGTTCGTGGGATTCGCACCAATCCAAGGTTTCGTAGCAGTGTCGAAATAGATTTTTCCCGCCTTGGCCCACGGTTGGTTGACCGGGTCGCCAAACTTATCGGTGATAAAAATAAAATGGTCGTTAGCACCGCCCTTGGTGGACCACGTAGCGGTGTAGAGTTTAGTCCCACGAATGGCCGCATAGATACGCATGCCGTTGTCAGAGACGACGAAGTTCTCGCTGTCAAACGTCCCGTTCATTTCAAATCCTGCCGATGTAGACGCAATCCACCCAGCTCCACCAGTCGTGTCAGTTATGGCCCCGCTTGAAAATGTGTAGGAGATTGAGGTTGCTCCGCTAGGAACTGCATACGAATATGTGAAAGAATCCGTTCCTGCGAGCATGGTGAACGACTGTCCTAGCCCGCCACCGGTCGGTGTGATATTGACCTGAACTGGAGAGAGGGCTTTAAGCGGCCCGTCGTTTGGTCGATAAGTAATCGTCACCAGTTTCACTCCGCCTACCACCGACAATGAGGACGTCGCAAGCGAACCAATCGTGGCAGGTGGAACGCTGCTCGCATTGTAGATATCATAACGCTTGGGGTCTCCGGCGAGTCGATAGCCGCGGATGACTTCCTGAAGGTTGGAAACGCCATCACCATCTGAATCCAAATCGCCATCCCAAGAACCATTATAATCTGTATCGGCATTCATGGCGTTCAGACGTGGCCAGGTTTCCCCGAAGTTAGGGATGAGGTCCTTGCTGTTGTCGCCTGGCCATTGTTGGTCCGGGCCGGGATTGGTCCCATTGAGGAAACCTGGTAATTCAATTTCATCCGGTATTCCGTCCCCATCGGAATCCTGCATGTTTTGGCCGTAGAGATTGAAAATCACCCTGCGGGCAACGCGGTTCTCGGTGCCATTTTTTGAAACGACCGACTCGAAGAAGTTAGGTCCGTTGACAAACGCACCGGTAAACAATTTTTCCACACCGCCCTGCACGTAACGCCCATTGAAAGTGAACTCGAACTTCCCGCTACCTGCCGGATTTTCGGTAGGTGCCAGTTGTTCGTAACCGTTCCAGTAAAGTTTGATATCGGAGGGGGTGATCCCTTGCCCGGTCGGGACTGTAATCACTGTTTTGAAAAATGGTTCGGTGATCGTTGCGTTTGGGGAATGGTTCATCGCAATCGCTTGGCCGGCAGTATCCATGGTGAAATTTCGCGTAACCCCAGAGTTATTGATCACCGCTCTCGTCGGGCCATAATCTGCCTCACTGGCGTTCAGTGTGATCGAGTGGGAGCCGGAGGAAAGCCCGTCTAGGCTGATGCGCCACTTGCCACGAATCACCATGTCCGCCTGCTGTGATGCGCCGCCGTCGATTGTGTATGTCAGATTAAAAAGCGTTTGGTCCGGATTGTTGACAGTGATAACGCGGGCACCCTGAACCGTTTCTCCCGCACTAAGGTTTTCAAACACCAGATCAGGACCGTGGCGGTCCACGTAAACCGTCTCGCTGAAGGTCTGGAAGAGAGCAGGCTTGCCGGTGCGACCATTGAAAACGCGTGCCTTAATCGTATGGATGCCTTCTGGTATGTTAGCCACGTTTGCGGTGATGCGATAGTGCCCATCGGTAATTTTAGTGGTGGATTCAAACCCACCAGTGACGACGTCCTTGCCGTTGAAGTCCACACTGCCATTGCCGTTGATGTCCTGACCTTGGCCCCATTTGACTAGGACGTTATCCACTGTCTCGCCATTTTGGTTAGGATTGGCATTGGAATAGAATACATCGATCGTCACGGTATCGCCGGTAATGCGAACCATGTTACGGGGAGCTTTTGCCACACCGTCCCGCCCAGCGGGAATCAGCCACGGCATTGTGTTCACACCACTGCCGCTGAATTGGAGTGGATCGACAGCTGCGGGAGCCTCCGCATTAAATGGTGCGTAGCAAACCCATCCCTGCCCGGAGCTCCCCGGAACGCGCACGCTGACTTTCCCGTCACTCCCCACGGTCACCGTGTCGGGGTTTTTTCCGGTGTAGTCTTTCAGCTTCGTGCCCGGCGCAAATGAAGTTTGAACGCCACTGCGTGTCTGATCGCTGCCGGAATCGTTCAGCGCAACGAGAATTAAGCCTTCGCTGGAGTCAGGGCTGCCATTGCCGTTGAGATCATCATAACGCTCGAAAGCAAAATAGTCGTTCTCTGACCAACGGGTGTATTCCTTACTCCGGCAAAATTGATTGTGAATGTAAACGAGGTTGGGAATCGCATTGCTTTGAAAACCGTTGACGGTGTCGCCCAGAGCATAGTCATAGCCCTTGTTCATCCATGTATTCTTGCCAGCCTGGCGGCCGATTTCGCTCTGATTCAGGTTGTTTCCGGAGAAGTAGACCACCGGTGTGCCCACACGGGTCAGGATGTAGGCATAGGCCAGCTCAAGCTTGTTAGGCGGGTTTTCGTCATGGCTTTGGGCAAACATCACCCCCTCCTCCGGGCTGAAGCCTGCAAAGCCGGCCAGCGCACTGAGGTTTCCGTTATTGAACGCGTCCATCATCATCTGCGACTTCCTCGGAAAGTCCAGGTAGCGGGTCTGGATGCCCCAGTTGCGGTCGGCGGGGTTACGCCAATAGTCCACTTCGCCGACCGAGCCAATGAAGAACTCTGAAAAGATCATCGCATCGTCACGCCGGAGATCATTCTTATACATATCATCGAACGAATCCGCATCACTCAACCCGCGGCGTTCGTTGAAGTTTTTCTGGATGTTGTATAGGAAAGTCTTGTCCCGCAAAGATGCCGCCTGATTAGGCATTCCGAAAAAATCCTTATAGACGTGTTTTGGCGCATCAAGCCGGACGCCGTCATAGTCCATCGCATAGCCAAGCCAGTTGATCCAGCGCACCATAAAATCCCGGGAGTTTTCGGCAGGAAGTGTGCCTGACGGATTGTAGGGATACTTGTCATAGTCACCGGCATGACGCACGAATGGCGTAGGGTCCGGTGCATAATTCGGTGAATTGCTGCCTTGGAAGCGACCATCAAACTCCAGAACAATATCCATCAGACTCACCAGTTCCTGATTCAAGGTGCCGCCATATCCATTGTCCGGAGTCCAAACACTCATACGTGGTGCCCTCCTGAATCCGCCGGGCTGAGTGGCATCCAGCCAAACATGAAAATCCTGCGGCACCATCCCGGGATAGGTCCGGTAATCCGGTCCGTTGCCCGTGTGATTGAACACGATGTCCGGATAGATCTTGATGTCCGTGTGGTGGGCATTGTCCGCAAGATTGCGCAACGATGTCCGCGAGCCGTAGCGTGTTTCCCAGTTGCCGCGCTGAGGGGTGTCCCCAAGATCAAAGCGGTCGAACGAATTGTAGCCCACGTTACCTCCATAAGCGAACGGGTATGGACCCCCGATTGGCGATTTCCCGGGCGGCGGCGTCCACATGGACTGGTAGCCGATCTCCGCGATTTCCGGCAGCCGCTGATCGATCTCGTCCCAGCGGGTTTCAAAATACTGGAGAATGACCTCCGCTTGGGCGAGGCCGGAAAACAAGGCGAGTAGCAGAAGTGGGCGCATGGGTTATGTGGAAATGATATTAATAGAACTCTATGGGATTTGTGGGGACTCGAATCACGGGACCAGCATCACGCGGAAAAAGCGTTTTGTATCCAAGGGAGTCAAAATCAGATCGTGGCTGACGTTAAGGTCGGCCGCACCAGCGATGACCAGCACTCCCGGGACATCCGTCCAAGATCCGGTGATCAGGTTCGCGCTGCTTTGAATTTTATAACTGCGGCCTGGAAAGCATTTCCAATTGATGGTGAAAATGCCAGCAGTTCGCGCCGATTGCGTGATGACAAATCCTTTGCCCGGTTCAAGCCGATCATAAATCCCGTTCGCATCCTCATCACGCAGGGCTTCGAGCGGCATTCCTAGCAGTTCGTCAGGTTCCACATCACCATTGTCGATGACTTTCGTCGGCGCTTGTGAACCGAGTAAGCCGTCATCCGTCGTCTGATAGGCCAGCGCGGCAATGTATAGATTCGTGGGCATCGCCGGAAAGGCTGTGGCGAGATCGATGGTTCCCTCCATCTGTTGGCCTGCGGCGCGTGCTGTGGTGGTGACCGCTTGGCCGGCATTGAACCACCCGATGTAGGAACCGGTACTTTCCGAAGCAAGGAAAGGGGAACCGACGGGTGTTGAAATGGTTCCAGCTTTCGCCCATGGTGCGATCGTAGTTGCGGAGCCGAGAACGGCCCCACCAACCATGATGAAGTGATCGTTTCCTGCTGCTCCTGGAGCCCATGTGGCAACGTAGAGGATATTACCACGCATGGCGGCATAGATGGTCATGCCGGGGTTGGATAGCTGATAACCCGGAAAATCTGCCACCCCATCCATGACAAATGGAATCGGTGTGGGGAGCCCGCCATTTGCTGGTGGCGTAGTGGCCTGAACGGATGACGTTTCAGCGGAGGGACCGATGCCATTACTTGCAGTGACGGTATAGGTGTAAGTCGTCCCCGCCGCTCGGCCGATATCAAACCAGTTGCTCTCAGTAGTAGTGGCAACCTCGGTGCCGCCGCGACGGACGGAGTAGAAAGTCGCGCCCGTTGTATCCGCCCAATCCAAAGAAATGATCGATGGGCTGGTAACCGTGGCGATCAAATTGGATGGCACTGCTGGAGCCGAGGTGACAGCGCACGCCGTGGTAGCAATGTGCCAATCCGCGCCGCCGTTGTTATCCCAGACCCCGGTTCCGTTTTCAGGCGCAGAAGTGAAATCCACGTCAATCGCGGTCGTGCCCGGGAGCGGGTTATAGGTGTATTCCCACTTGGTACCGACCAACGTCATCAACGGGCGAGGGATCACCCTATTCAGCCAGCCGTTACGGCCGATGTGGATATAGACCGGCGAGGCGTTGGCAAGATTGCGACCTGTGGGGTCATAAGTGATGGTGACCGACGCACAATCACTCGGTGCTGCCGGAGTGGTCGCCACGATCGGCGAAGGCGGGTTGGGATCAATCGGATTCGGGTTTCCGTCATCTTCAACGAAAACATGTTGGATCTCTGACTTGGTGACGTTGTTCTTATTATCAGTCGCCTCGACATAGTAATCCACCAGTTTTCCACGGAAGTTCGGCAGGTTGGCGTTGGTGACTTTGGCAAAATAATAGTCCGCAAGTTCCGGCGGAGTGATGAAATAGTTGATCTGGCTGTTATTGGCGGCAGCGTTGAGGGCCGCCTTCGTATTCGGCAACACACGCTTGGTCATCGGAACGCTGATCCACGATCCTACTTCAGAGCCGCCCGCGTAGGTTTCGTTTTGATTGGATGCCATCGAATTCGTGCCGTCATTATCAAGCCGGACTCTGAGCTGGAGACTGGCGATGCCGGAAATGTCATACGCATGGGTCCAAACGTAAAAATCCGAGGGCATGAGCTTCTGATAGCTATTATCTGTTGGCGGGTTGCGGTTGAACCAGCCGAAATTCCAGGTTCCGGGGTTGTAGGGGTACCGCTGGGGTTTCAGCACCGTGGGCGGGGTGCGGTCGTTGTTGCGCCGGGCGGTAGTCATCCACGGCTGTAGTTTCTGAATCGCACGGGTGGTGGCCAGCGCGGCTTTGATCTCATCGTCGTTGCCAAGGCCTCCATAATAATTGAATCCTGAATCGAGACCATAGAGATAGATATGCCATGCGAGCTCAACATCGTTGGGAGCGGTCCATGTTCCATTCCAGTCGTAGGGAGCTTGGATCTTCCATGCTTCGACGGTGTTACCTGACGCTTCATCACGCCAGATCTGCTCGGCAGTCTCGCACCAGTTCGCACCCGTGATAACAGGTGCCCATGACCAGAACTTGAGAGCAAATCCCGGGGTCTCTAAATCCGCCATGGTATTGGCATAACGAGTCGCAGCACTAGCAGCCAGTGGTGGCTCGATCCATTTCAGGAAGTTGGCCGAACCGTAACATGACTCGGGGAAAATCCACGCTCCATCTTCGACGTGAACCGTGTCGGCTGCAGCACCGTTTCTATTGACGAAATCCTGCACGGCGGACTGACCGTAACCCGCGCTGCCAGCGGCATTGAAGAAAGCGGGGGTAGCCTCGAACCATGACGATGACCCGCCACCCCAGGCATTGTCACCGTCCGAAGAGGGCATCACCATCACCGGATGCACCGGATCAGTGGCGAATGGCGCGATGCTGGACTGGATCTGGCCGATACCTTCCGCCGCATAGCCAAAACGATACGAGAGCACATCATCCGAAGGCACGAGAAACAGCGACGATTCCTGGCCGTTGTTCGGATTCACATACTTCGCCTTGTGAAGCTGATAGGCGAAGGGCGAGACGTTCCAGGCGGCGTTGCCAGGATTCGGCTGGCCATACCACCAACCCACCGAAGGCGATGGCCCCAGCAAGTCAGCCTTGTTTGGCAGACTGGAAAAGATGCCGCGGTTATTCGCGATGCTGCCCTGGCTCATGTAGGTAGGGCAGGTGCGGCTGAGGTGATGGCTTGCGACGATCGACCACTGGTATCCTTCCTCGGCAAGCACATCGATCATCGACTCGGAAAATGCCATCTCCGTCGGGAAGTAGCCTTTCGAGTGATCAGATAGATTGGAATTGGCACCCCATGCCTTCCAATACGCTTGCTTGAAAATCTGGAGCTCCTTGCGCAGCACATTCTTTGGCAGCAGAGGCCCCAGCGAGTGGTGATAGTTGAAACCGACGAGGTCGAGCCTGCGGCTACCGGAGGGTGTGAGCCAATTGCGAGCCTCCTTGTTGCCACTATTCCAGCTTGAACCGTAGCCGAGCTGGTTGGCGCCGGCAAGCGAGCGGACGCCGTCCATCAATGAGCCGGAATAACTCAGGCAGAAACCTGCGGAACTGTTAAGATTGGCCAGCGCGTTGCGGGGACCGCTTTGATACGAGTTCTTCCGGTCATCGATGCCGAAGATATCGGACAGGTTGTTTTCAGGATTTTGCGCCAGGCTGCCGGGATAGGATCGATTGGGTTTGCTGACGATCGAGTCCCAGGCGTATTCGACACGATTGGTTTGCCCGCCGTTGGTGTTCCAATCCGGCCAGTAGTTCGGTTGGTGATTGTGCCACATCCGAGACACATAGACAGTCTGGGCGTCGGACATGCATACCAAGCACATAAGAAGACCAAACAGCAACAATCGGCAGAGGGAATTTTTCAAAGCAAACGGGTTTGTTCACTCCTTATATGTCAAACCGCGCGGTGCGGTTTATATATAAATGCATCAGCGATCTCCACCGACGCGAATCGTCAGCGAACGCACGTTCAACGCCGCCCCAAAGGACGCGCCCAAGCGGATTTTATCAAATTCCAAACCGGAAGGAAGCTTCCCGCTGCAAAACGCCTTACCCAAAGGAAGCCCCCCCTCATGCAAACTGGCATCGCCGGTTTTTTGATGATAGCAAAAGGTAACGGTGCGCGGCCCCAACACCGGCTTGCCTGGAATGATTACAGGAATCCGTTGTTTCACATCGAGCGACCACGTACGCTCGGAGCCGAATGCATCACCGAAGAAAAGCACCTCCGCGCCCTTGCTGAAAAAGCTCATCCCCGCCCAACCATCGGTATGAAACTCCCCGGTGGCAGGCTTGCCCACTTCAAGGGTGGCCAGCAACACTGAATTCCCATCGCCCGGTTCAGGTTTTGGAAACTGCGTGAAAGCCGAATAGTTCTCACCATCCATGCCAGCCTCAGAAACTAACGGACTCCCATACTCCATCTTCCAATCAGCCTTTACGAAAGGTCCGCTTAGAACTGATTCAAATTGACCCAATTCCTTTCTGAACCGTTTTTCATCCAATGGAATCATTTCAATTGCGCCCGCACTTGATCCGCGAGCCGCTTCACCAGCCGAAAGCACGGACTCTTGTAGGTTGCCATTCAGATTCATCCGGACCTTCCCGTCGATCACGTGCAATTCGTCCGCCCCTCCCCGGTGGACCTCGATCCCGAATTCCGTTCCTAGGTCCACCGCCGTGAGTGATGGGGTGGTGATTTTCAACCCACCGTTGTGGCTCACCATCAGAAAACGGCCGCGACCTTCCTCGAGATTCAGGGATTTCTCGGAAATGACGGTCAGTGTCGCCGGCCCTTCAATGAGAGCGGTAGCAGAAGAACCCAAGCCGATGCTGGCCTGGCCCTGCTGGATATGGAGCGTGCTTCCCGCGCCGAGGCCGACCGTGTTTCCTGCCGAACGGTAAACACCATCGACAGACCACAGCGCGTCCGCTGAAAACGTGGCCTTACCCAACGATCGAAAGACATGGGGTTGTCCCGTGAAGTTACGACCGACAACTACCGCTAGAACCACAATCGCGGCGGCCAAGGCAAGAATCGGATAGAACCAGGAACGCCTGTGATTGGTGATAGAAAGCGATTCACCAGCCCACTTTTGACCTTCAAACTCCTCGCAAAGCGTGTGATTGAGCAGTGCGTATTCACCATACAGTTTCGCCAGGCCCGATTCGGCGCGCATGCGTTTTTGAAAACCGGCGAAAGCGCTTGGAGAGATTGAGCCGTCCAGCACCTGCTGGATCAAATGGTGATCACTGCGTTTCATCCTGGATTTCGTGATGATTTCAAAATCTGGCGTTCAATGCAGCGCTTCAGCACCGCCCGAAGATTGAAGAGAATGGCTTTAAGTGTCCCCGCACTGCGTTGGGTCGTTACTGCATATTCCTGAAGCGAGGAGGCCGTGGCATAGCGGTGATGCAACAGCTCACGGTCCTGAGGGCGCAGACGTTGCAAACAGGCCCGCAATGCGAGGTGGCGTTCTTCGAGATCATCAGGTTCCACCTCCAATTCTGGGGACAAGCGCTCGATCAGATCATCATCAAAAACCAGCCAGCCTTGGGAAATCAATCTGCGCCGATGATTGAGCATGTGATAGCGAATCGTTTGAAACGCCCAGGCTTTGAAATTTGTTCCCAACTCGAAAGACTCCCGCTTTTGCCAGAGAGTGATGTTCACTTCCTGCAACAAATCGCGGGCCCCCGAACTCCCGGGGGCTAACGAGCGGACATAAGCCAGCATCGAAGTTTGGTGGTTGGTCAGTTCCCGGACAAATTCTTCGGAACCTGGGGCCTCTTTTGGATTTTCACTCATGCGTCCCTACCATCATGACATGTCTGGACGGCGGCAAGCGGTTTAAAGTGATTTTGAAAATGATCACTTCGACTTATCCTTGAAAACAGGGAAGCCGGCGGCGGGCCTTAATTTTAACGGCGGTTCGATGGTAAAAGAAGCGGCGTCACCGATCTGGTAGGATCCGTAGGCAATCGGAATTGCGGTCAGGAGGAGTGCCGGCTGGTCTTCGTTGATGATCTTCGAAACATGCACCACGGCGGCGCAATTCGGGCTTTTTTTCACGCTCAAGACATCATCCTCCTTGAAATATCCAGCGACTGCCGGTTGATCCGTTGGGAAAAGGTATTCGATGAAAACCGGGTAAGGCGCGGCTTTGGTGAAGTCATCCGGCTTGACCATGGCCTGGGCACGGATGACCGCCCCGGGATTGAAAAAATCCGATTTGTTCAATTTTCTAACTTCAATAATCTGATAATCCCCCTCGATGTAGGTCAACAGGAGCGGGCGGTCAAAGTTCGTGAGGTAGTTCCTCATCAACAGGGAATTCACGCGCACCAGCTGATCTGGAGTGGTCCCGAAGTATTTCTTGTAGAGGTCTTTCGGCGTGAGGGCGTTTCCGTTAGGTACATCGAGCACGGTGTAGCGTTTGAGAACCGGCAGACGGCCGAGTTTCCCCAGGATTTCGTAATTCCGGGGAATCTCCGGATTGCCGAAAACATGCAGGCAAACCGCCCAGGTGATGATCGCGAAACAAAGCGCGAGCGCATTTGCCAAAAGCCACCAGAAATAAGCGGGGCGGCGCGGTGATGGTTCTTCGACGGGTCGGGGCACGGTAGCTTCAGGGTTCAGGGTGTGCCGCAGGCCTCGCCGTCCGCCACCGCTTGAACGCCCGGCGGCTGATCAGACGTTTCAAAGGATGTACCGCAGCCGCAGGAGCGCACGGCTTGGGGGTTGTGGATTTTAAATCCTGCATCCGTCAGGTCATCTGAAAAGTCAATTTCGCAGCCACGCAGTTGCTCCAAGCTGTCCGCAGCGATGATGACCCGTGCCTTGCCGGAATCCACAATCACGTCATTCGATTCAGGGTCAGCCACTTGCATTTCATATTGCCACCCCGCACAGCCACCACGCCGGACGGCGAGTCGGAGACCTGAAATCGCAGACTGCGCTCGGTCTGCGAGCAGTTTTTCAAGTTCCTCGATGGCTTTGGGAGTGATAGAAATCATGATTGCGGGGAAAACCTAGGTGCATTTCGGGAGATTTGAAACTGGAAATCCGAGAAAGCGCGATCGGGCCGCGAACTTGCGAAAACGGAAACGGGGGATACTCCGAATTTCCACAGGGATCGCGAGTCTCGAACCCGATAAATGCTGATAATTCAAATAGAGAGAAAGGTCTTGACGCCTACCCCCTTGACCTTTTCATTCCGCCCCGCCTGCGAATTTTCCGCAGTGCCCCTAGGCTAGTTGAATTGTATCCTGTTTTCTGACTCAAGCGCATTTATTCCATGTCTTCTCCCAAACCTTCGCCCAAGAAAATCGCAGTAAAGACCCAGGCCGCTCCTGCAAAACCCGCGGCCGCCAAGAAGGATTCAAAGCCGGAAGTGAAGCTCCCAGCACCTGCGGAAAACGACAAAACCAAAAAGCCGGTGGTCAAGGTGCCCGCCAAACCCGTGGTGAAAGCCCCTGCCAAGCCGGAAGTGAAGGCCGTCGCAAAGTCGGCAGTCGCCGCCAAGCCTGCCGCTGATTCCAAAACCAAGGCACCGGTCAAAGCCGCTCCAGCTCTTGCTGCCGAAAAAAAACCTGCCAAGGAAATCAAGGAATCCGGCGAAACTAAAGCCACCATCAAATCGGCAGAAACCAACAAGCGCCGGATCGACACCCCTGAGATTCAAGAAAAAATCCGCGAACTGATCAAACTCGCCAAGGAGCAGGACTACCTCACCTACGACGACATCAACGAAATCCTGCCGAACGACCTGGTCGATCCGGACGACGTCGAGGCCATCATGGAGCGCCTCCGGAACATGGAGTTCGACATCATCGACGCTTCAGAGGTGGACCGCTACAAGGACAAGAAGCGCGACGAAGGCGATGGCGACGAAGAAGACGTCAAAGCCGACCAGAAACTCGACATCCTCGACGACCCGGTCCGGATGTATCTCAAACAAATGGGTCAGGTCCCGCTGCTCACCCGCGAGCAGGAAGTGGAAATTTCCAAACGCATCGAAGACGCGG
>JBDTNJ010000224.1:0-7648 GCA_039933825.1 Luteolibacter sp.
AACGACCCGCCCGCCTTCGACGTCACCCGCACTGCCTTCTCAGCTCCCGGCCCCGACGGCAAACCGATCTACGCCGACGCCCGCCTGCTCGGCGAAATGCTCCGCCGCACCGCCCTCTCCGTTCAACCCGAAGGCTGGGTCAAGGCCCACACCGCATCCGACCGCTACGACATCCACGCCAAGATGGAAGACCGCGCCTGCGATTGGGTGCAGGGCGCACGCCGCTACCACGAAAGCACCGGTGACCTCGCCCTCATCCGCGAGATCTGGCCCGTTATCGTCCGCCAGATGGATTACTTTCTGGAACGCCGCAGCGCCCGCGGCCTCGTCATCGGCCGCGAATGGGTCATCTGGGGCAACCCCCTCGGCTACCAGACCAGCGAAGGTGCGGGCCTCAACGCCTTTGTCTATAAGGCCCTCGTCGACGCCGCCTATCTCGGCAACGCCCTCGGCCACAAGGATCCCGCCGCGAGATTTGCACAAGCCGCCAAAGATCTGTCGAGCGCCTACAACCGCCTCCTCTGGGACGAAGAGCACGGCACCTATTACTCCGGTTATGAAACGCCCAAAGAAGAACTGCCGCCGGGCGTGGATAACGAAAACCAAAAATTCCCCTCCGACTGGCGTATGCCGCCCAAACCGGCGATGCTCGAAAACCGTCTCCTCGCCTCCTCGGTCTATCCCGCGCTGTTCGCGTTGGACCAGGAAATCGTTCCCCCCGAGCGCCGCGCGCGCGTCACCCGATATCTCCTCGCCCAGCCCGATCCGAAGCCCCGGATTATGTTTAACTATTATTACTGGAAGCAGCTCTATGCGGCCAACGAACCGGCCCGCGACCGCTTTATACTCGATACCATGCGCCAGAAGTGGAAGACGATGGCCGAGTCCCCGTGGCAGACCACGTGGGAGGAGTTTGGCGAAGGCTCGAAAGCCCACTGCTACGGCATGTTCCCCGGCTACTTCCTCAGCGCCTACGTACTCGGAGTGCGCCCCGAGCTGCCCATTTCGCGAAAGCGTCTGCTCATCGAGCCACACCTCGGCGATCTAACTTCCGCCGAGGGCATCGTCGTCACCGAGCATGGCCCGGTACCGGTTTCCTGGAAAATTGAAAATGGTTCTATCCGTTTTCATATCGAAATCCCCGCGGGTGTCACCACCACCCTGCGTGTTCCTAAACCCGGCGCGGGCGGCAAACTCATCCTCGCAGGGAAACCCGTTGCGAGTCGTGATCACGGTCGCTTCCTAGAAACCGAGCTGGGCGCTGGCGTCCATGATGGCCGGATTGAGCAAAGTCACTAACCCATATTCTCCCATGCCTAACACGACATCTTCCCGCGAACGCCTGTCCCTCGACTTCGGCTGGCAATTTCACCTCGGCGACATCCCGTTTCCGAAGCTCATCAGCCACAGCGATTGCTACAGCAATGCCAAGGCCGCGCGTGCCGGTGGAGCTGCCGCGCCCGGTTACGACGACACTGTATGGCCGGTGGTCAACGTACCGCACGATTGGGCGAGCGAGAGTCCGTATGTCGCGGAGGAATGCCTCTCGCAAGGCTATCGTCCGCGCGGCATCGGCTGGTATCGCCGGCACTTCCGACTCGATCCAGGAGATCGCGGCAGGCACTTGGAACTTCAGTTCGACGGCATCGCCACGCATTGCAACGTCTGGGTGAATGGCAGCATCGTGCACCGCAACTGGTGCGGCTACACGGGATTCTCCATCGATATCACTCCCTTCGCCAAGTACGGCGACGAGTTGAACACCATCGCCATCCGAGTGGATGCCGATGCGATGGAAGGCTGGTGGTATGAGGGCGCGGGCATCTATCGACACACTTGGTTGGTGAAACGCAACGCCACGCATCTTGTCACTGACGGCGTGTGGGCGAATCCCCTACGTGACGTCGCCGGAACCTGGGCACTCCCTGTCGAACTCACCGCCGCCAACATTTCCGCAGTCACAGAAGCCGTCGAACTGGCTGTCACCCTCATCGACCCCGACGGCCGCGTGGTTGCTGTGTCTAGCAGCAACGCCATCGATCTTCCCTCTCTGGAGGAAATCACCACAAACCTAACTCTGTCCATCGATTCCCCCCAACTCTGGTCCTGCGACAAACCCACCCTTTACACCGTTCGCACCGAACTCATCCGCGATGGTTCCACAGTCGATTCCGTTACCACCACCTGCGGATTCCGCACGCTGCGCTTCGATGCGAACAAGGGCTTTTTCCTCAACGAACAGCCGCTCAAACTCAAGGGAGTCTGCAACCACCAGGACCACGCGGGCGTCGGAGTAGCCATTCCCGACGCATTGTGGGAATGGCGACTGCGCCAGTTGAAGACGATGGGCGTAAACGCCTACCGTGTCGCCCACAATCCACCGTCTATCGAGTTTCTCGACCTCTGTGACCGAATCGGCATCCTCGTCATGGATGAGAACCGTCATTTTAATAGCAGCCCCGAATACGTGCGGCAGCTCGAATGGCTCATGCGACGCGACCGCAATCATCCGTCGGTTTTCCTGTGGTCGGTCTTCAACGAAGAGCCGATGCAGGGCAGCGAGGTCGGCTACGAAATGGTGCGCCGGATGGTGGCCATCGTGAAGCGGCTCGACCCCACGCGGCCCGTCACTGCTGCGATGAACGGTGGACTTTTTAGCCCGGTGAATGTCTCGCAGGCGGTCGATGTCGTCGGCTTCAACTATCAGATCGAGTTCTACGACCGCTTTCATGAGGCCAATCCGGCGATGTGCCTCACCAGTTCCGAGGACACCTCGGCGTTCATGACGCGCGGTGCTTACGAGACCGTCGTCGGAAAAAACATCCGCGGCTCCTACGACACCGAGTTCGCGCCGTGGGGAGCGAGCCATCGCGACGCGTGGCGGGCCGTCGCAGAGCGTGATTATCTAGCAGGTGGCTTCGTATGGACCGGCTTCGACTACCATGGCGAGCCTACACCGCATTCGTGGCCGAGCTGCGGTTCGTTTTTCGGCTGCATGGATTTGTGCGGTTTTCCAAAAGCCGCCTTCCACATCCACCGCGCGCACTGGGTGGAAAACGAACCCGTGCTCGAACTCATCCCGCACTGGAACTGGCCGGGTCGCGAGGGGCAGCCGGTGAATGTTATGGCCATCACGAACGCCGCGCGAGTTGCGCTTTCCTTGAATGGAAAATCGCTCGGGGAAAAAGTTGTGGATCGCTTCGACTTCGCGTCATGGGAAGTGCCCTACTCGCCAGGTCTGCTAGAAGCTGTGGCCTTTGATGAAGCCGGAAAGGAAATCGCCCGAGCCACTGTCGAAACTACCGGTGAAATTGCCGCGCTGGAACTCGTGCCCGATCGTCCCGCCCTCGACGGCGACGGCTGGGACGCACAGCCGATCACCGTGCGAGCTCTCGACGCCCAAGGCCGGCCCGTGCCGACGGCGAATTTGGTAGCGGAATTTGAAATCGAAGGCCCCGGCGCGATCATCGGCCTCGGCAATGGCGATCCGAATTGCCACGAACCGGAAAAGGGCAACCGGCGCAGCCTGTTTAACGGCCTCGCGCAAGTCATCGTGCAAACGGCGGCCGATTCGTCCGGCGAGATCGTGCTGCGCGCCGCCGCTGACGGATTGAAGTTCGCGGAGCTACGCATCGCCGTCAATGCGGTTTGCGCCCGGCCCGCGATGCCCGCTGCCAGACCGGTGCTCTTTTTGCAAAGCTGGCGCATGTCTCCGCTTTCCAACGAGCGGATCGACCCGAACCTCGTCGTCGCCGACAATGACATGAACACTTGGCCCAGCGCCCAGCCCGGCGAACTTCAGTCGTTCGCGGGCGGCACGTTCGCGCTTTATCGGCTCACCTTTCAACCGTTTGCCTCCATCCAAAAAAATGGCGGCCACTTGGTGTTCCGCGAGATCACCGGGGAGGCGGAGATTTGGCTCGACGGCGCGTGTATCGGCCGCAAGCCCGATTTCGCCGCTACTCCCCTATCAATTCCGATTTCACCCGCAACAGGTCTGCGCACACTAACGATTTTGATCATGACAACTCCCGGTAGTCCGGCGGGACTCAGTGGTTCCGTTTGTCTTCTCTGAAACATCGACCATGTCTGAATTCCGCTACACCAATCCCATCACTCGCGATCCCGCGCTGTCGATGCGCGACCACTGCATTCTCAAGGTCGGCGAACGTTGGTTCTGCACCGGCACTTCGCAACCCGCGTGGAACGGGCCGAATCCCGGCGTGCGATTGTTGGAATCCGACGATCTGCTTCACTGGCGGGACGCCGGTTGGCTGATCGACGCCAGCGAGCTTGCGGTGGATTGCCCTTTCAACGGCCGTTTCTGGGCACCGGAAATCCATCGTGCCCACGGGCGCTTCTATCTCACCGTCAATTCCGGCCATGAGGGTCCACAGCATCCCGGACGCCGCATGGACGATCACCGCGTCTGGATTTTTGCCGCCGACGCCATCACCGGCCCCTACACTATTCTAACACCGAACGGGCTTGGCTCCGGCTTTAAAAACGACGCCAGCCTTTTCACCGATGATGATGGACGCTCGTATCTCTACTGCAGCGGCGGCGGGCTCTGGCAGGCGGAAATCGACTTACTAACAGGAATTTTCCGTGGTGAGCATGCGGATTTCCAACAGATCTGCGGACCTCGCGACGTAGGGAATCCCGACTGGATGATCGGGGGCATCGAAGGTCCGTTTGTGATCAAACGCCATGGCGCTTACTGGATGTTTTTCTCCGCATGGACGCGCGGTTACGAGATTGGCGTGATGCGTGCCGAGCATCCGCTGGGACCGTGGAAGCTCACGCCGGAGCAGCCGGTTTTCGGCACGCGCAAGCGTTCCTACCGCGCGAAGCAGGCCCTGGAGGGAGGCTACGGTCACCTCGTGTTTGACGACACTCCGGACCCCTATTTGGAGGTCGGCCACAATGCGATTTTCGAGGGACCGGACGGTCGCGACTGGCTCTGTTGCCACTACATTCCCGATGACGGCGCGGCATTTGGCGAGTCCACCGCGCTGCCCCAGCTCGGCATGGAACCCATGGATTTCCGAGCTAGCGAATGGAGTATCCACGGCCCCACTTGGTCGGAGCAGGTCGTTCCATTGACCGTCATTAAATCCTAACTTATAGAACACATTGCTACCTGCACGAATATTTCAAAGCCAACTTCAAACGTAACTAGCTTCTCCATCTAACTCCATGCAGCATCGTCTACGCTTCACTCCATTTATCTGTGCCATCGCTCTCACGCTGGCAATCGACATCCATGCGGAACTTCCACTGCTGCCGCCCTTTTCCCCCCTTCCAGACGGCTCACCCGATGCCTCGACTGGTAAGATGCTCAAAGAAGTCGGCAGGTGGATGACGATCAACGGCGATTGGATCTACGGCAGCATAGCCTGGACAAAGCTCGGCGAGGGCAGTGACGGAAAACTCAACGTCCTGCCTGGCGGCAAGATCGGCCGCAAACAAGCGGATCACAAGTTCGCCCCGCAGTACTTCCGCTTCACTGTCGGCAAGGACGGCGCACTTTATGCCTACTGCATGACCGTTCCCGCGCCGGGCACGGAGTTGAAAATCACTTCGCTCGGCAACCCGGTTAAATCGGTGAAAATCCTCGGTCAAAACGACGCGTCGCTCAAAAGGAAGCAGCAAGACGACGGTCTCGTCATCACCTGTCCGGATACGATGCCATTCGCCTCGGCTATCGGCTTCAGGATCGAATAGGTCTATCTCAACCACTCTATCTTATTTTCATAGAATCCCTAACATCATGCGCAAAACACCACGATTTACCGCAACCCGGGCTAAATTCCTAACGGCACTCGCGCTCCCGATCCTCGCGGTGCTCCCCCTTCGCGCGGCGGAACTCACCATCCATGTGGACAAGCCGGGCGTGTCAGTCAGCCCCACGCTTTACGGGATGTTTTTCGAGGATATCAACCGCGCGGGCGACGGCGGGCTTTATGCCGAGATGATCCAGAACCGTTCCTTCGAGGACAGCCGCGTCCCGCTCGCGTGGACGCCGCTGAATGCAACCACTAACATCTCACTGGACACTACCGAGCCACTCAACGCGAACAACCCGACAAGTCTCCGGATTCAGATCAACAAGGGATCTAACGAACGTAGTGGCGTGTATAATCAGGGATTCAAGGGCATCCCGTCTGGCAAAGCGCCGGATACCTCGCCGCAATGGCTGGGAAAGTTTGAAGCCGCGCAGCGTAATCCGGCGAATGGCCTCGTCGTTGAAGCGGGTAAGGTCTATCTGCTGAGTCTCTACGCGCGGCAGCAGGATTTCTCCGGAGCGCTCACCGTCTCGCTTGAAACGCAGAAGGGCGTGGTATTGGCCATGCAATCAATTGCGGGAGTCGGCGCCGGTTGGAAGAAATTCGAAGTCGTTCTAACGGCCACGCAATCGGAGCCGGACGCGCGGTTGGTCGTTTCGGTAGATCAAACCGGGACGCTGTGGCTCGACATGGTTTCGCTATTCCCCAAGGACACCTACAAAGGCCGGCCTAACGGACTTCGCCCTGATCTGGCGAAAATGATGGCGGACATGCACCCTGGCTTGCTTCGTTTTCCGGGCGGTTCGTTTTCCGAAGGCGCGGTTCTAGCCGATGCCTGGCGCTGGAAGGAAACCCTTGGCGACGTCGCCGCGCGTAAGGGAAACTGGAACATCTGGGGCTATCGCTCCACCAACGGTCTGGGATTTCACGAATACCTGCAGCTCGCGGAAGACCTCGGGGCAGCCCCGCTTTTCGTTGCACACGTCGGCATGGCGGAGAAGGATTTCGTACCGATGGACGAACTTGAGCCATGGATCCAGGACTTGCTCGACGCCATCGAGTATGCGAACGGCGCGGTATCTAGCAAGTGGGGGGCGGTTCGCGCGAAGAACGGGCATCCTGCGCCATTCAACCTGAAATACGTCGAAATCGGCAATGAAAACGGCATGGGCTACCACTGGGGCGGCGGCAATCGCGCCGACTATCTGCCGCGCTACAAGGCGTTTTACGAACGCATCAAGGCCAAGTATCCGGAGATCGTTACCATCGCAAATATCCACACCGAGCCGGATGTCCCCGCCGAAATCGTGGACGAGCACTATTACGAGAGTTCGGAATGGTTCTTCAAAGCCGCCACGCTTTACGACACTTACGACCGCACCAAGCCGAAACTCTACCTCGGCGAATATGCGGCGAAAAAGGACGGCGGCCGTGGCAACCTGATAGCCGCGCTCGGCGAGGCCGCTTTCCTAACCGGGCTTGAGCGCAATGCCGATGTGGTGGCGATGAGTTCTTACGCGCCGCTTTTCACCCACCCGGTGTGGGAAAAATGGAGGCCGGACGCCATTGTATTCGATAACACCCGCGCCTACGCCACGCCGTCCTATCATGTGCAAGCCATGTTCGCCGCCAACCGGCCAGACGTGGTCCTGCCGGTGGATCTGCCGACGTTCGCGGGGCCAGCCCCCGGGCTGTTCGCTGTGGCCGGGCTGACGAAGCAGACCCGCGAGCTGATTTTAAAAGTGGTCAATGCCTCCCCGCGGCCGGAGCCGTTGGACATCCGCTTCGCCGGACTTAAGGCGAAACTCGCTGATGGCACCTGCGTGGAGTTGTCGGGCGCGTCGCCGACGGATGAAAAC
>JBDTNJ010000225.1:0-6014 GCA_039933825.1 Luteolibacter sp.
GGATCGTTGCCGGGCGCGGTTTATCGGAGCCAGGCGACGTCGCCGATCCATTGGCAGCCGTGGACCAAGGAATCCCTGGCGCGTGCCAAAGCGGCGAACCGACTGGTGTTCGGCGTAATCGCGGTTCCCGAGCAGCCCGGCTTTCAAAGCGTGTTGGCATCGCTCGCCGCAGCGCCGGATGCGGTAGCGGTGATCAATCAAAACTATGTGCCCGTCCTGATCGATGGCGATGCTTCGCGTGAGATGGGTTTGCTGACTGCGGATCTTTGTTCGGAAATCAAGCGCAGTCTGCAATTGCCGCTTTTCATTTGGATGACGCCCGATGCCAACCCGGTCGCGTGGATTCCTGTGAGCAACACCCAGCCGGGAAAGGTCGCAGAGTTGTTTCAACAATCGCACTCGATGGTGATCGGCACATGGACGGATGATCAGCAATACATGCTGAAGAACAGTGCGTTAGATAATTCGATCCGCCGCACCCGGATCGGCCAGCGCAAGAATACCAAGGTCATGAGCGAGCAACCGGGCGAGGACGCGATCCGGGCGATCCGGCAACTGGTATCGCTCTACGATCCTTTCACGCGCAGCTTTGACGAGGCGGGCGGGTTGTTTCCCGCAGGTGCGATTGATTTGCTCTCCACTGCGGCGGTTCACCCTGGCTTGCCGCTTGAGTTGCGGACCCGTTGCATGGAAACCACCCGGGATTTGCTTTTGGATCTACTGCCAAGCGCGATGTTTGATCCACTGGAAGGTGGGGTTTTCAGCGCAAGAAGAGGCCGCTCCTGGACCTTTCCTAACTTTTACAGGGAATGTGCAGGGCAAGCACGCGCGGCGGTTGCGTTGTTGAATGCCTATCGGGCGACGGGGGATCCGCATGCTCTGGAAAAAGCACTTGGCGTGATTGCCTATGCGGAAAAAAACTACTCCACGCCGGATGGGCTTTTCGCCGTGGGAATGACCCGGGAGACGGAACAGGCGGGGTGGCTCTGGAGTGTGGAGGAGATTGAAGAAGAACTCCCACCGGAAGACGCCGCTTGGTGGATCAAGGCGACCGGGATGCAAGGACTCGGAAACCTGCCATCGGAGGTTGATCCGCATCGCGAGTTTTTCCGCAGCAACAGCCTTGGCATGTCGAAATCGGTGGCGGAGCTTGCCGCTGATCAATCCCAGACCATCGAGGTGTTTGCTCCAAGGTTTGAAACAGTGAGGAACAAGCTTCTCCAGGCGCGCAACCGGCGGGTCGGAGAAATAGCCCGTGATCAGGATGCTCACGCCGGTGTGTCCTTCCGCATGGTTTCTGCCTTCGCCGCCGCTTACGGTGCCACGGGCGATGTTGCTTTCCGTGAAAAGGCGGTCGCTTTGCTGAAAAAATCCAAGGTGGCCTTCAGCGATGGCCCCCGCCTCCGGATGTTTGCGAAAGACGCGCCGAAATCAATCGGCGAGGGACGCGCGTTCCTCTATGGGCTCGCGCTACAGGCCGTTTTGGATGTTGCGGCCATCACTTCGGATCAGAGTTGGTTGGATTGGTCGGAGGATCTGGCCACGACCTCCGCAGAGTTGTTCACGGATTCCGAATTTCTCAAAGAATGCCCGGATGATGCGCAAATCATGGATCTCCCGGTTACTGACCTTGTGATGCTTTTCGGTGATTCCACGGCGGGCATGGTTTCATCGGCTGAGTGCCGCCTCGCGGGCTATGGCAGACCACTGTTGAAAAGTTTCAGTGAACTCGCCACGCCGCTGCCCGTTTACGCGGTGGACAGGCCGATTCTGCACACGGATCTCCTGCAGGCGACGATCGCACGGAGTTTCAATGTGACAGTGATCGCCGGCACCGGCCTCCCGCCGGAGATGAAACTCGCCTGCGAGCAACTTCCCATGCGGATGATCCAGCGCCGCCTTGCCAAGGCCGATGATCAGATCCCCGCAGACTCGGTTAAAATTATTTTCGCGAGCGGGACGAAGCTGGTCGTCTCGACTCCAGCCGCGCTACAAGAAGCGCTCTTGCCCTCCCGTCAAAAATTGTAAACCCTCCGCCAAGCAGATCACTTGATACTCATTTCATGAAAAAAACCCCAATCCTCGCCGCATTTTGCCTTTGTTCCATCGCGCTTCCGTGTGTGGCGGATACGTTCACCCTCAAGGACGGGACCGTTCTGGAAGGCACCATTGCGAAAGAAGAAGCCGATTCCTACCTCGTCGAAGTGCAGGTCACGAAGAGCATCAAAGATGAGCGGAAAATCGCCAAAGCGGACGTTCAGAAACTGGATCGTGCCAAACCGGATCTCGTCGCATTCGTGCCGATCGGTAAATTGGTGCCGACTCCCGATCTGCTCACCGCCGATGACTATGCGCAGAAAATCGCCGACGTCCAAAAATTCATCGATCTAAACCACGGCAGTTCGAAAAGCAAGGAAGCCAAGGCGATTCTCCAAACGCTCAAGACCGAGGCCGCTGCGATCTCCGCCGGAGGCCTCAAACTCAATGGCAAGATCCTCACCTCCGCTGAATACCGGGCGAATCAATATGACCTTGATGCCCGCATCGCGGAAGCGAAGATCCACAACTTGGTTGATAGCGAGCAAGTGCTTGCCGCCCTCCGGGCCTTTGCGGATTTTGATCGGGATTTCAGCACCACCTTGTCCTACGGCACACTGGCTCCTTTCATGAGCCGGGTCATCACTGGCTACATGGAGGAAACCAAATTGTCACTCGCCGCTCTCGATGCCAAGCTCAAGGAGCGCGAAACCGGACTCCAGAGAATGGCTCCTCTCGATCGGAAAAGCACTGAGGAAGCCATCAAGGAGGAGAACGCCGTGATCGAGGCACGCTATCTATCCGAAAAGGGCGGGAAGTCGCCCTGGCCCACCCTCAGCCCCTATCATAAGGCATCGATGGATGACACCATTGCTTATGCCAAGCTGGAACTCGTCCGCCTCGCGGCGGTGAAAACCGTGCTCGGCGTCGATGGCGGCAAGGCCTACCGCGACCTGCACAGCGCGGTGAAAAGCGGCGCGAACGCCGCCACCTTGACCGCTGCTTTGGCGGCGGCCAAGTCAGCGATGGTCCCAGCCCGCTATTTGGACCCCTTGGACCCCAGCGCCAAGTCGACCAAAAATTATTGAGCGATTTTTCCCTTCACAGATCCATGTCCAATCCCCGCAGCGCTACCCGCAACCGGAAGACGGCTGAGACCCGCATCGAGCTTTCATTGGAGATCGATGGTTCGGGAGTCTCTTCCATTGATACCGGCATCCCGTTCTTCGATCACATGCTTACCTTGTTTTCCAAACACGGGCTGTTTGATCTCAAGGTGAAAACCGTGGGCGATATCGAGGTCGATTTTCATCACACCATCGAAGACACCGGCATCGTCATCGGCGAGTGTCTGCGCGAGGCGCTCGGCACCAAGGAAGGCATCCGCCGCTACGGGTGCGCCTATCTGCCGATGGATGAAACGCTGGTTCGTGTCGTAGTGGATTTGAGCAACCGCCCGCACTTGGAATTCCGTGCTCCCGCCGGGACCGCGTCCGCACCGAACATGCCATTCACCTTGGTCGAGGAATTCTGTCGCGCCGTCGCTTCGAATCTCCGGGCAAACATCCACGTCGAGCTGTTATATGGGCGGGATGGCCACCACATCGCCGAAGCCATTTTTAAAGGCCTCGCCCGCGCACTTCGCGATGCCTGCGAGCGCGATCCCCGGGTGATCGGCATCCCGAGCACCAAGGACGCATTGTGAAAGTCGGAATCATCGATTACGGCGGTGGCAATCTGCGCAGCGTCGCCAATGCCCTGCACGCCCTAGGTCAGGATCCGCAGATCATCGCCAGTCCGGATGATGTGGCGGATTCCACTCACCTCATCCTGCCCGGTCAAGGAGCGTTCGGTGATTGCATGGAGCGCTTGCAGAAACGCGGGCTCGATACTTTTCTCAAGGACTGGATGCATGCGGACCGTCCCTACTTCGGTATCTGCGTTGGCTATCAGATTCTTTTTGATTCCAGCGAGGAAGCGCCGGATGCCGCGGGCCTTGGCATCGTGCCCGGCGTGGTCCGCCGCTTCGTCGATGAACCTGGATTGAAAATCCCGCACATGGGCTGGAATTCCGCGCTTTCCAAACAAGGAGAGACCCCGGTCTGGAAAAATCTCGGCGCGGAACCCTACTTTTACTACGTGCACTCGTATTTTCCGGAACCGCAGGACCCATCGGTTATCGTCGCGGAAACGACCTACGGCACCCAGAACTTCGCTGCGGCCGTCGAGCGTGGCAGCCTGTTCGCCTGTCAGTTCCACCCGGAAAAAAGCCAGGACGCCGGCATCCGTCTGATCCGGACTTTCCTCGGCCTCTGAGCCCCCTTCGCACAAAGGGAAAATAGAACTGCAATGCGAGCGCAGCGGACATGGGCGAACTGGCTAACTGCTTCACAAGCTGACACTACGAGCATCCAGTAAAAGCGATTTTCTCATTCGTGGATTTCGGCTTCATGACCGTGACTTTATGTGGCTTTCCCGTTTTGTCATAGGTGATCCATTCGCCGACTTGGTGACCATTCTCGAAATGACCGGAGCGCGACTTCGTTCCGTCTTTGCGAAACCATTCCCAGTATCCAGTTGTGGCTTCATCATTCAGATGACCGACTGCCCATACGCTGCCGTCTTTATGGTATTGAGTGTGCGCTTTAGGTTTCATGGTCTGATTCGATTTCTGGCGATTAAGGTAGAGACGTCGGTTGCCCGACGCCCCCTCCCATTCCACGGGCACAACGATACCCCCGTCAAACCGAAAATCGCAGTTGTAACGGCAACCACGGTGAAGCACTCAAACAGCCAATATTCGCTACCTATTCTAGCGCCAAACGCCGAATCGATGGCGAACGAGAGCCGACCTAATATGGCCGCAGATGCGAATGCGGCAATCATCGCTACAGGGAGTGCTAGGGTCCACCTTGCTGGGTTCATCTCTTTGCAGAACGACCTCAAGCTCAGCGACAGCGGAGTGCGGCGCGGCACCTGCATGGCGGGTGGAAAGGCGGCGGCGGAAGCTGGTGCCGTGACGCACGAAGCTGTTCGCTGCAGCGCATAGTTAGGCGTTGCGGGTTTTGACTTGAGACCTTGCATGGATGCCCTGTTAAGCAGGGCGTCGAGCCGGAGCGCAAGCGTATGTGATGAAGCCTCCGAAGGCTAGGACAAGAATTCCCGTGAGACGGATGACGCCGGATCCCTGCTGCAACCACCATTCGATGATGGCGTGAGCGCGCTCGATTGCGAACAGACCTATCAGAGCCGTCGTGATCCCAGCGATCAGAATGAAATAGCCCAAAACACGGAGTGTCTTTGGCGCGCGGGAAACCGATGCCACCGAGATCAGGATAAGACCAAAGGCGACGCGAACCGCGGCGATGACGTAGAACACGCCGGAAGTGACGGCGTGTTGGGCAATCCATACGAGAGCAGAAGGCACGATGATGCCGATAGCGCCGACGGCCATGATAAGTAGGGCCATGCCAAAGGCTAGGGTCTTCATGGAGTTCATTGCTGGATGCGCGTAGCGACGCCTAACGACTCAGTCAGCCGCAGGGCAGTTGAGGTGGTTTGTGGTTGATATTGTGAAGTTCATGGCTGTCGGCAGCACTGAATTGTTAGGCAGTTTGATCATGGATCAATGATTTTGAATGCCACTTCCTTCGTTGTAGTCTTACCACTCCATTTGATAAATTGCGCGTGGCTATCCTCTAAAGGCTTTTTTTCTGAGTGGTTACACCAAAAACTCAAAGTATAGTTTCCGGCGTAGAGAGGCCCGAGAATTGCTATAGCCCCGGTGCCGTCATAATATGAAAAACTACGGACATTTTTCTCCGGAGTCCAACTGAGTTCTGCCCTTCGAGACAAACAATAGGTCCCACCAGCGTCAATGATAACCGACTTTGTTCTTAGCGTTCCGTCGCGACCGCCGCCAATCGTAGCGATCTCATTTCTTTTGGAATCCATGATGCGGATTCCAAAGGAGTCGA
>JBDTNJ010000226.1:0-1582 GCA_039933825.1 Luteolibacter sp.
CGCCCGGACGGTGGCGTGGGAAAAACGCTACTGGGAGGAGTTTTCCAAACGTGGAGTCGAGCGCGTGGTGGTGGTGACACCGCCCGGAGAAGGGTGACGAAAGTTGATAGTGGATGGTTGATAGCGAAGAGGATAAAATTGATGAATGAATTCTTTTCTTTCCATCAACCATCAACTCACAACCATCAACTTCTTACACCGGCATCATGTAGGAAAGCAGGCTGCCGAGTTTTCCCCGAAGCTTGTTCCGGGGAACGATGGCGTCAATGAGTCCGTGCTCCAGCATGAATTCCGCAGTTTGAAAGCCGGGAGGAAGATTCTGATGGGTCGTTTCCTTGACGACTCGCGGGCCGGCAAAACCGATCATGCACTTCGGCTCGGCCAGATTGATGTCGCCGATGGTGGCGAAGGAGGCAGTAACGCCGCCGGTGGTCGGGTGCGTGAGGACGGATATATAGGGGAGTTTTGCCTCAGATAGACGGGCGAGAGCGCCGCAGGTTTTTGCCATTTGCATGAGCGAGAGCATACCCTCCTGCATCCGTGCGCCGGACGAGGCGGAAACGATGATGACACCGCGTTTTTCGGCGATGGCCATTTCAATGGTTCGGGTGATTTTTTCGCCGACGACGGAACCCATCGAACCGGCGAAAAATTTGAAATCCATCACGGCGATCATCGCGGGTTGGCCCTCAATAGAGAGGCGACCAGAGATCACCGCATCATCAAGACCGGTTTTTTCGCGCAGAGCGGCGGTCTTTTCGGCGTAACCAGCGAAACCCAACGGGTTGGCGGAAACAAGGCCGCTTTCAGTTTCCTCGAAGGAATTCTCATCCGCAAGCATCTCGATGCGCTCACGGGAATCGATCAGGAAATGGTGGCTGCAATGCGAACAAACCTGGAAGTTCTGTTTAAGTTCAAGAATGTGAATCAAGGCACCGCACTCCGGACATTTGAGCCAAAGGCCCTCGGGCATGTCTTCACGGCGGTCGGTACTGCGCAGTCGGGGTTTGCTGAAAATGCCCATGGGATTAAAAAGTTATTAACGGATAGAGACTTTGTCTGCCGCGACAGAACTCCTGTGGGGGGCAATCTAGTAGGCGCGGTGGATGAGGACAATCCCCTTTTAGACAGGTGATCCGAAAATCGAGCAATTTTGGGTTGCTTTTTGCACGGAATCACGTCAAGTCTCGGCCACGGAAATAGTAAGCATTTCCGTATCATTCGATGAGTATCCGAAATTTTGTCAGCGGCTCCTCTGTCATTCTCGCTGGGTGGCTCGGGGCAACGTTTCTCAACGAGGTCCCCGCCCAACGGTATCCAAAACTGGATAAAACTCCGGCAAACACGGTTTTTGCGGGGGCTCATGAAAAGGCACTGGCCGCAGCGGAAGTAGAATCCGCCGTTTCGCCGGATTCCCTCTCGCACTGACGCAGGGTCCTGTGCATCCTCTGCACATGTCTGAAAAACCCTTGATTTGCGATATCAAGCCGCTGGCGCTCGAAGTCGAAGCCGGGGTGCACTGGTGGTGCTCCTGTGGCCGCTCCGGTCACCCTCCGTTTTGCGATGGCTCCCACAAGGGAAC
>JBDTNJ010000227.1:0-10578 GCA_039933825.1 Luteolibacter sp.
GAATCATGAATTTTCAAGTCAAATGCGAGCTCGCATACAACCTTCAAGGCCCCGCCACCTTCCTCTTCGCGCTCAAATGTATTCGAACCGGCGGTCAATCGGTCCTAACGGAATCACTGGTTATTGAGCCGCTCGCCACCTCCGAGGATTTCAGCATCGAGGGCGGCATGAACCGCTTCACACGCATCATGACCTGGAATCCGGGAATCTTGAAAATCACCTATCAGGCGCTTGTCAGCACCTCGACGTGGATCATTTCCAAAAGCTCCCTTCAACCCGAAGTGGGCCTGTTCCCGAGCCGCGAGGCGGTTTCGTTCCTATTCCCGAGTCGCTATTGCCAATCGGACAGGCTCCGCGAGCAGGCGCACGAGCTTTTCGGCCAACTGGGGTCTCCCTACGAGATCGCATCCGGCATCAGCGACTGGATTTTCGCGAATGTTTCCTACGTCATCGGGAGTTCGGGAGAAAACTCCTCTGCGATTGACACGTTGGAGCAACGCCAAGGCGTGTGCAGGGATTTCGCCCATCTAGGCATCACCTTCTGCCGGGCGATGAGCGTGCCAGCGCGCTATGTAACCTGCTACGCCCATCAGCTAGAACCACCGGATTTCCATGCCTGCTTCGAGGTTCTCATCAACGGCTGCTGGTATCTGTTCGATGCCACCCGGCTGGTGCCGCTCAACGGGCTGGTCCGGATCGCCACCGGCCGTGACGCGGCGGACGCGGCGGTCTGCACTATTTTCGGCAGCACAGAGCTGACCACCAGCATCGTATCCTGCGAGTGTGACAGTCCCAATTTCATTCACGTGACGCGCGATAGCCTCGTGCGGGAAAACCAGGCCATCGCGCTGCTCTAGACCGTTAGCCACAAGTCATTTCCGAAACGAAACGCGGAGGCGCTGAGGTCGCGGAGAGAAACGCGGAGGCGAAGGCAAGGGGGCCTCCAATCTCAGCGGCTTTCTCTCCTGCCTCTGCGACTCCGCGTTTCGCTTTCTCGATGAATACGTCCCCTGCGATGCCGATCCCAGAAAAATACCGGAGTAAACTTTTGGCAGAGGGTCTAGCCGGTAGTTAGTCATGAAAATATTCGTTGCATGTACCGACATTTGGGAGCGGATCCATCTCGTCCACGATACCTGCTACAGCTACTCCCAGCCGGTGCGGTTTCCCCCCCATTGGCTGGTGTTGCGGCCGCGCGAGGGCCACGAGGTCCTGCTGCATTCGATGAGCCTCACGACCGCGCCGCTGCCGGTGTCAGCCATCACCCTCGCGGCGTGATGCCGATCAGCGGAGGGTTTAACGGCGGCACTGGCGTGGGCAGCTCGCTGAAAGTCACCATCACTACCAGTCGTCTCCCGCAGCTGTGTGGCGATGAATCCCTGAAGGTGCCCAAGCCCGCCCACGCACACCGCACCGCCGTGGTGGGCAAGTGTGTGATCTCCCGCAGCACCTTCGCTCCCTTGGTGGCGGTGCCAACGACAAACTCCAGTCCGGCATCCCGTTTCGAAGCGGTGGCCAAGTCACCTGTATTCAGACGATCGCATTCGATGTCAGAATACGGCAAGCGGTTGGAACCCGCTCGTTTCCACTCCGGGGGACAGGGACCGGGAGCCTGCTTGCAGATTCCTGCCGGTGTATGCCTTTTTTGATTGCCATCCATCAGTTTTATTCCTAATGCTTGAAACTCTGACCACGCGTCCGGGTTCATTTCACGGGAATCACGGGATGATGCGCATTTGGCCCGCAAATTGCGTCTCGCTCGGACCTTCCTTCATTCCCTTCGTCCATCCGATTTCCAGTTGGAAAAAATCAGATATACTTCCGCGCATTTGCCAGCCTCCTCCCTATCCGGTTGGGCCGGGGCAGATTGATCCTTTACCGCTGGCATTTTGATTCCGGTGTTTCCCCCTGTTCGATGCAATCCTCTTCCTCCAGCATCCTGATCATCGACCCATACCCGATCATCCGTGAGGGAATGGCCTGTGTCCTGTCCGGGCTGGACGGAGTGTCCGTCGATGTGTCCTCGGATTTTCCGGAAGCGCTGGACCGGCTCCGTGCGCGGGGTGCCGAACTTGTGATTACGGATTTCCGGATTCGTGGAGACAACGTGCTGTCGTTCCTGCGGGAACTCCCTGTAGTGTGCAGCAGGACACGATGCCTCATTGTCTCGGCGCTTGATGAGATTCAGATCGGATGCCCTACCATCCTCGCCGGGGCATCCGGATTCATCACCAAGTCCGAACCCGTTGCAAAAGTCCTCGATGCGGTTCGGATGATTCTCGCGGGTAACAGCTATTGCAGCGAGCGGTTGTCCCGCGCGCTCATGTCCCAACAGTCACATGGAATGCACACCATTCCCGGCGTTCATCTCACGGGACGGGAACTCCAGATCTTCTCGCTCTTCGGGGAATGCCTCCCCGTGTCGGCGATTGCTGCCAGACTTGGTGTCAGCGTGAAAACCATCGAGGCACACCGCGAGAACATCAAGAACAAGCTTAGCTATCAGAATTCGGCACAAGTCATCGCTGCAGCGGTTCGCTGGCTCGACGACAGTTTCGTGGATAGCTGATGGCTCTTGTCCGGATTACTCTATCTTTTCCTGATTTTTTCAATTTCCAAAGCATTGTCCGCCGGGTTAGGTGATCGTCCTATCAAAAAATAGGTGAAACTCCCCGATGCGTGATTCCTAGATTGGTGCCACTCTCGCGTGTTGCTGCCGGGCGGCGCGGATGCTTCAGCGTTTCCGGGGCAACATCAGGATTTGTCCTTTTTCCCCCTGTCATTCGTCCAACTGATTGACGTTTCGTCTGTTGATGCTGTTCGCCCGTACGGCTGCCATAACCATCAAACCAAACAAATCAAATGAATGCGAAATCAACTCTCCTGCCAATCCTCGCCGTTTCCGCATTGGCATCATGCTCCGGCATGAAGGAAACTCGTAAGGTCCCTGTCTCGTATCAGGCGGAACCACCGAAAGCCGCAAATACGAACGCATCGCAATCCGCTATTTTGTATAAGGCGGTCAATGACTACCGCAAGAGCCTAGGCGTGCCAGAACTCCAGCGGCATTCCGGGTTGGACCGGTTGGCGCAGGAGCACTGTGAATACCTCCGTAAAAATCGCGGCACGTTCGTCGTTTACGGGAAAAACGTGAGCCATATGGGGGACGTCGGACGCTGCCTCATCGCCATCCGCGTTTTCCACATGATGAGCACTAGCGAGAACGTCGCCTGGATGGAGCCATACGGTCCCGAAACGAAAGTCGCACAAGGTTTCGTGACCATGTGGAAGAATTCCCCCGATCACGACTATGCCATGAGCTCGGGGAATTGGACCTACACCGGTGTCGGCACCATCGTCGATACGGATGGATCGGTATTCGCCACCCAGTTGTTCAGCACGACCGATTTTTCCCCGTTCACGGTCCGTGATCGTTATAATTCATTCTAAGAGCTGATCCGCGAAAGCCTCGGCTGCCTGCTCGATCAAAGCGATCCGAAGCCGGTAACCCCCATTCCCACGCCCTCCCGCCCGGCCCAATGGCTGATTCAGGAGTTTCCGACCAAAAGTAAATTCCTAGCAATCAACTGTTGAAGGCCGGTATTACAAGATCGCCACTACCTCGCGGAAGCCAGTCACCATTGGACACCATCCCATCCCGATATTTCGGGTCGTGGAGCACCCGCCCGGGGACGTCCGGCTCCCAAATTCAGGCACTTTCGGCCCCTAACGAATTGCCCGGTTTTGGGCTGTCGCGTATTGGTTGATTTTCCCTATTGCCAAACCTGCTGAACTCGGTTTAGGTTTCGCCCGCCGCAGGCAAAAAAGCCTCATAGTGTAATGGTAACACCGCAGATTTTGATTCTGTTATTCAAGGTTCGAGCCCTTGTGAGGCTACTTTCATGACTCCGGCAAGGGAATGAATTGTAAATTTCCAAGAAGCGGGCAGGTTTTGCTCCGTGATTGATCTTGATGCGAATGCGACTACGCCGCTGTTGCCGGAGGTGCTCGATGCGATGCTGCCGTGGTTGCGTGAGGGCTATGCGAACCCCTCGGGGGCTTATGCGGGAGCGAAACTGGCGCGAAAAGCCATCGATCACGCACGCGATCAGGTCGCTGGTTTGATTGGCGCGGATCCGTCTGAAATCATTTTCACGGGTGGTGGAACGGAAAGCGTGAATACGGCGCTGCACTCGCTGGATTCGCTCGTGGGAGAGGGGACCGCGCTCGTTTCCGCCATTGAACACAGTGCGGTGCTCCGATGTGTGGAAAATCTGAAGAGGGAGGTGGGTATCATTCCGGTGACATCCGGCGGGCGCATCGATATCGATGCTTTCAGCGTGGCCTTGGATGGCGCGGCGTATGTTTCCCTGATGGCGGCGAACAATGAAACAGGCGTGATCCAGCCGTTGATGGAAGCTGCGGCATTGGCCCGGGGGAAGGGACTGCCGGTGCATTCAGATGCGATTCAAGCCGTCGGGAAAATCCCACTGGATGTGCGTGAGCTGGGAGTGGATCTGCTTTCCATGTCCGCTCATAAATTCCATGGCCCGAAGGGTGTGGGGGCTTTGTATGTGAGGACAGGCCTGCGCTTTGAGCCCTTGTTCCGCGGCGGCGGTCAGGAATCCGGCCGCCGGAGCGGCACTGAAAACACAGCGGGCATTGTGGCGATGGGCGCTGCGGCGGGATGTGCGAAACGTTTTCTAATGGATGTCACTTCATTATCAGCGTTGCGGGATGTGTTCGAGCAATCGGTGTTAGCAGAAGTTTCCGGAGCGACGGCGAACGGGGACCTCGCACACCGGTTACCTAACACAAGCCACCTATCTTTTGATGGCTGTGATGCTGGCGGCCTTCTGATTCTACTGGATGAGGCGGGTGTGGCCTGTTCCGCAGGCTCCGCTTGCATGACCGGGAAGCAGCGGCCATCCCACGTTCAGCTGGCGATGGGGATTTCCGAAGGGCAGGCGAAGAGCAGCTTGCGGATCAGTTTTTCGAGGATGAATACACCGGCGGATGCAGTCGCTGCTGCTCAGGCGGTGAGACGCGCGGTGGAGAAACTGCGCCGTGTGCAGGGATCCGGAGTGGGGCCGGTGGTGGTTTATTCTCCCTGAGAAGAGTGCTCAGTTCTTGCTGCGGAGACGGTTGAGTGTTTGTTCCGCGAGCTGGATCACGCTGGCGTCGTTCTTGGGGTTTTTGGCGATGGTGGAAATCAATTGGTAGGCCCATGTCTGGCTGCCATAATCGGTCAGTCCGCCGATGAGCTTCTTTTGCTGATCTGCGGATTTGGCCTGCGCGGCGAGTTTCGTCCAGAGCGCTTCGGTGAGTTCCGGCTTGCGGTTGCTTGCGGGCTCGGCGGCAAAGAGGAAGGCGGAATCAAACGCCCGCCCCCGGAGCTGTGCGTCTTTCGAGGTAGCCAGCAGATCGAGAAGAATCGGATAGGCTGAGTCGTCAGCCCACACGCCAAGCGCGGAGATGGCGGCGCTTTTGCTTTCCGCCTCGGGGCTGTTGAGCGAGCTTTTTACTAACATCATGGCTTGCTCTCCACCACAGCGGGCGAGCAGCCGGAGCACGGACTCGCGGACCTTCATGTTGGATCCGTTGATGTAGGCGGTTCCTAACTGGCTGCTGAGGGCGTTCCGGCGCGAGCTTTTCCTGATGATTTCCGCGAGGGATTCCTCAGACGCCTTGCGAATCCCGTCATTGGCGGTGGTCTGCACCAGATCAAGAAGCTGCGGGAACTGATCCTCGGTGGCGGAATAACGGATGGCTTGCACGGCTGCTGCCGCGAGACCCGGGTCGTTGGCGGTGAGTGCGTAATCCAGCAGGGCGGGGACTGCCGCAGGGCTCTTTCGCTTGCGGAGAACCTCGCGAATGAGGTTTCCTCTAACGTCCGCGCCGAGTTCCGGGCGTTTGAGGACGAAGTTTGCGAT
This sequence comes from Luteolibacter sp., assembly GCA_039933825.1. Classification (GTDB taxonomy): domain Bacteria; phylum Verrucomicrobiota; class Verrucomicrobiia; order Verrucomicrobiales; family Akkermansiaceae; genus Luteolibacter. Next base: position 5,934 of record JBDTNJ010000227.1, read on the forward strand.
GATGCCATCCACATCGGTGGCATCCCCGGCTTTGGCCTTGGCGAGGGCTTTGTAGAGGAGCGGATCCTGCGAAGTGGCTTCGGCGGTGGCGGCCTTGAGAAGGATGTCGAGTTTTGCCTTGTCGACGGTTAGTTCGCTAGTGTCATTCTTGCCGGCGGTGACGAGCATTTCATCATAGAGCAGCCTGCTCCCATCCTTGCGGGTCAGCTTGAAAATCACGAGGCTCATGACGAGCGCACAGACTCCGATGACGACTGCAATGGTGGTTTTCTGGCGCTTGCTGATTTTCGGCTTCTTGTGTTGCAGGAACTCCGGGGGGATCGAGGTCGTGGCGGCAACATAGATCGGCCCGGTGTGGCTGGGTGCGGGCTCGGGTTTCGGAAGCGGTTGAGGCTCGTTATAAACGCTCGGTTTCGATCCTTCCGGCGGTTTGAGCGCTTGTGGTGCGGTGGTGGTTTTTACGGCCCCGGCATGTGCCAAAAGAGTGGTCGGTGGGGCCACTGCCGGGATCGGTACCGAACTGGTATGGACCATCTGCTTGGTCGTTTGGCCCAGTGGGTTGCGGGCCGCGGGCGTGCTGGGCCGAGGGATACGGATTGGCTGCGGACCCCCTCCGCGAACGACCAAGGGGGCGCGCTGCTGGGTGGACTGGGCCGGGGGGGGAGTTCCTAAACTCAATTTCGGATTGGGAACCTTGTCGTTTTGAAGGAAGACTTGCAGCGATTCCCGCGCCGAAGCGGGGCGATCCGCTGCCTGCCGGTTGATGTGCCACATGATCCAGTCACAGGCCCAGACGGGAATGTTCGGGCGGATCTCCTGGATCGGTGTGACAGCGTGCTGCAAGTGGGCGGTCATCACTTCGTGCCCGGTTTCCCCATTGAACGGATAGTGACCGGTCAGTGCCTGATAGTAAACGCAGCCAAGCGCATACATGTCAGTCCGCGCATCTAACGGAACTCGTTCGAATTGCTCGGGAGCCATGAAAAAGATCGAGCCGAACACTGCCTCCATTTCCTCGATCTCCTCTTTCGACTGGGTGTGTGTCAGAGTGGCCAAGCCGAAGTCCACGATCTTCACTTGGAATTTTCCCGACGGCAGCCAGGTGAGCATCAAGTTAGACGGCTTGAGGTCGCTGTGGATCAAATCAAGCTCTTGCGCGGCGATTAGGGCTTCTTGGGTTTGTAGGGCGAGTTCACGGAAATCCTGCCAGGTCAGAGGTGCGGTCTCGATCAATTCATCGAGTGTTTTTCCGCTGATCAACTCCATGACCACGTAAGGGCCGTCCTCATCCGCGCCAACGTCGTAAATCGTGACGATATGCGGATGTTGCAGCGAGGCCAGGGCACCCGCTTCCTTGATCAATTGGCGGGTGGATTCTTCCTGCAGTTCCGGGTCGTTGGAGGTGACGGAGATGCGTTTGATCGCCACTTCACGGCTCATCCGCGTGTCATATCCCCGGTAAACGGCACCAAGCCCCCCTTGGCCAATTTTTCCGCGAATTTCGTATCGTTCTTCCATAGTGTCGGGGCGGCTCAGAGTGTGGAAAACAACACCCGGCGGCAATCACGAAAAAACGACTTCAAGAGGCTGCCAGTTCCAGACGTTCCCGGCGGTAAACAGTGGGGGACTGGCCGGTGATGCGGGCGAAGCTGCGATTGAATTGTGACAGCGACTGATAGCCTACGAGAAAGGCGATTTCCGAAATGCGGGCGACAGGGCGAAGCAGTTCGCGTTTGGCCCAGTCGATCCGGCATCGGTTCACGTAGTCGGTCAGTGTGAGTCCTGCGGAATCTTTGAAAAGCCGGCAGAAATGTGACTCGCTGAGGCCTGCCTGACGTGCCACTTGGCCGAGTGGCAATGGCTGGTCGAGGTTTTCATGAATGTATTTGCGGGCCTTTGCGACGGCAGTCGGTTCACTGCCTTCTTCGATGATGGCAAGAGAGTCGGCATGCTCGCTGAGCTGCTCGGCGAAGGATTGTAACAGGGTGACCATGCTCTGATAGCGCAACGGCTCGACGAAGCGGGTCTGGAGGTAGGCGGATTTCAAATTGGCGCGGGCTGCCTTATCGAGGGTTTTGCGGCCGATCATGGCGAGGATTTTTTCAAACTGCTCCTCGTTCGGAGTTTGGCTGAAGACCTGGCCGGTTTTCATGAAGCCGATCACCGCAGCTCCCAGCTTGATGGGCACTGCCGTTGCGCAGAGGCCCGCGAAACAATGACAGGTGGTGGGGCCGTTGACTTCGGCCTCCTGCATCAAACGGCGGTTGGTGTCGAGGCAGGCGCTGCATGCGCTCTTGCAAAGATTGAGCTCCTCGCAAAACGGGCTGCGATTGATTTTCTGGTCATCGAGGCACCAGCCATCAGGATCTGCGGAAACGAGACGCAAGGGAAGCCCGGTGGCGATTCGGAACGCTTCCTGATACATCTTGAAACGGTCTGAATTTGCGATTCGTAGGAGAAGCGCTTCTTCGAACTCCTGGTGAGCGTGAGTGTTTGATTGCATCGGCTTGCTGACAGAAACTGGGCGATGCTAGGGAGTATCTCCAGCGAATTCAACCTTTGTTCTTTGATTGGTGCATGGAAATCGCCGCCACAATCAAAATTGAAACTATCGAGCTGAGGGGCATCAGAATCGCGGCGACCAAGGGGCTCATTTTGCCTGCCATGGAAATGGCTACGGCCGTGAGGTTGTAAACCAGCGCAAAGCCGAACGCGCTCCTTACCGCAGCTCTTCTCGCCCCTGCGGCGTTTAGCAAGCCCGTGAGAAATCCCAGCCCCGCTCCCAGCGTGTAGAAGTCGGCCTTTGACTCCAGCAAGCTCCGATCCACCACCGGCGTGCCGGTGACCAGCGCCGCATCGAAAGCGAGCGAATCGTTCGCCCCGTCACCGAGATAGAGTGTGTCACGATTGTCCAGGGCCTCGACCTCGCGCGCTTTTTGCTCGGGTGAAAGGCCCCCAAGTGCTTGATTTTCAGCTAATCCAAGCGACTTCGCCATTTTTGAGACCTTGCCGGCATGGTCGCCGGAAAGGATGTAAACGGAGAGCCCGCGCCTGTCCAACGAGCGCAACATCGCGACCGCACCCGACCTGAGCGATTCGCTGAAATCAAACGCGGCGACCAATTTCCCGTGAAGTCGCAATTCGCTCCCCGCCGTCTCCGCTGTGCCGATCATGGTCGATTCACCTTTCCAACCGGCTTTCCCAAGCGTCCAGTCAGCTCCCGCCGTTTTTAGTGAAACTCCGAGTCCGGGAAATTCCACCATTTCGCCCAGATCCGCATCCAAAAGCAGTTTCTGGCCGCGCGTGCCCAGCGCTTCGAGCAGCGAGCGCGCCACCGGGTGCAGAGATCCCTGCGTCATCCGAGCCAAAGCCCTGGCGGCCCCATCGTCCAAGGACTTGACCGTTTCCGGATTTTCCAAAACCGGCCTCTCCAGTGTCAAAGTTCCCGTTTTGTCGAAAATCACCCGCCGCACCTTGACCAACCGTGGCCACAATGTCGCCGTTCGCACGAAGACCCCAAGTCGCTCCACCGCAGACGCTGCCATGTCATCCGCCAGCGGGATCGCCACCCCGAGCGCACAGGGGCATGAAACGACAAAGACTGAAATCATCGCCTGCGCCCCCGTCAGCCAATCGCCCCGGAATCCCCAAAATGCCAGTGCTGACAAGCCTAGGACTAGCACGATGCTGAGATAAACCCGCAGCAGCTTGTCCAATCCCGGCGACCCGCGCTCATGGCTGGAGGGAGCTGTCAGTTTCGCCAGCAGCGAGTCCTGCCAACGTTCGCCTGCCTCCACCGTTGCAGGCGTCCGGCTCAGTAGAATCGCTCCTGCTGGCAATCGTGACCCTGCCGCAAATCTCACAGGATCAGCCTCTCCATGAATCCACTCGAGTGAGAAATCCGCGTCCCCCGCCACCAGCACTCCGCTCACCGGCAGCGCTTGGCCCGGTGCTAACAAAAACCTGAGCCCTGGTAGTATCTCCTCCCGCCCCACTGCCGCGCCTTCCCCGCCCGCTCTAGGAACCGCCTCCGGCACCGGTTGCGCGCGCACCAGCCGCCGCCGGTTCCGCTCCACTGCGGTTGTTTGAAGATACCGCCCGGCTAACATCAGGAAAACGAAAATCGAGACGAAATCAAAATACAACAGGCGCTCCTTCCCAAGTGCCCACCCGGTGACTGATCCGCTATAAGCTGATATCAAACCCAATGCGATCGGCAGATCGATGTGCAGCGATCCCGCTCTCACCGCCCGCCATGCCCGCTCCATGAAATAACCGCCGCCCACCAGCATCGACAATGTGGCGGATAGGAATGCGATCAGTTTGAAAAGTTCCGCAAACTCGAAATCCCGCGGCATTCCCAGATAGACCGGCAGCGAGAATGCCATCGTGTTCAGCGCGAAGGCACCGCAAAGCCCCATCCGGGCCAGCAGCCGCCGTTGTTCGTGATCGCCGCGCACGGATCCGGCCGGCGCGGCCACATAGCCGAATTGGCAAAGCTCGCGCAAGAAGGGCTCCAGCTCACATTTTCCCGGCATCCATTCGAGATGCAGCCGCCCGCTTGATGGATTCGCCGCCGCCCGCACGCTCCCCGCATGGCGGGCGAAGAGTTTTTCCACCAGCCAGACGCAGCCCACGCAGGAAA
>JBDTNJ010000228.1:0-2137 GCA_039933825.1 Luteolibacter sp.
CGACTCCCTCGATGATCCCGATCACCTCATGGCCGGGGACCAGCGGGTATTTCGCGTTTCCCCACTCGTTGCCGATCATCGAGAGGTCCGAGTGGCAGATCCCGCAGGATTCGACTTTCACTTGAACTTGCTCCGGGCGCATCTCGCCGGGGTCAAATTCCAAGGGAGTGAGGGGTTGCCCCGCAGCGGCGGCGGCCCAGCCGTGGAAATGGTCTGACATGATTGCAAAATGCAGGGAAATAGGCCGCGGGCAACCCCCAATGATTCGGCGGGGAGATTTTTCCTGCTAGTGTCGCGACACCATGCTCGATCAAGGGTTGACTTGGCCAAAGAAATAAAACCATCCTGCACTGCTGTCGCGAGTACCCCGGGTACTTTTATAGCGAAAGTCGGGTCACTCCCATTCCCAAAGCGCTGACATGAAAAAATCCAAGACGTTCAAACTGATCCACTTGCTGACGGCTCTTGCGGGCTGTCTCGGCTATGCCACCGCCGCTCCGTACGGTCCCGACGGCCTCGCAACCCAATGGGATCAGCCTGGCGGAGCCACTTTGAAACTAGCGGTTTTCGGAGATGAATACTATGCCCATACCGAGACTGCGGACGGCTTCACGGTGGTCTTGGACAAGAGCAACCTGACTTACTATTATGCCAAGCTTTCGGCTGATGGCAGTTCGTTCGTCTCATCAGGCGTTCGCGCGGATCGCCGGGCACCGGCAGGTTTGGCGAAACACCTTGAGATTTCGCTGAAAAAGATCCGCGAAATCAGCGCGGCCAATCACGCCAAGTTGGATGGCGAGCGCGCGGCCCGGTGGGCCAAGCGGGTTGGCGCGGTGCAAAAGCTGCGTGCCGCCGCGCACAACGGCCTGAAGCTGGCACCTGCCCAAGCTGCCGAAGCCCAAATCTTGGCAGCTCCGGTGACGGGGGTCATCAAGGGCCTCACGATTCTCGCACAGTTTCCGGATGACAAGAAAACCAGTGTCACCGATCCGGTCAATTTTCCGACCAGCGCCTCCAAAATCCAACGGTTTTGCAACGAGGCCGGTTACAACGACAATGGCAACAGCGGTTCGGTGATGGATTACTATTCCGATCAGTCCGGAGGGTTGCTGACTTACACCCAGTCGGTCACGAAGATCATCACGCTGCCGCACCCGCGCAATTATTACAATTACCAGGACTATCCCGTCAACAAGGTCATCTACGATGACGCGGGCACGTCCGGAAGAATGCTGATCAACGATGCCCTGGCCGTGCTTCAGGGGCAGAACTTCGATTTCTCCAACCTGACCCTCGGTGGTGACAAGCGGGTGCTTGCCACCAACGTTTTCTTCGCGGGCCCCGATTCGGGTGACTGGTCCCACGGCCTGTGGCCCCATCAATCCAGCTTGAGCTCCAACGTCAACGTCGGGACGGTCGACAATCCGATCTACATCTATAACTACGAGATCACGAATAACGCCAATTCTGCTCCCGTGATCGGGACCTTCTGTCACGAAAACGGCCATTTGATCCTCGATTATCCGGACCTCTACTCCCTTGACGGCGAAGGAGTGGGCGAACATTGCCTGATGGGATCCGGAAACTATCTTAACGGCGGCAGGACCCCGTCACCGATCAACGGCTATCTCAAGGATCTGGTGGGCTGGGAACATGTAGTCAGTCTCGCTTCCACCGATTTCACCATGGCCACGCTGCCGACCACCGGCAATGTGTGCTATCGACTCAGCAACCCCGACGCCACGACCGAGTTCTTCATCGTGGAAAACCGCGGCGAGGGCGACAAATGGGCGCAGTACTCGGACGACAAGGGCATCGCGATTTGGCATGTCGATGAATCGGTCGATTTCGGAAATATCCTCGGCACTCCTCACTATGCCGTCGCTCTCGAACAGGCGGACGGACTCTTCGATCTCGAAAACGGCAGGGACCGTGGCGACGCTCAGGATCTCTATGACTTGGTGACGCCCCTTTTCTCGGCGAAGACCAATCCCAATTCCAATTGGTGGGACGGGTCCAAATCCGGCGTGCGGGTGACGGCGCTGAGCGCGCCCGGCAAGAATGTCAATGTCCGGTTCGGAGCGGTGCCGCCCGATACCATCATCGTTGGCAGTCCAAACGGGGGCGAAGTGATCTA
>JBDTNJ010000229.1:0-3326 GCA_039933825.1 Luteolibacter sp.
GCAGCAGAAACCTGTGCCGCTTAGCCGAAAATCATCCAACTTCGGTTTTCGGGTTCAGGTGAAAGACCTGTCTCAACGGTCGTGCGCTTTCGCGCCCATCCGCTTGCAGGCCGGCACCCATGGGAAATGGAAAATTCAAAACACCCCACAGTCCTATCGGCCCAACAACAATACGTTCTCTCACGTCTCCTTCCATTGGCGAGGATCGCCACCGAGGGCTCCCGCGAAGGGCTGCCGGTGCAGCCGCGATGCCACACCTTGATTATCGGACCAAGCGGCAGCGGAAAATCCTTCATTGCCAAAGCACTTGGCGCACAACTCGGACTATCAACGATGGTCATCAACGTGTCGTCCTGGGTGGTGCTGTCAGCGAGGAACGAGCCGTGGACGTTTTCTTCCATCTGCCAATGGCTCGATTCACTGAATGGCGGAGGGATTCTTGTGCTCGATGAAATTGACAAAATCGGGGGCACTACCGACTGGCAATCCTACATCCGTCTGGAAGCCCATGACCTGCTAGATTGCGTGATCCCGCTGGCTGCGCGATTGCCGAGCGTGGAGCAGGACAATCCTTGGGACCTCCAAACCAATGTCTTTCCCAACGCGGATCGCGAGACGCTGGCGCGAAAACTCCGCGAGCGCGTGTTTATACTTGGCTGTGGGGCATGGCAAAGCGCGTGGAACAGCAATTCCAGAACGCTGGGCTTCAGTGCGAATGCAGCGTCCACCGTAGAACCACCCGGTCGCGACCAAATCCTCAAGTCCATCGAACCGGAACTTCGCCAACGATTCCGGAATGAAGTGTGCTGGATGACTCCGATGGGACGAACCGACTACTATACCGTCTCTTCCGACATCGCGAAGCGCATCAAACATCCGGGAACACGACGGGCGTGGAACCGCCTTGCCGGCCCGGCCATTGAACAAGCGGTGACCGCAGGTCTTGGCATGCGCGTATTTGAAGAGTTGATGCTCTCGGCACTCTTGGAAACACCCGTCGTCAATGAACCGACAAGCGGAGACTTCGAGATGCCTGACATGTGATCACTCGGCGCATTCGCGAAAGATGCCCGCTGGTCCCGCCACTCTCGTTTCCGTTCCGTGGCGACTTCCAACCGTTGGGGGTCCTGCATGAAGAAACTAACACTAGGAAAAAAGACATTACAGAGCATCCACCTTCAACTTGAGACGATTCTCAAATCCGTCCACGGAGAAGAAATTAAAATCAAGAAGGTCAAACCACAACGCACCGGCACGGGTAACTTCCTCCTCGCGAAATACCGGACCGTAGCAGATCCGCAACTCACGCGGAGCCGATACTTCGCGATGGTGCGGATCGGCGAATGTTGCGACATCTGGCTGGAAAAACCGGAGACTCACCGAGAGCTACACGAACAACGAAACTCCATGAAGTCCCGCGCTCGCCATTAACAGATGCGCAAGACCCATTACAGATGCAGACGATTAGTCTGAGCGACCAACCATCAAGCCTGCCAGACTCCAAATCCTTGTGACCTCAGTTCTCTCGCGAGACGCTTTTCGTGCTGAAACGCCCAGGTGCGACGTACGCGCTTGGGGTTTGTGACAAGGTCCATTCGGAGGCGCTTTCCATAAATGTGGGCGATGCGGGAAACGTTCTTGGTCCCTTGAAGGTGCTCAAGCACTCGTTCTGAGGCCCGAAGACTCGACATTCCCACATAAAAGCACTCGTTGCCTGTTAGGTATTGAGGATTGCAGGCGATAAACATCGGTTCCAGTGCCACCGAAGGGTCAAGCTCGAGCGCGTAGACGCCGCAGTCCTCAGATTCGTTCGGTCTCAACGGCAGACGACGATGACCGGTGTCCTTGGGGCGATGGCCGGAATGGTTAAGTGAATGGCTGGCTAGAGTGTGTGTATTGCGTGTCATGACGATTATTGGCTTGTTGAGTAATGGCGGACATCCGCCGACCCCAACCGCTCCGGAATCACCTGATCGATTTGATTCGGCAATCCGGGATGTGGCTGAGATGTTCCTTTTGTAAGCTGTCATAGGTGAACATCAAGAAAAAAAAGCGGCCATCAATTTTTCAAATATTCTCATACATCTAACCTCCTGGAATTTTCTTTTTCAGGGCTGCGGGTGTGAGAATTCCGTCCACCCCTGCGGCATAGAGTTGCCGGAACACCGGTCCCCACGCCGGATCTTTGGCCAGCAACCGCTTCAAATCCTCTATCGACGATCGGTGATCGAGTTCGGCGAGCTCGGAAGCCGGAACACCCAACTCTTGGGCAATCGCTTCGAGACGATCCGCCTTGGGATGACGCCTCCCGACTTCAAGGTCCGACATAAAGGACGCTGAAACGCCAACGCGTCGGGAAAGCTCCCTCAAGGAAATTCCCATCTCCTCGCGAAGCCTCCTCACGGTTTCTCCCATTGTTTTTGTCTTCATTGTCAGCGGACAGAATGGAACCCGGAACCTGCCGGTCAAGGCCAAACCGTCTCCTTCGCCCCACACAAGCTCTGCCCAAAAAACCTTTTTCCACAACCACTCCATCACCATGAATTATCTAATTGAACGAATCGACGACGAGGTCAGCCGCCTCGTCATCCAATGGAAACCCACCAAGCACGCTTTCCATCGCCCATCTATCAGACGCCACTGTCTCGATGACCGTGGCAAGTGGATGACAATGCCCGGCTCAGTATTGGGTTTCGATGCCAGGAAATCCTGCGTCCTCGTTGTCAACGTCCTACGAAACGATCTCATCTCCGTGAGAAACCGTGTCGTTGGCACCTCGACCGCGGAATGGAGCCACTTCAGGATCACACGTTTGCTGGAGTTAGAAACCTGCCGCATCGGAAACAGTGAACTCCGCTCCGAGGACTGTGATTCCCATGTTTACCCGGAAAATGCAGCATCCATCGCCCAGCCGCCGAACTGTGACGAAGACCTGCGGGCCTTCCTGGAAGCACCAAATCGGCCTCGTTGGCTTCTCATCATTCTTAACCGCCAATTGTATGCTTGGCGGCGATACCGGCCTAAAAAATTCTACGATCTCGCACCGCGGCGGGCATCCGCTTTTGATATCGCGAAATCCGTAACGATCCATCCATACGCTGCTCTCCGGTTCTACCAGAAGAAATTGTCCGGGCAGCAAATAGACCGGGCGATCAGTCAAAGCATTGAAGGCGGTGTCATTTTCGCTTTCGAGCGATTGTCCGAAGCGCAATTCCACACAGCACTGAGAGAGTGTCCCGGCACGTTGCTCATCCATCACCCGGATGCACTGACAGACGAGCAGCTTGAGCACTGCGCCCGTTTCGATCCCTTCGCAGGAATTCGTA
>JBDTNJ010000230.1:0-4393 GCA_039933825.1 Luteolibacter sp.
GCGGACCGCTGCGTTTGGCGGGCGGGATGATGTGGAGGATCTTCGCGCCGATGAGACCGCGGAAGAGTTTGAAGGCGTGCTGTTTGAGGAGCTTCTTCTTGGACGGAGGCTCGTGGCTGTCGTCGATGATCTTTTTCAACGCGGCGCAGCCGTCCTCGCTGGTGCGGGAGAGGACGTTGAGCAGGGTGTGATGGTGGACGGAGAAGCTGGAAACGAGCGGCTCGGGCGGGGCGGTCTGGAGTTTTTCGTAGGTTTGCTCATCCCAGTGGACGAAGCCTTTTTCCGGCGGTTTGCGTTTTTCGAAGGACTTCTTCTTGTTAGCGACGGCTTTGGCGGCGAGGCGGAGGTTTTCGATGATGTGCTCGGGCGCTTGAGCAACGACGTAGCCCACGGTGTCGAAGCCACGCCGCCCGGCGCGGCCGACGATCTGACGGAAATCACGGACTGCCAGGATCTTGGTGCCACGGCCGTCGTATTTGCAGAGTCCTGTTAGCATGACGGTGCGGATCGGGACGTTGACGCCGACGCCGAGAGTGTCAGTGCCGCAGACGACTTTCAGCAGGCCTTTGGCGGTGAGCTTTTCGACTAACAATCGGTATTTCGGCAGCAGGCCGGCGTGGTGGATGCCGACGCCGTGGCGGAGGATTTTCGCGAGTTCGCGGCCGTAGGGACTGCGGAAATCCGCGTCGTCGAGGGCGCGGGCGATGGCGGTCTTTTCCTCCTTGGTGCAGAAGTTGGTGGAGAGCAGGTCGCGGGCGGTGTCGGCGCAGGCGTTCTGGGTGAAATGGACGAGGTAAACCGGCGAGCGGCCTTGTTCGTTGAGTTCGGCGACTTTTTCCTGAAGCTGGGTGGTGGAATATTCGAATTCTAATGGAACCGGTCGTTGGTCGGATTGGACGAGGACGGTTTCAGCTCCGGTTAGAGTGGTGAGAGTCTTGGAGAAAAACGATGAATCGCCGAGGGTGGCGGACATCAGGAGGAAGCGGGCGTGGGACAGGGTGAGCAGCGGAATTTGCCAAGCGGCGCCGCGCGAGTGGTCGGAGTAATAGTGGAACTCGTCCATGATGACGTCGTCCACTGGGGCGTTTGCGCCGTCGCGGAGGGCGATGTTGGCGAGGATTTCCGCAGTGCAGCAGATAATGGGGGCGTCGTGGTTGACGGTGGCGTCGCCGGTGATCATGCCGACGTTTTCCGGACCGAAGACGTGGCAGAGGGAGAGGAATTTTTCGTTGGCGAGCGCCTTGATCGGGACGGTGTAATACGAGCGGCGGCCTTGGCAGAGCGACTTGAACTGCATCGCCTGCGCGACCAGCGATTTCCCGGAGCCGGTGGGGGTGTTGAGGATGACGTTCTTGTCCTGGAAAAGTTCGAGGATGGCTTCTTCCTGGTGGTCGTAGGGTTCGGTGTTGGTGGCAGTTAGGTATTCGAGGAAGGCGTTGAGGATGTCGTCCGCGGTGGGGTTTTCGGGGAGGTTTTTCGGGCTGAGCGGGGCGGACATGGCGGGAGGTTGGGACAGGAAGAGTTTACCGCAAAGGCGCAAAGGTCGCGGAGGGACGCAAAGTTTTGATGAGTGGATTTTGAGGATCGAAACGCGGAGACTGGGAGGAATCTCGAGGTTTTTAGCGATGCAAAACGGGTGAAAAACAAAACGCCCGGCTGCACGAGGCGACCAGGCGTTTTGGTGAAAATTGGGAAATGGACTGAATCAGTCGAGTTTCGGCTTCCCAACGCGGCGGACGGCACCGAAGCGTTTTTGGAATTTGTCGATGCGTCCTTCGGTGTCCACGAACTGGGCGAGGCCAGTGAAGAACGGATGCGAATCGGAAGTGATGCCGATCGAGATGAGGCTGTGTTCCACGCCATCGATGACTTCCTTTTTCTCGGAAGTTTTGGTCGAACGGCTGATGAAACGCTTGCCGGTGGTCATGTCAACGAAGACGACCGGATTGTATTTCGGATGAAGGTCCTTTTTCATGAGAATTTGAGATCCAACCGCGTTTCCGACGCGGCGGGAAGCGGAAGATGGAGAAAAACACCGGGCTGTCAAGCTAGCAAACCAAGTGATTCACGATCTTTTTTGCGTAGGTTTAAAATTAATGCTTGCAAAATAATAAATTCAATTCGGTATGTCCCGGCATTTTTTGAGTCGCTTTTGTCACAAGAGCATGTAGCGTAGCGTCGTTATGGCAATTACTACGAAACGCACTAGATTCTCACGTCGCCTTCCTGATCATGTCACTGATGAACTCTGCAATGTCCTTGCAGAGAAGAAGGTCTTTGGTTTCAACGACTTGTTTGAGCGAGTTTTTGCGAATCTCAAGGTGCGCAATGCAGTCAGTGGTGGAGAAGAAATGCTCCGCCTGCGCGCCTACGAAAAGCTGCAAAACCTTGTCACCCGTGGCTTGGTGGAAAAGATTGGTAAGGAATACAAGGGAACCGCCCGCGTTCACGAAGCTTCCAGTGCTTATGCAGCAGCCCAAGAGGCCGCCGCACAAGAGGATGCTTGATCCTGATTGATTCTTGTGAAAAAACCCGCGCCCGATGAGGACGCGGGTTTTTTTTCTACCCATCCCGCCCGATGATGCCTAAGACCGCTGTGTCACCCCGCTGATTTCATGCCCCAAGATTACCTTCCCGTTCTATTCCAAGTGCTGATTGCTTTGGGATTCGCCGTCACGGTGCTGAGTTCCAGCATCATTTTCGGGCGTTCCGGAAAACGCAGTTCGATCAAGGACAGTGCCTACGAATGCGGGATGCTTCCGATCGGTGAGGGGGCGCCTAGGTTTTCGGTGAAGTTCTACCTGGTGGCGATGTTGTTTGTCATTTTTGATATCGAAGTGGTGTTCATGTATCCGTGGGCCGTGCAGTTCCGTGATCTCATCGCGGATGGTCCGGTTGCTTTGGTTAGCATGGCGGGCTTTGCGGGAACTTTGGTTTTTGCCTATGTCTACGCCTTGAAAAAAGGCGCGCTCAACTGGAAATCCTGATGCCCCGCAGATGATCTATCACATTGTCTATTTCCAGCTCAAGCCTGAGGTGGATGTGGCCTTGATGGAGGAGTTGGTGCGGACCAGTCGCAGCTTGTTGCTCAAGATCCCGGAAGTGCTGAGTGTGCGATCCGGTCGGAATGTGGTGCTTGAATCGCAGTGGCAGTTCTTTTTTTCGATCGAAGTGGATTCACTTGAAAAACTCAAAATCACCCGGGACGATCCCTTTTATCTGAAGTTCGAGGAGAAATACATCAAGCCGAATACGAGCAGCCAGTTTTCGATGGACTTCGAATTGGATCCATCGAAAAAGTTGAAATACTCATGAGCGAAACTCATGATATTGGCATGATTCTGGCTTGATCGTCTTCCCGTCTGCTCACAGGTTTCGCCGCCCGAGAGCGCTCGGTTCTTATCGTTACATCAGAGCCATGGTTTTTCCGATTCAACTTCCCAACGACGCACCCTTCACCCCGGAGCAACGCGCATGGCTTAATGATTTTCTTTCCAAAGCACTGGCGCAGGGCAATCAGGCAAGCTCACCCTCAGGGCCGTCCATCCCGGTTACCGTGATTTACGGTTCGCAAACCGGAACTGCGGAAGGCCTCGCTAAAAAGCTTTTGAAGACCCTTAAGAAGGGGAATTTTGAGGCGGAGCTCTATGATATGGCGGAATACGACCGCGCTCGGCTGACGCAGGAAAAAAATCTTTTGATCATCACCTCCACATACGGAGATGGCGAACCGCCGGATACCGCCGCAGAGCTGCATGGTTGGCTGATGAGCGATGCGGCGCCGAAACTCGATGGAGTTTCCTACTCCGTGCTCGCGCTCGGTGACAGCAGCTACCCGGATTTTTGTAAATGCGGGATCGAATTCGACACCCGCCTCTCTGCGCTTGGAGCGAACCGAATTTACTCACGGATGGATGTGGATGTGGACGCAGACACGCCATTTGCGGAATGGTCCGGCAGTGTTTTATCAATTCTCACTCCATCCGGTGCCGCGATCCCTGCGGGTGAGCCCGCGTCCGTAGATTCCGCTGAAGATGGGTATTCCAAGGCAAATCCCTTCCCTTCCGGTGTGCTTCAGAATTTCAATCTGAATGGACCAGGTGACAAACAAACCCACCAGATCGCGCTCTCGCTGAATGGCTCCGGTTTGGAATACGAAGTGGGTGACGCGCTCGGAGTCTATCCGCTCAACCCCGCTCTGATAGTGGATGAAATCATTTCGAACCTGCCCTTCAAGGCCGGCAACGTGCCAACTCCCGAAGGTAACGAGGTTCCTTTGCGCGAGGCACTGATTCACCACTACGATATCGGTTCGCTGAACAAATCCATCATTCAGAAGTGGCAGGCAAAAAGCGGATCACCCTTCTTACGCTCATTGGTCGCCGCAGATGAC
>JBDTNJ010000231.1:0-10937 GCA_039933825.1 Luteolibacter sp.
AGCATCCTCATTGTCACGCTGCCGCTGCCGATCTCGATCCTAGTTTCATTCTTTCTGATGAAACAGTTCGGCATTACCAGTAACATCATGTCGCTAACAGGGATTGCGATTGCCATCGGCGTGCTGGTGGATGCCGCCATCGTGGTGACGGAAAACGTTCTCCGGCATTGTGAAAGGGCGGAGGATGAAAAAGGCAGCAGCCTCACGCAGAAGGAAACCTGGAACGTCACGCTTGCCGCCTGCAAACAAGTGGGCCGCCCGATTTTCTTCGCCATGGCCATCATCATCCTCGCCTTCGTGCCGGTGTTTGCACTAACCGGCCAGGAAGGGAAACTCTTCCATCCGCTCGCCTTCACCAAGACCTTCGCGATGATCGGCTCCACGCTGCTCGCTGTCACGCTGGTGCCGGTGCTTTGCTCGGTGCTCGTGCGCGGCCCGTTCCATTCTGAGGACAGGAATATTGTGATGAAATTCCTGCTGAGTATCTATCAACCTGCGCTCGATTGGGCGCTCAACCATCGCAAGACGATCGTCGCCATGGCCATGATGATCCTCAGCGTTTCCCTGCTCATTGCCTTCGGCCTACCTCGGGACACCGTGAAGAAGATCCGCGACAGAGGATTCACCCGGACGGCGGATCTCGTCACGGGATTTGGCAAAGAATTCATGCCGCCCCTCAACGAGGGCAGCTTGTTGCACATGCCCGTGATGATTCCGAAAACCGGCTTCAAGGAAATCCAACGTGTCATGTCCTGGCAGGACGAGGTTATGAGCAAAGTTCCTGAAATCGCCAGCGTCGCGGGCAAGCTCGGTCGTTTTGAAACCGCCACCGATCCCGCTCCGACGGAAATGTTGGAAACCACCATTATGCTCAAACCGGAATACATCGCCGACGGGAAATTCAGCGTGAAGCGCAATCCCGCTTGGCGCGAGGGGATGAACATCGAGAAACTCAAGGCTGAGCTAACGGAAAAAATGAAGCAGGTTCCCGGTTACGTCCCTGCGTTTCTCCAACCGATCGAAAACCGCATCCTCATGCTCTACACCGGCATCCGTGCGCAGGTTGGCATCAAGATCTACGGCAACAATCTGGACCAGATCCAGCGCAAGGCATTCGAGATCGAAAAGATCGTCAACGGCATCCCCGGAGCTGCCGGAGTATCCGCTTCGCGGGTGCAGGGAAAACCCTATCTAAACATCAAGGTCGATCGCGACGCCATGGCCCGCTACGGCCTCAGTGCGAAAGACGTGCTCGACGCGGTGGAGATTTCCATCGGCGGAAAAAATGTCAGCACCACCATCGAGGGGCGCGAGCGTTTTCCGATCCAGATCCGCGTCCAGCGCAGCGAGCGCGACGACATCGAGGAGCTTGGTCGAATCCTCATCGCTGCCAAGCCGGGCATGAATCCTGCCGAGGGGGCAAACAGCCAAATGGTTCCCTACATCCCGCTGGGCATGGTGGCGAAAATCACCCGGGAGATCGGTGCTAACGAAATCGCTTCGGAAAACGGACTGCTGCGTTCATACGTGCAGGCCAATGTCCAGGACCGCGACCTCGGGGGCTTCGTGCAGGACGTCGAACAAAAACTCAAGACCGTCAACTGGGAAGGCATGACCTACAAGATGACCGGCGAATTTGAAAACCAACGGCGTTTTGTGAAAACCATGGAAGTCGTTTTCCCAATCGTTCTGCTGGTCATCTTCGTGCTGCTCTATTTTGTCTATCACAGCGCGCTCGAAGCCGCCCATGTGATGCTCGCCGTGCCCTTCGCCTTGAGCGGCGGGGTGCTGCTGCAAAAACTGCTAGGCTATAATTTCAACGGTGCCGTCTGGGTCGGTTACATCGCGCTCTTCGGCACCGCCGTGCAAACTGGCGTGGTAATGGTCGTCTATCTGGAAGAAACCGTGAAAGCCAGATTGCTCGAAAAAGGCGCGGCGTTCACCTACGAAGACCTCGTCCAAGCCGTGAAAGACGGTGCCCGGCTCCGCCTCCGTCCGAAAGTGATGACCGTGGCCACCATCGTTTGCAGCCTCATGCCCATCATGTGGAGCCACCGCCAAGGCGCGGAAATTATGAAGCCGTTAGCCACTCCCGTCATCGGCGGAATGATCTCCAGTCTGCTGCATATCCTGATCGTCACCCCAGTAATTTTCCTCTGGCTCCGCGGTCGGGAGTTTAAGAAAGGCACGCTTCAAGCCTCGCTCACTTCCGAGTAGTTAGAATTCCCCGTAACTACCTCCCAGACAAATCATCATGCTCGAACGGCTCGAAGATGCGGATGACATCGCATGGCTCAAGGAATCCCGGAAGAAGCCACAATTCTTTCGCAAGCTGAATGACGTGCTGGCGGACCTCGGAATTTAAAGTTGAATATCCTCAGCAGGCAGGTTTCTGCCGCCTGCGAGAAGCTTGCGCAGACGGTGATTTTCCGCTACCTGTAGCTGCATGGCACTGGCAGTCGTAAAGAATTGCATTTCACGGGAAGACTATCTCCAGGGCGAGTTGGACTCGGAAATCCGTCATGAATACGTGGCAGGCAACGTTTACGCCATGTCCGGCGGGACACTGAACCATCAACGCATTGCCGGAAACTTCATGCGATTGGCCGGCAACCAGCTTGCTGGAAAGCCCTGTTTCCCTACTGGCAGCGATTTCAAACTTCAGGTGCCCCTTGGAGGCGGCGATGAGGCCTACTACTATCCCGATGCCATGATCATCTGCGTGCCAGTGGCGGGCGACGCGCTCTTCACCGATTCCCCAAGCGTGATTCTCGAAGTTCTCAGCCCTGCCACGCGGCGCAATGACGAGGTCCAGAAGCTCCGCGACTACCTCACAATCCCCACCTTGCAAACCTACCTTCTCGCGGAAACGGACGCTCCCTTCGTCACCCTGTACCGTCGCACTGGCGCGGAATTCCAGCGCGAAACTCTTTCCGGTTCGGACGCCATCCTCGACTTGCCCGAAACGGGTCTCTCTATTCCCTTCGCTGAACTCTACCGGGATGTGGTTTGACGCCACCGTCACTACATCCCAGACAAATCATCATGTTAAATGCCTTATCGCCAATCTGCAAATGTTCAAAGTTTCATGACAATATCATGTGGCACCCGGAAGACGATTTTTTTGGCTATGAACCAACTTGCATTGTAAGCCTTTTGGGTTACAATCATTTGCGTGATCCGGAGCTTCTCAAATAAAACCACCGAGAAAATCTTCGGACGTGAGGAACTTACCCGGAAAGAAGTCCGAACGTTCGGTCAGTTAAACTTTCAGAAGGCTTACGACCGATTGCAAGTTCTTCATTTTGCCACTGAGCAGGACCTCCGTGCCGCCGTCTCGCTTCATTATCACCGTCTAGTGAAAGGCCGGTATTCCATCGATGCCGATTCCCGGAAATCCCCATGGCGCATCACCTTTGAATGGGAAAACGAAGAGATGACCGACGTGGCACTCGTAAAAATCGAAGACACACACTGAATCACCATGAAAATAGAAATTACAAATCCCGCGAGCTCCCTACTTGTGGACGAACTCGAAGCCAGAGGAATTACCCGGGCTGCCGCCAGTGCGGCGATGTCGGTCCCGCGATCACGCCTCACCGACATCATCAATGGCCGGAAACGGATCTCCATCGACACGGCACTGCGCTTTGAGCGCTTTTTCGGAGTCAGTGCAAATCTCTGGCTGGGGCTCCAACAGGACTACGAACTGAAACTGGCTAGGAAAGAGGATTTGCCTGCGATTGAACGGCAGATTGCTCCGGCCCTCCTTTGACTCAGGCGCTTTATCCAAGTATCCGAGCGGGATGGCTTCCCAGAAAATCATCGTGTCCGGTCAAAGGCCACTCCGCCGCCCAACAAGGTATCTCTAAAGCTAGATCCGGGGTTTCCGTCCCGGCCCAAGCCTGCTATTCGTTGCTTATGATTCAGCCTGAAGAACTGGTTGGCGGGGAATGGGCGGACTGGTATCGCCTCACTCCTGTCCAGCGCTGGGCGGAATCCGAAATACTCTGGCAAACCTACATCGCACTAGGAGGAACCCTTGATCCCGAATCCGATACTCAAAGTCCTTTCTTCGATGCGCAAGCACCGCGTCCAGTGCCTGCTCATGGGCGGTTAGGCATGCGTGTTCTACGGCACGGCCGAGTTTAGCCGGAATACGGACCTAGCTGTTCTGCCGGACGACGAAAATCTTTCTCTCCTCCAAGCAGCGCTGGACGAATTGCAGGCAAAGCTCATCGCCGTTCCAGACTTCGATCCCGCCCATCTGCACAACGGCCATGCCATTCACTTCCGCTGTCATCATCCGGAAGCTTTGGGGATGCGGGTGGACGTGATGTCGTAAATGAGCGGAGTCGATCCCTTCCTCGATCTGTGGGAACGACGCACCACCCTTGAAACGCAGGATGGCACGGTTTGCGATTTGTTAAGCCTGCCTCAGTCACGAGCGTAGATTCGCTTCACGCAATCGCCGTTGCGGGATCGGTGTAGAAGAGCTCGTGAGCGGCAGCGACGGGTTCGCAGGTCAGCATGCCTCCGGTGGTGTTGATGCCTTTGAGAAGGTCGGGGCGGACCTTGCAGGCGGCTCGCAGGCCAACGTCGGCGATGAGAACGGTCCACGGATGGGTGACGTTGTTCAGGGCCTGCGTGGCGGTGCGGGAATAGGCTCCTGGCATGTTAGCGACGCAGTAATGAAGCACGCCTTCCTCCTCGTAGGTCGGATTGTCGTGGGTGGTCGGGCGTGTCGTTTCCGAGCAGCCGCCCTGATCGACGGCGATGTCCACGAACACGCTGCCCTTCGGCATCAGGCGCAGCAGCTCGCGATTGAGCAGCTTCGGTGCGCGGGCACCGGGAACGAGCACGGCACCGATGACAAGGTCCACACGCGGCAGCATTTCCGCGAGGTTCGCCTCATTCGAAAAAACGGTGTGCGCACCGTCCATGGTGATGTCGAGAAAACGCATGCGTTCGAAATCGACTTCGAGGATCGTGACGTCCGCTCCGATGCCGGTGGCAACCCGCGCGGCATTCACGCCAGCGGTGCCACCACCGAGGACGACCACACGACCGGGTGCGACGCCGGGAACGCCGCCTAAGAGAATGCCGCGCCCGCCCCGATGTTTGGCGAGGTGATATGAGCCGACGATCGATGACATGCGGCCGGCGATCTCGCTCATTGGCTCTAGCAGCGGCAGCCGTCGATTCACTTCGATCGTCTCATAGGCGATCGCCGCGCAGCCGGAAGCGAGCAGTCCTTCCGTCAACGGCTTGCTGGCTGCGAGATGGAGGTAGGTGAAGAGCACGTGATCGGGACGCAGCATGGCAATTTCGGAAGGCTGCGGCTCCTTCACCTTCACGATCATGTTCGCGCGGTCGAACAATTCTTCAGCACTGTCGACTATCTCCGCGCCAGCCGCTTGGTAGAGGGCGTCGTCATAGCTCGCCCCTTCGCCCGCGCCGCGCTGGACGAGAACGTGGTGCCCGCGTTTCGTCAAATCCATCACAGATCCGGGAATCATGCTCACCCGGCTTTCCTGTGCCTTAATCTCCTTTGGAATACCTATGATCATTTCCTAGTAACTTAGTCTCATGCAGTCATCCTGAAGCGAGCGAAAACTTTGGGCCTCATTGTCACCCCGGTAGTTTCCCCTAGTTTTATCCTTGCGCTACTCGCGTTATGGATATACGTATATCCATAAATGAAAACAAGCGTCTTTACTTCAGGCGGCTCCCAAGCTGTGCGTATCCCTAAGGAACTGCGGATCAACGCGAAACGGGTCGAGATCGAACGCAAGGGCGAGACTCTCGTTCTCCGTCCCTTGCCCGACGAGAATTGCTGGCCTGATGGCTATCTCGAATCCTTCGCCGCAGGCAAGCTGGACGACAGCTTCGAACGTCCACCCCAAGGTGAACACCGAGAGATAAAATTCTGATGTTCCTGCTCGATACCGACACCAGCATTCATTTCATGAAGGGGAGACCCGAGGTGCTCGCCCATTTCGCGAAGCATGGTCCGGGCACCGTTTTCCTCTCTGCCATCAGCTATCATGAACTGCTTTACGGGGCACTTCACTCGGCAGCAGTGCAGCGCCACTTGCGGACCGTGGCGGAGTTCATTGCACCACTCACCGTTCTACCCTTCACGCGTGTTTCTGCCGATCATTCCTCGCAGGTCCGGCAGGAGTTGGCGATAATGGGTCAGAGCATCGGCCCGCTAGATACTCTCATCGCGGGCCATGCCATGGAACATCACCTTACACTCGTTACGGGAAACGGTCGGGAGTTCTCACGCGTGAATGGTCTCCGTTTGGAGTGCTGGACCTGATTTGCCTCCGTCGGCATGTGACTATCACCGCAGCCTCATTCTGGTGAGCAGTTCGAGCGACGGCCCCATTCCAGATAACCCTCAAGAAAAGCACCGCAAGGAGGGCTCATTGGGTCATGAGTAACAACTCAGTTAGGTCTGGTGCCGAGGATCCGCTCGATGAACTGCTGGATGCGCTGGAGTTTGTCCGCATCAATCAACCGGACGACGTTCTCACTCTTGAGCCAATTATGGGCGATTTCTTCTGTTTTGGAAAATTTACCAAGAGGGGCCGGATCGATTCTGGCGAGCTCGGCGAGCATGGTGGTGAGGGTGCGGTCGCAGCCGTGGCGCAGGTCATCATCGCCAGGAAACGGGATCTGGGCCTTGCTCAGATCGTTGAGGATCTCGACGATGACTGGGAATCGGGCCATGGCCCGGTTGATTGCTTCCGCAGATTGTTTGCGCGTTCGTGTGTCGGGGGAGGTTTCAATTTTGGTGGACATGATTGGTAATCAAGATTCAGAGAATAATTGCCCGACTTTTCCAGTTAGGTCCAGTGACCAAATCAGAAGTCCCCATTTTTTCCTTATGGAATAAGGGATTTTTGGCAAATTTTTTTTGAATCGCGGAAATTCCCGTGATGTAGGATGATCATTCCCGATGATAAACCGTGAAATTTTCATGCGTCGGGCGATCGATCTGGCGCGACAAGGGATGAATCAAGGGGCCGGTGGGCCATTCGGCGCTGTGGTGGTACGGGATGGCGTGATTGTCGGCGAAGGCTGGAATCGTGTCATTGGGACCAACGACCCGACCGCGCACGGTGAGGTCACAGCGATCCGCGATGCGTGCGCGAAGCTTGGGACATTTTCGCTCGCTGGTTGTGAAATCCACACCACGGGCCAACCGTGTCCGATGTGTCTTGGGGCGATCCACTGGGCGAGGATCGAGAAGATTTATTACGGTTTCCGGATTGAAGATGCGGCGGCGATTGGCTTTGATGACACGGAATTTTACCGGCAAATGAATCTGCCTGCGGGGCAACGGATGATTCCATCCGAGGAACTTTGCCGGGTGGAGGCGTTGGAATTGGCGGACGAATACTCGCGGCTGCCGGGAAAACAGCATTATTAACCCTGCAAGACGCTGGCTTGACGGGTGGCCCCGGCATTGAGGAAACTCGCCGCCATGGCATGGAGGATCGATGAAGCCGTCGCGCATGGGGAAATTGACAATACCGTCGAGGGGCACACGACCGGGCGCATTTGGCTGGCCGGAAGGGACGAGCCGCTGATCCTGTCATTGGACGGGGATTGCTGGCGGGACTTGGCCGGGACGCGCTTGCAGTTTGAGAATCCAAACGCGAAAGCTGTGGAGGACTCGGACGCTCTGGACGTGGACCAGTCAGGAATCGTCGGCGATATGACGGCCTCGCGGAAAAACAAGGTTCCGACGGTGAGCGAGGAGGTGTTTCACGAACTCTATGAAAACAATCGGGAAATCCCTTATGAGTGGCGCAACACCCTTTATCTCGAATGGTTCAGCGAAATCAATGGGCGGGTGGTGATCGAATCGGCCGGCTACGATCTTACCATTTCACCGCACGAGTGGGAAATGGATGAGGATGCGGAGGATGCGCAAAAGCTGGCGAACCTGAATTCCATGCGGGATTTCATGGCGCAGGTGATCCGTCGTCGCAATCCAGATGGGCCGGAGCCGGAGACATCGGAGGAGCTGGATGAGTTCGCATGGGAAGAGCGCTTGAAAGAATCGGATCGTCTGACAGATGCCTATCAGGAGGTGCTGGAGAAATACATGGAGGATTCCGATAGCGAGCAGAAGGAAGCGTTCGTGATGGGTTGGGATGGCTTGCTGGATGCGCTGGCCGAGCGCGATGAGGCAGGCGAAGAGGATTTCACGGAGGAGGACAAGGCCTACCGGCTGCTCGATGATAACGAGGAGGATTTCGACGACGAGGATGTGGATGAAGATGATTTCGGCGAGGCGGACGAAGAGTCCTATGGCGACGAGGAGGACCATCCCCTGCAAGCACAGGCCCAGGAATTGGCAATGCGGGCGATGGATGTGATCCAGCGCGATGCCGGACCCGGTACGCCATCGTATGTGCTGATCACCAATCTCCTGCAGGTCAGCGGGAAACTCGCCGGCGCACTCAACGGACGGGGAAGCGGCTATGAGCCTGAGACCGGATTTGTGTTAGCTGTTTTAAAGCGTTGTCTGAACTGGCTTAACGAAGCTGTGGGAGCATGCCAGGAGCTGATCAATTTGGAGCGCGATCCCGACCATCGAGCTGCCCTAGAACATGTGCGCAGCTCTGCATTTGAGATCCGCGATGGAATCGTGGAGTTGCGCCGGGAGCTTAAGTAGAACCGTTAGCGCCGCAGCTTGCGGGTGAACATGGCGAGTGCTTCGTCCGCCTCCGAGACGCGTAACAGTTTGGCCACTACGAAATACACTCCGGATGCCGCGCCGATGGTTGTGCCAAGCAGGGTGATTTTCAGCAAGAGTTTCATCCCGGCAAGATCGGCAAACAGATAACGGTTCGCGAGCACGCAGACTCCCGCCATCATTGCGCCGGCAGCTGATAACCTGACCAGCATGGCCAACAATTCCCCGGTGCCTAGGTCACCCGCGAACTTCCGCATGGCGATGAAAAGCAGCAGGAAATTGACCGACGCCGTGATGCTCGTAGTCAAGGCCAGTGACTCATAACCCCAGCGCAAGACATAGACAAAGAGGTAATTGAATCCGAGATTCAGGCCGAGTGCGAGAAAGCTCACCAACATCGGAAACCAGCGTTTATCGATTGCATAGAACGCTGGCTGCAAGACCTTGAGTGCTGCGTAAAAAACCAAGCCATACCCATAAGCCCGCAATGCCAGCGCGGTTTCCACCCGTTGAAAAGCAGTGAATTTCCCGTGCTCGTAAATCACGCTGATGATGGGTTCTGCCAAAACCGCCAGACCGATGGTGGATGGCAGGACGAGAAAGGCCACTAGCCGCAGGCCCTTCGCCAAGGTCGGCCGGAATTCCGCTGATATTCCGCCGATGGCCGCGCGTGAGAGCGCGGGCAGGGTCACGGTGGCGACCGCCACCCCGAAGATGCCAATCGGCAGTTGCATCAAACGGAACGCGCAGTTCAGCCAGCTAACAGCACCCGCGCCCACGCCGACGGCGAACATCGAGTTCACCACCACATTAATCTGCACTACCGAGGACGAAATCACCGCCGGTCCCATCAGTCGCAGGATCTGACGGACGCCCGGATCACGCCATTCGAAATTCGCCGCAAACCGGTAGCCGACACGATGGAGCGCAGGAAACTGACATACTAACTGGGCCAGGCCGCCGATCACGACTCCGATGGAAAATCCGATCAGGCTCCGGGGTCCCCAAGTTGGATCCATCCAGTATCCGAAAGCCGCGCCACCGATCATCGAGCCGAGGTTGAAAAAACACGATGATAGTGCCGGCATTCCGAAAATGTTTTTCGCGTTGAGCATCCCCATCACCAGCGCCGCGAGGGAAACCAACAGGATGAAAGGATACATCACCCGCACCATCGTCACGGTTAGGGCGAGGTCCTCCGGATTGTAAACACGGCGGCTGTTATCGCTCCGTGCGAGGGTGGTTAGCAGATCGACGATCCATGGTGCGGCAAAGACTCCGATCAAGGTCACCACGCTCATGAAGACGGCGGCCAGCGTCATCATTTTATTCGCCAGCGCCCAGGCGGATTCATCCCCTTCGGATTTAAGCTGCTTTGAAAAAGTCGTCACGAATGCCTGTGAAAGCGCACCCTCGGCAAACAAGTCCCGTAACAGATTGGGAATCCGGAATGCGAGCTGGAAACAATCCAAGGCCGCACCCGCGCCGAATATCGAGGTGAACATCATTTCACGCGCGAGTCCTAACACGCGGCTCGCCATTACGGCGGCGCTGACTTTCCAAGTGGCTTTTGCGGACATCGGTAGAAGGGAAGGGGGGACAATCGTCCCGGCCCGGGCGGCAAGATTAGAATGTCGGCGCGGCCACGGTGGCGTTGTCCCTCTCCTCGATGCGGCGGCGGAGGATGCGGTCGGCGGTTTCAGTCACCATTTCCGATAGTAAAAGCCACAGGTGGGATCCCTCGCGGTAGTCGGCTGGGGCGATGTGTTTGACGCGGCCGGCGTGGGTGGAGAGCTGGAAACATTTTCTGAATGAGCGGCCGCTGCTATCCTCGGGATTGTAAACGGCGATGCCTTGTCCGCCGCTTTTTGTCATGACGGTGAAGCACGGGACGTCGGTGGGGCCATCGCCGACATAGACCATGTTTTCAAATGGAATCGGGCGTTGGTCGGGGGGCATGTGGTCGTTCACGTCCTGGTCGTATCCAAGCATGCCCTTGTTGATGCGGAAGAGGTATTGCGTCTTGGTGGTGTGGGAAATGACCCGTTTGGGGAAACTGATGTGGCCCTCGGAGTCTTCGCCGAATTCGCAGCCGAACATGGCTTTGACGAAGGGCTTGAGCCGGGAGCCGTCGAGCAGGGCCTTAAGGCCGGAGGAGATGATGTAGTGTTCCACCTTGATTCCGGCGAGTTCGTGCTCGGGGCGGAGGGCGGCTTTGGGC
>JBDTNJ010000232.1:0-3805 GCA_039933825.1 Luteolibacter sp.
TTCAGGTATTCGGTCGCATGAATATGGTGCTGCTACTGCCGGCACTCGCCATTGCCGCCGTCACCGGCCTCAGCGTTTTCACCAGCGTGCTGCTGATGGGAGGGGTCACCACCATCTACACGGTGAAGGGCGGACTCAAGGCGGTCATCATCACAGAAGCAATCCAAGGTGCCACGATGGTGATCGGAATCAGCCTGATTGTCATACTTGCCATCAGCGGCCTTCCGGACGGCATGCACAGCTTCATTGCCACCAGCCGTGAGTTTCATAAATTCAATCTCGGCCTGTGGACATGGGACGAGACCATGCCGGTGATCTGGATTCTGGTGCTCACGCCGATTCTCAACAAATTGGCGTTTGCAGCGGACCAACCGGTCGTACAGCGGGTCTTCGCTACCCCACTCAAAGATGTGCGCAAACTCGCTGCGATGTTTCTAGTGTGTAGCGTGTTCATTTCATTCGCCGTGAATCTTGCCGGCATTTCAATCTTTTCATATTTCCACCAGCACCCAGCGCAACTGGACCCCGCTATGACCAATGACCAGATCGTTCCGCTCTACATCGTCGAGCGCCTGCCTGCCGGTGTGGCCGGTTTGGTGATTGCCACCCTCTTCGCCGCCGCCGCCTCGGCGCTCGCCGGTAGTATGAACAGCGTGGCCATCCTTTTCACGGAAGATTTCGTGGCAAAATTCAACAAGAACCTAAGCGACGGGACGCGCCTGCGAGTGATGCGCCTGACATCTCTGGTGGCCGGCGTGTTGGCCACCGGATGTGCGCTGTTTATGGCAGGACTCAACCAGCGCTCCTTGTTCCAGACCTGGAACGAGCTGTTTGCGCTGCTGGGCGGTGGCTTCATCGGCATCTACATCCTCGGCACTTTCACCCGCCGCGCCAATGCCATCGGAGCCGTCAGCGGCGCGCTCGTCAGCGTGCCCGCTACTTTCTGGGTGAAAAACCACACCGACCTCCATTGGGCAGCCTACATGCCCGCCGCTGTCATTACCTGTGTTGTGGTTGGCTATCTCGTGAGTTTGTTCACTCCAGCCTCCACCAAGGACCTATCAGGCCTCACGGTATTCGATATGAAGGGCAACAACAACCAAGAGTAAGCAGCATCTCCTTCCCACTCTAACCACCCATTTCATGCCCTTCATCCTCGACATGGTTCACCATAATCCGGGTGAAGCGCCGTTTGAATCGGCGTTCCTCGATCCGGCGCATCTCGCCGATCGCGGTTTCAACGGTCAGGTTTTCAAACACCTGAACTGCGCCGCCACTTTCTCCAGCACCGGCATCGAGGTATTTCCTACAGGCAGCCCGGACCGGGTGTGGCTGGACACCTTCACCACCGAGCGGGAGTGCGAGATCGCCGCAGCCAAGGCGCAGGAACTGACAGTCTTCTATCACCTTGATCTGTTCGTGCTGCCGAAACGTCTGGTCGAGCATTTCCGGGATGAAATCTGCGACCCGGAAAGCGGCCGCATCCTGCTCGACCGCCCGCGCACGCTTGAACTTCACCGGATTCTTTTCGACGAGCTGTGCGCGCGTTTCCCGCAGGTGGACGGCTTCATCATCCGCTTCGGCGAGACCTATCTGTTCGACACGCCCTATCACACCGGCAACGGCCCGCTGCCAAAGTGCGGCGGCTGGGATCCTCTTTATGGCTATACCGAAGCGATCGCAGGCGGCAAGGCCGTGAGCCCGTGGACGGCTGAGCACTCGGCGGCCTGCACCACGCTCGTTTCCTTCCTGCGCAACGAAGTCTGCGAGAGGCATGGTAAATACCTCGTGTTCCGCACCTGGGACACGGCACCAGACCGCCTCCACGCCGTTCCGGAAAACTACCTCGCCGTCACCGATCCCATCCCACCGCATCCGAAGCTGTTATTTTCTATCAAACACACCGCGCTCGATTTCTGGAGGCGGGTGAAAGTCAACGAATGCATCGGCATCGGCCGCCACCCGCAGATCATCGAAGTCCAGTGCCAGCGGGAATACGAAGGTAAAGGCGCGTTTCCTAATTACATCATGCACGGCGTGATCGACGGCTTCCCGGAAAATACCAAACCGATCGGACTAACTGAACTCACCCAAAGTCCTCTCTTCCAAGGCATCTACTCGTGGTCGCGCGGCGGCGGCTGGTATGGTCCCTATCTAAAAAACGAACTTTGGTGTGATCTCAACGCCTCGGTGCTCGCCGCCTGGATGCGCAATCCGCAGCGCGGCGAAGAGGCGATTTTTCTCGATCACGTGTGCACGCACTACGGTCTAGTGATCGGTGACGCCGCCAGTTTCCGCCAACTCTGCCTGCTCTCCGCCGAAGCAGTACTCAAAGGCCGCCACTGCGAAGCATTCGACCGGATCCTCGGCGAGGCTATTCTGCCCACCGCCCTGTGGATGCGCGATGATCGGCTCGGTGGCCGCGACCAACTCGCGCCGGTACTCGATTTCCTCGGGACCCAAGGCTTGTTCGATGAAGCCCTCGCGGAAAAGGACGCAGCAGTCGCCATCTGGCAGGAAATCCAACAGCTCGGAGGATCGATCTCGTGGCCGGACGAAACCAGCAGAACGCAAGTCCACACCTCAGTCGATTACGGCCTCCGCCTGTTCGACTGGATTCGCCACGGCTGGCATGTCATGGCCTACGGCTGGCAACTCGACCACGGCATTGACTCAATAAAACCCACGCTGGAGAAAGCCATCACCGCCTGCGAAAAAGCCCGGGCCCTTTACATGGAACTCGCCGAAAACCCAGCTTGCGCGAGTTTGTACCAAGGCCGCTATTTCAGCCTTCCCGGCCAACCCGACGTTCCAGGTATCGACGCAACGTTGGCGCTTTACCTTACCAACCATGAGTAATTCCAAGAGGATAAACTCCAAACATCGGCTATCAGCCCATTATGATACCGCGCAGTTCAATGATATCTGAGTGCCATAGCAGCTCAGTAGTTTTTGTTAATGGGATGGTATTTTTCATAGCTATCGGGAGGATCACCCTCCACCTGCTTCACGTTCCGACTTGGAGAATTGTGAAGTCCGACATGGAAAATACTCAAAATAATCTCTGAGCCACCTTCACAACAGGCGCGCTCGATGCAAATAGGGCGATTTCAACGACATCGTGACCACTCTTGATCGAACGAATTCAACCAAAGGGATGACAATTCCCGGGCTATTCCATCCTGAGGTCCATCGATTTTCATAAGTTTCCGTAGCTTCGAAAGTGCTTGCCCGACCTTTGAAGTCGGATTCGCTTTCGGCGCTGACGTCGTCAGATCCTTAGCGGCAGTCTCAACCTCCTTCAGGCGGGCGAATTCCAAACCAACCAGTTGAACGGGGTACTTCCCATCCGCGACCACCGCTTCCAGTTTTTCGCCAATCAGAGCCGCCGCGACCACCACCTTTGTATTACTCTTCAAGTGGCCAACGGCTTGGTGCGCCGGAGAAGAGCCAACCCGCCGTTGTATCGGGTTACCGAGTAGGTTGCCGCGAATTTGTCCATGAGCGCCCGCAAATCCGCCAGGAACACCCTAGAGATCGACTTGGCGAGAGCGAACGCGATCTGTTCGTAGGAGTGCCGGGTGGTTACCTCGATGGTTGGATCTTCCCGTGCAGCCTCCTCCTGAATCGCGATCCCGAGCGAAGCGGCGTTGGTGGCGTTCTTGGCACCCTTCATTTCCACCAGAGCGGCAGGAAGACGATTCTTCGCCACGTTAAAATCATCCGTTTCAAGACTGCGTCGAATGACCTTGCCCGCCACCTTGGCGCTGGCGTAGTAATTGCCACCCCGATGACGAAGGAGACA
>JBDTNJ010000233.1:0-3306 GCA_039933825.1 Luteolibacter sp.
GGGGGACCGATCAGCTTCCCAATACCTCCCGATAGATTTCGAGATGAGCCTCGGCGACGACCTTGGGATGAAACCGCCGTCCGGCCTCCTCCCGCGCGGCGGAGCCGACGGTTGCGCGTAGGGTGGAGTCTCCGATCATGCGGGAAGTGACTTTCTTCATGGATTCTGAATCAAGCGGATCAAACATCATTCCTGTTTTTCCGTCGGTGATTAGATCGGGAATGCCGCCCACCCGCGACGCGACGACTGGCAGTCCGGCGACCATGGCTTCGAGCACCACCATCGGGCAGTTGTCTTCCAAGGTTGGGAGGACGAGCAGGCTGGCGCTCTCGATTTCAGTCAGGAGTTCCGCGCGGGATTTCCAGCCTACCAGCTCGATCCAAGGATTCTGGCGGGCAAGTTCACCCAGTTCCCTGACGTAAGGGTGATCGGGGCTGCCCGAGCCACACAGGCGGAACTTCCATCCGTTTTTGGCGATCAAGTCTCCACAGGCTTCGATGAAAGCGACGGGGTTCTTCCGTTCGTCGAGGCCACCAACAAAGAGAATCGTGGGTGGGTCGGAGGGTTTGGGGATTGCATCGAAGTAGGACAATTCCGTCGCGTTTGGTAACAGCCAGGACGTTCTAGCGAGTGGTTTGACCAGATCATCCGTATAGGTGGAAATGCTGATGACTCCACCGGCGCGGCGGAGCGCAATCGATTCGAGAAACGCCGCAAGCTTGTAATAAGGTTTCCCCCTGTTTTCTCCCCGGACCGCGTGGACCCTCATGTTACCATGGAGGGTGATGACGTTCGGGTAGCCGGAAAAAACCGCCGCTAGGGCGCATTCCCTTTCAGTGCCTTGGCCGTGAACGATGTCCGGCTGGATCTCTGCGAGCAGTTTGCGCACTGCGAGCACCGCGCCTGCGAACAAGGTGCGTCCCATTCCCCACGAAGGAACTAATGGCTGATGGAAGAAGATGTTAGGTGCGAGTTTCTCTGGTGCTGGCATTTGGCATCGCGTCACGGAAATCACATGGACTTCGACGTCCTCAGGAATCAGGGAGAATCCTTGGAGGAGTGCTTCTGGTGCAGTTCCAAAAGAGGGGATGGTAGGGTCGCATTTGCTTGAAATAGTCCGGCCGTCAGTCGTCAGTAGCACGATTTTCATGGCAGGAAGAGAGGAGAATGGAGCCGACGATCCAAGGGATCAGCGCTGCCGGAACAGGGGTTCATCCAATTGAGCCAGCCCGGAGACTCCGAATGCCTGTGAGGATTTCGCCTTTCGCTCCTTCCAACCGGATATCAGGATTGCGGGCAGGTTGAGCAGATATTCGGATAGCAGGGATGTTCCGGACGGTCTTCCAGCCGCGACCTTTGCCTGGCGTAACCACATCGGATTGTAGCTTGCCATGTTCCTGGCAGCCCAGCACCGGTGCAGCGTGAGGAGATAGAGGGAACGTCCATGGCGTGACCAGGAATCCATTGCAAGGTCGGAATACATGCCCGCTTTGTATAGGGCAAGCAGGAGAGTTAGCCGTATTTCCACTTTACGGATGCTTTCCTTTGCGGGAATCAGTGAGTTTGAAGTGAGATGGACCCGATAGGAATGCAATTCGCGCTGATCCCATGCGAAATCAAATCCAGTCGCCGAAATCAGGATCCATAAGTACCAGTCCATTGGATAGAACATCATCCCGCAGAACTGTGGAAGGATCATCCTCATCACCGAGGTCCTGACCATGACGGAGGGAGCGTTGATGTAATTGTGCTGAAGCAGCGTTTCAAGCGCTCTGGAGCCGTTCATCATGAACGGGATGTCCATGTCCGGAGTCTGCGCTTCGGTCGGTAAGCCATCCTGGTCGATGTATTTCGCGCGACCATGAACGAGCGCGCAGTTCGGGTTTTCTTCGAGGATTCCCAGACGCTCCCGGAGAAACTCAGGCCCAAGAATATCGTCCGCACCGGGATAGCACCAGAACTCGCCGCGTAACTGGCTGAGCAGGAAAAATGTGCCCGCATGGGCGCCCCGGTTCGGCTGCCAACGGAAGAGACGGAATCTTGAGTCGGTTGCGTATTTCTCCATCACGCTCCAGGAATCGTCCTTGGAGCAGTCATCCAAAAGCAGAACTTCGTAATCGGTAAATGTTTGCTTCAGGATTGATTCCAGTAACAACTCGAGATAAGGGCCTCCATTATAAGTTGGGATGATGATGCTGATTTTTGGAGAAATCATGGGATAATGCGTTTGGCCGTTCTGGTTAAAGTTCGGGAAGAACGTGATTTGGAAGTGAACCGGTGTTGTTCCGATTAGATTTTCCGTGCAACGATCACCAGGTCCAAGAGTTTGACGGTTTCCTTGGATCGTTCACGCGCTGCCGTCCTGAGATGAGGCCAGACTTCGTCAAGGTAGCCGGCCTCTGCAACACGGATGGGCAATACCTTCAAGTCGGTGAATCCGTGCTTTTTCATGATGTCGATGAAATCATCCGCGAAATTTCCGACAGCCCGGTTGTATTTTGGAAATGCCAATTCGTAAATCCACCTCGGGATGGTTTGGAAATCAAGCGGGGGCATCGGATCCTCAAACTGCCCGTGGCCGCTCAGGTCGAATTTGTGCATCATCAACCCGCCGGGGCGGATGACCTCCCCGCAATAGGCGAAGAAACCATTAAGATCCTCGACGTGCTCCAGCACATCGAACGAGTAAAGGAAGTCGATGGGTTCAGGCAGCTCGATATTTTCCAGAAGTCCCTCGTGGAACGTCACTTTTTCCTGGTTCAGGGCGAGAGTACTTCCTTCAGCGAGAACTGCTCCTTGATTGGGTAACAATGGGTCTGCGACCAAAGGCTTGAGGGCCTCGCGGTGCTGCTCCTTGAGGATCATTGGAATGAACTCCACCAGATGCACGTGTTTGGCTCCGAGTCCCAGCATCATGTCGGCTGCGGCGAGGCAATCCCCGCAGCCGATTTCGCTGACCACTGCATCGTGCGGCACCGAGCGATCCGGGAGATTGTCCAGCAGGGTTTGGCAGATCCTTCGGTAGCGTGCGACGGCGTAATCCATCCCGGAGCTTAGGACGTCCGTCCGTGGTTTCTCGGGAATTCCTAGCAGCTTATTGAGTCTCCAGCGGTTGCCATAATATGCCGACTTGGCCAAGCGGCCTAAATGAAAGAACTTTGACACAAGTGTGAGGAAGCGGGAGCAAGGTAGCGCGGCACCGCCGGGGCCGCAGTCAATGAAGGGAGAAAGGATGATACCAAGGGTGGTCGGGAAGGCTCGGCTTGGTCGGTTCTTTCACAATTCATTGGCGTGCGCTCCCGGCGG
>JBDTNJ010000234.1:0-2331 GCA_039933825.1 Luteolibacter sp.
CGGAGGTGGAGCCGCTCAGGGTGAGTTTGTTGCCAGAAGCAAGGAAGTTGGTGGTCGAACCCCAGGTAAGTGCCGTCGGGGAGCCGGTGCCGTTAAACGCGACCACGCGGTCGCCGCCAGATGCGCTGAATCCGCCGTCGCTCAGGAACTGGACGTTGGTTGATCCAGTGCCCAGTGCCCGGACGAAGTCCCCGCTGCCGGCAGTCAATTCCAGGACGCCACCCGTGCCCATGCTGATATTGCCCGTGGTCAATGAGGCGGAAGACCCTGCCCGGTAAACCCCGCCGTAGATATTAAGGCCACCGCTCGTTGAAATGGCTGAGTTGTTGACTAGCAGACCAGTGCCATACTTATCAATGCGCTGAGTGGTGCCCACCCCACCGGAATCGCTTCCGATGGTCACAGTGCCCGTGCTCCATTGCTGAATGAAGGTGGCGTTGGTGCCGGCAAATTTACCCGGGCCAGCAATGTTAAAATTGCTCGTGCCATCGAAGAGGATGGTGTTTTTTCCGAACGTGAGTGTTTGGCCCGACTGAATTGTCAGGGTGTTGTTGTTGGCGGCAGTTGTATCAACTCGAATGGTACTGCTGGTCGTGGTGGAAGTAATTGTTTTGTCCCCCGAGACTTTATAATTGGTCGTGGTGAAACCGCCGGAAGCAACCAAATCCGTGATTGCGCCAAGCGCGGAGATCGTAACACCGGCAGCCGCTGACGAGCCGGTGGCGAAGTCGTAGGTGTTCGTTCCCGTCCGCACGACGACACCGAGTGAACTAGTAGAACCACTGCCAGCCACCAAGACCCCATCGACCAAGTTGATAGGGCTGCTCACTGGCAGATTGGCCGTCAGGGTGCCGCCAGAGCTAAGGTCGAAAAGGAGGCTTCCCGCCGTGCTGCGAGTAAGGGTGCCCAGGGCCAGCGATGTACCGCTTCCGCCGTTTCTATCGACGACCACGGTGTTTTGGCCCGTGCTGAAGGCCAAGTTGCCGAGTGTTTGAGCCGTAGTCCCCGTCGATTTCCCCTTGATCGTGAGCGTGCCGCCGGAGCCGTTCCCCAAGATGACCGCGTTAGTCGAATCGACGACCGTCGCGTTGTTTGCGTAATCGAGGACGAGGTTGGCTCCGCGCTGCACATTCAGGCCTCCCGTGAACGTATTCGCTCCGGACAAAGTGAAGGTGCCACCACCCACACTCAGAACCGATGTGGCATTGCTGCCGCTGTTATTGACGATATTTCCCGAGACCGCGATTTTGCCACCGCCACCGAGGATGAGTTGTTTGCTGCCCGCACCCGTGGCGGTTAGGTTGCTGGAAATACTGAGAGTGCCGTAGCCGGAATTTTCGAGGCGTCCGTGGCCGTTTGAAGTGCCCGCAAGGTCAATCACGCGATCCGTCGTCTCACCCGCGCCGGTGTATTCTAGAACACCGACGACGCCGGGAGATCCCAGTTTCACTGTTGAGTAAGCACCGCCGAGATTGCCGCCCGTGTTGGATTGGCCGCCGATTTCGCCGACACGCACCGTTCCTCCGTTGATATTGACTCCCGAAGTGCTGCCAAAGGTGTTCGCACCGGTGAGAACAAGCACGCCGCTGCCGTTGTCCGTGCCTTTGAAGAATCCGGTCCCTGCGATATCCGCATGGATGATCGCGGTCGTGGCCCCGGTGTTGATCGCGCGGGCCCCGGTGATCGTGAGGATGCTTCCCGCACCATCAATGACATAAGTTCCACTGGCGGCCCCGAAAATCAGGGTGTTCGCCGAAATGCCAGTTCCCAGCGTGACGGTCCCGGCTGTTCCTGCGAAGTTTGCATTGTTGGATCCATTTACCCACGCTTGCTGGGCTCCGGTGTTGGTGTTGTTACGCCAAAGGGACGCTGAGGTATCCCAACTGCCCGTGCCTCCGGCAGCGGGCGAGGACACGCCATTGGGATTCCAGAAATAATCACTGGTGGCCGCCGAAGCCAATTGAGCGGAGAGGAGAATGGCTGCGACAGTTGCCAGCCACGGAGCCTGAAAGTGGAGGCCGGGCGCGGAGACAAACAGGGTTTGGTGGGTATTTTTCATCATCGGATTCTTGAGCTTCATTTCGTCCGATGGGTTGGAGTGGGATGGATCCGTGCTGAGGAAGCTCTTTGTCATCATGGGAGATGGCGCAAGCTTCGTAGCTGGACTCTCTCCGAAGCTAAGAAAATCAACCATATCTCCTTGATGCCATTATGTCGATAGTGAGCACGTTCCACGCTCCTTAGCGCGCTGGGATTCAACCCCTGAAATTGCGTTTTCTGCGCCACCTCGGGTGCTGGCGGCTTCGACACGAGCACGATCCGGTGTACCGA
>JBDTNJ010000235.1:0-10176 GCA_039933825.1 Luteolibacter sp.
GCTAGGTCCTGTCAACTGATCGATCACGGAAGCGGAAACCGAAAAGCCAGGGAACTTTTCCAGATCATAACTGGTTTTGAACGACGAGCGAAAAGCTTCGATGAGCATGACGTGATAACTCGTGCCATAGGCCCAGTAGCCAGGCCCCTCGGGATAGAGACCATCGGGAGCGTACGCCGCCGCCGAACGTGGCAACATCGCCAAAGTGCGGTTGATGATATAGCGAGCGAGTTCAGGGTCTTTGTCACCGATGGCTAGGGCACCGAAAGTGAGTCCCGTGTTGCAAATCTGGTTCCAGTTGAAGTCGGCCCAGAGAAAGCTGAGTTGTTCTTGGTCGTGCGTCGTGAGTTCGAGACCGGCGGACTTGATTTTGGCGGCAAATTTTTCGCGTTCGTCAGGAGTGAGATCTGAAAACAGCCAATCGTAGCCGATACTCAGGCTGAGACAGGCCGTCGCCGGATCGAGAAAGTGCTCGGGTGCCCAGGGAGTTTCCGCGAGGCCGTGCATGACAGTGCGCGCTCCCTCCAAATAAGGCTTTTCACCACTGAGCCGGTACATCGCAGCGAGCGTGAGGATCCGGTGCTCGGCCTCTCGGATGATAGCGAGAATATTACCTCCGGCATACTTGGGTTCGTAAATAACGGGAGGTTCTTTGAGCAACTCATCGGCGCTTCGTCTCAACAAGGCGTATAACTCGCCTTGACGCCCGCCGGCTTTGACTTGCTGCCGCATTTCGGCCCAACGGGCTTCGTCAGCCATCAACCGCGGGTGAGCGGGGAGGCTTTTCATCTGCTCAATCGTGACCTTTTCCGGGGGATGCAGCATTTCTGGCGGAATGGGCTCGGCAGCTTGGCTGCCAAGTGGCACAAACGTCGCGAGGATGGCAGAACAGAGTGGGAGAATTCTTTTCATAGTGAGCGCGAAGACTGGATAGATAATTTAATCCCAGTCGATTATTGCCGTCACCCAATGGGCTTTGTCGCGAGAAATCTTTTCGTAGAACGACTGACAGTCGCCTGGGAGAACGTGGCCCGACACGAGGCCATCGGTGCGAATCGCTCCGCGGCGCATGCCGTCGAAGGCTTCTTGAATGAGACTGAGACGCGAGGTCGTGCCAGCCGGGGCGCGATCGGGAATCATGCCTTCATGCGCGCCGATCAGGGCGACGTTTTTACGGACGATTAGACTGTAGAGATTTAATGTGACCTCGCCGCGAGGAATGCCGAGCAGCACTACGTCTCCGCTCGTTTGCACCATCTCCAGTGCGGGTTTGGCCATGGACGCGATCCCGGTGGCTTCGATGATGGCGTCTGCGCTCAAATCTCCCAATACAGCTTGCACGGCGGACAAACCCGAACCTTCTGCCAGCACCGTGTGGGCGAGCCCGTTACGGCGCGCGAGTTCCAGCCGGGCTGGCAGCACATCCTGCACGGCCACCCACGGGCAGCCCCGGGCTTGGAGCGTTTGCGCTGCGAAAAGACCGATCAATCCGGCACCAACCACAACAGCACGCTGCGGTTTTTTGCGGAGCAATTCCACTCCGGTTGCAGCGATCTGAACCAGACGTGCCAGTAGGATTTGTTCGTCCGATAGGTCAGCGGGCGTTTCCAGCCAGACGCGTTCCGTCGAAAGCAGATTCCAATGGGCGTGAAACCCAAAGAAAAAAATCCGTGCGCCAACTTCGGGTGCCGCCACTCCAGCACCCACTTCGACCACTTCACCGATTGTCGCGTAACCCGGACGAAACGGGTACTTCGCCCACGTGTTGTTGGGATCTGGCAGGCCGATGTGGGTGCCTTCAAAAAAAGATAGCTCGGTGCCCGGGCTCACAAGTGAACGGATCGTGCGCACGAGAATCTGCCCTGCGGCGACTGGCGGACGGCTTTGAGGCACCGTCTCGGCGCGACCCACTCCTGTAAAAAGAATTTCTAATGGACTCATGAGGATTGTTATGGATTTAAAGTGGTTTTTGCAGGTGTTCTTGTGGTTAGTATGCGGCCTCTGGACGTTTTGCTGAGTTTTTATCCCTAACTGAAGCAACGGCTACAGCCAAAGCCTCTGCATAGGCTTCGTTGTCGAAGGGAAGTGATACCGACCGACCCTGCCAAGCGGAGAGTTGGATGGCGTTGATCAACTCCAAGGACCATATTCCCTCCTCCGCAGGTGCGATGAGCGGCACATTGTCCAAGATGGCGTCGATAAAGTTTTCCAGAAGATGAGCGTGTTGTCCGCCATAGTGGCGGGTGCGCTCCAGTGCCGGCTCCTGCGGGAGGATAATCTCCTTGGATTCCGGGGCGTCGAACCAAGTGCTAGAACTACGGATGAATTCTGAGGAGTAGGTCACGTTTTGCCACAAGGTGAGTTGCTCGTTTTCGAGAACGAGACGCCCGCCATCGCCAATGACCTCGATGCGGTTGGTCCCGGGTGATTCACCAGTCGATGATATAAATGTGGTGTGCATGCCGTCCGCGTATTCGAAGTAAGCAGTCACATCGTCCTCTGCTTCGATCGCGTGATGGCGACCAAAACCACAGTGTCCCATCACGGTTGCAGGGCGTCCGAAGATCCAGCGATACAAGTCGAGCGGGTGCAGTGCTTGCGTGATCAATACGCCGCCGCCTTCGCCCTGCCACGTGCCGCGTTCAGGACGATCATCATAGTAGCGTTGGGAGCGGAACCAATTCGTGGCCACCCAAAGAACGCGCTGGACCCGGCCGATACATCCATTGCGAATCGCCTGGCGCAGGGCGAGGTGGGTGGGTGCTACCCGCTGGTTTACCATCAGTGCAAACTTCTGACCGGGAAACAGCGGGGTCTCGATCAAGAGTTTACCTGAAGCATGGTCGATTGTTAAGGGTTTCTCCATCATCACGTGCAGGCCAGCCGCGAGCGCTTGCTGGCCGAGTTGCAAATGCGAGGACTGCGGGGTGGCGACGATGAGCGCATCGGCCGCTCGTGCTTCGATCAAAGCGTCAAGTGAAGTGAAACCCAGGGCAGGTGCGAAAGCTGCGTGGCGTGCCACATCGGGATGCACCACGGCTGCTAGATTGCCTCGGGCGACATGACCTTCCAGGAGGTTGCGCGCATGAAACTTACCGATTTCGCCTATGCCAACCAAAGCCACGCGGACGGGGTCTCGCGCTGCGGAGAGGCTGGCTTTTTGGGATGAAAGTGGTGAGTACTCGTGATCATTGGCCAAGCAGTCGGACGATGCGGGGTTCATTGACGATCAGTTTAGAGGAAGCGCAGCGTTCTGTATTTTACATTTTGCGACACATGCTTCGGAATTTGCGCCAGTGAATGTCGTTCGGAAAGACCCCGCCGATTCAGCTGTGGGGTGTTTTCGATCGGGGTGCCTAGCCATCTCCTTTTCAGCCAAGAAAGCCGATGAGCGCGCGAGCAATGGCGCGTATCGATACGTCGCTTGGACAGCGCCCCCTTCTTTCCGCTCTTCGGTCTAGCCCAGAGGTTGTTTCAGGTGGGGCCCCACTCTCTAGTCTTGTATCATCAACTTGCCGAAAATGTTTTGCAAGCAGGCGGCAAAGCGCTTCTATTTGGAAAGTGAATGAACGATGGGGCGGCCTTCCAGCTACCTCTCGCTTTATCACACCCCTAACCCATGGTTGAAATTTTCCGTATCCAGATGCTCTCGCTCGCCTTGGCCGCGCACGAAGGCTTTTGAAGCAGGTCGCTTCGAGCACACCTCGGAAATTACCAATACGGCAAAAAATTGCGGCCTCCCATGAACACTGAATTGACTCGTCACCACATCTTCAGAGTAGTCCGAATCTGCCTCCTTCTGGGGGCATTTCTGGGAACATGTCCAGGTGCCACGCTGCTCAAGCACAATTTCAACACCGGCAATACTTGGACCTCGATGGCTGGCTATTCCAGTGCAGCCAGCGGCTCGATCACTGCGACGCCCACTCTCGCTAACGTTGGAACGGTGGACGGCTACGGCACGATCAATAATCTGGATGTCAACAACACCGCCTCTAGTGGCGTCAAACTGGTGGTCAACAGTTCCGCCGCTACGGGCGCTTGGACGGCGGGCTTGGATAGCGGCATCCTCAGTCTGCTCACTCCGAACACGATTACGAACAACGGGCTGCTGACACTTGCCTTCTCGCTTTCCTCCTCAAATGCCAACCCCATCTTGGTGCGTATCGAGTCTTACGACGCAAGCAACAATCGCACGGGTGGGCTGAAAAAACTCATCTACCCTGCTGCCCCGAATTACTATCAGCGATTTGCAATTGATCTCTCCACCATGTCACCGGACGGAGCCGGGACGTTTGTCCCTGCGAGTAGTTCCAAAGTCCGCCTTTATTTCGAGATCGGAAATGCCACCGGCGGCGAGGCGTGGCCCAACTCCAGCACGCTTGAACTCCACGTCGATAATATCAATTATGCCTCCCCGAAATATTACGTAAAACCTTCCAGCCCAGGTAGCGATAGTCTGAATGGCCTCGCCGAGACCACGCCGTGGAAAACGATTAGTAAAGCGGTCAACGCAGCCGTGCCCGGTGACATCATCGTGCTGATGGGCGGAGAGGCGGACCAGTTCGTGGCCACAAATCCTAACAATTTAGCGTCATTTGCCAAGCCAGGCACGCCGGAGGCCTGGATCGTATTGAAAAATTACCCTGGGCAGACTCCCGTTCTCCGGTCCTCAGCTTGGAATGTGATTTCCATTGCTCGCGGTTTTAATGGTGCCCGCTATACTGCGAAGGACGTTCCTTGCTACATCGAGGTTCGTGGTTTGACCATCCGCGGCTACTCCAGTGTGGATGCCAATGGCGACCGCCAGATTGCGTCGCAATTTCAAAGTACGGTCGGCTATCCAACCAATGAATCCAACAGTAACGGCATCAGCATCGACGGTCGCTACACCGATTACTACCTGCACGATTTCCGCATTGCCGATAACACCGTCGAGTATTGCACGGGCGGTGGCTTGAACGCGCTGCGCTCTGACCGCACCGCATTTGAAAACAACACCTCCCGTTACAATACCTAGTGGTCCATTTACGGCGGTTCCGGTTTATCTTATCTGGTTTCGATCGATACCGAGCTGAATAGCAACACCCGCATGCTCATTCAAGGGAACAAAGTTTATGGCAACGAGGGGATGATTCCGTGGCGGCAGGTGAATGGTTTTTCAGATGGCAACGGCATCATTGTAGATACCAATCAGCTGACAAAATCGGATTACAATTTTTCCAATGCCCCTGATTACGCGGGACGCACATTGGTTCAGAATAATCTGGCATATAACAACGGTGGATCGGGCATTCATTCATTCCAAAGCTCTCATGTCGATATTGTCCATAATATCGCCTATCGCAACAGTGCTTCGCCCCGCCTGACCTACAGTCAGATTTTTGCCGGATATTCCACCGATGTCCGGATGATGAATAACATTCTGGTGGCACCTAATAATCCCACGGGTAATACCAGTTTCAACGAGCCGATCACCAGCAACGGTTCTAATACCGCTGGAACCATTTACTATCAAAATAACGTTTTCTACGGTGAGGGAAACAACCAAGCCATTCCGACCAACGCCAACTTTACCAACAACCTCACCTCCAATCCCCTTTTCCTTTCGGCATCGACCGACCCTCTGACGAATGATTTCCATCTACATACTGCAAGTCAGGCTTCAAACAGTGGACTATCCATCGCTTACCGCTCGGCGTTCGATCTGGATGGTCGTCCGCGACTGACGACGAACACCACGCCGGATCGAGGAGCATACCAACAGCAGCCTGGGGACGTTTACGCTCCTGTCTTTACTCCTCAGCCGGGCATTTTTGCGTCGGCCCAAGCTGTCACTCTGACCAGCGACACAGCGAGTGTGACCATCGCTTATACGACGGATGGGACTGCTCCAGTTATCAGCAACACGGGCATCGTCACCAATGGCGTCACCTACGCCGGTGCCTTCACCGTTAGCACGGCCTCCACGGTCAAGGCAATTGCCTGGAAATCTGGCTCGCCTCTAAGCAACATTTCCACGGCTACCTATGCCTTTAACCCGACGGCGGCGACCATCCCCACCCCGTATTTTGATGTCTGGCCAACCACCACCGACGGCACACAATATGTAAGCGTGATTTGCGGAACTCCCGGCGCGACCGTTCGCTATACGACCGATGGCACCGCGCCGTCCACGACTAACGGCACCATCGCTTCCTCCGCCGCCATTGCGGTGACTTCGGCCAACAAAGTTCGCGCTATTGCCTACAAGACCGGCCGCACCACCAGTGCCGAGTTGGCTGGGAACTACGTGATTCGGCCCAGTTATGGAAGTATGAGCCAGGGAACGGCGGCTGAGAACTTCGGCGCTGGGAAAATTCGATTCTCGCGCTTTCAGGCGACTACTAACATTACGGCCACGCGCATTCTCGCCAAAGTGGGAGCCATCTCCGGCAGCTATCGCGTCGCGATTTATGGCGAGACCAAAGCCGCGCCCGGGCTTCCGGGCACTTTTCTCAAAGCGTCCGCTACCGCTCTCACCAACCCCACGGCAGGCTGGCAATCCTTCGCTCTCACCAGCGGTCAGGCCCTCGCCAGCGGTTCCAACTATTGGCTGGCGATCTGGTCCGATAACCCCAGTGCCAGTATTTATTACGACACCACAGGAGGCACTTTACTGGAAATGGGGTCCACCTTCTCCACCACTTGGCCTACCTCGATCACGACCAACGCACCGCCGAACTCCGCCTACAAATATGCCATTTTTGCCACTACCAATTACACACCCGTAATGAACGCGGGCGTCGATCAAAACGTCTCCATTTCCTCTGGCGCAACCCTCGCAGGCACGGCGACCTTCAGCAATGTACCTCTCCTCGCCAGCACCTTGACCACGGGCTGGAGCAAAGTGAGCGGCCCCGGCACCGTCACCTTTGGAACGGCTGCAGCTCTTACCTCCACCGCCACATTTTCCGCGGCGGGCACCTACGCTTTGCGCCTCACCGGGCTCGACAACTTATTTAATATGTATGCCCCGGCGACAGACGACATCGTCGTTACCGTGCAATCGCCGTCGCCTGCTCCTACTCCGGTCTTCACTCCGCCCGCGGGCACCTACACCAGTGCCCAAACCGTGACTTTGACCAGCACCGCCGGGGCGACCATTCACTACACGACGAACAATACCGCTCCGACTTCAACCAGTCCGTCCGTGGCCAATGGCGGTACGGTAACGCTCAATGCCACCGCCACCTTGCGAGCCTATGCCACGGCTGCGGGATATCTCGATAGTGCGGAAGCCAGCGGCGTCTATACCATCTCGATTCCGCCACCGCCGTCTGGCCAAGCTCTTTTTGGAACAGGCACCCCGACTGGCACGGCCACCATCGGCACTCCGGCGAACCCTTCAAATCTTCTTCTCAATCCGGGTTTTGAAAATGCCTTCACGAGTTGGGGTCCCTTCAGCATGATTACCCCGCCCGATGGTGCCAGTGTCCACTCCGGATCGTTCAGCGCTCGCCCATCGAAGGCGAGTGCTGGAGTTTTCCAGAGCGTCACCCTCACGCGAAACGCGACTTACGTGTTCAGCGCGTGGGGCAACAAGAGCAAGGCCACCGATAATTCCTGGCTGAGTTACACGCCTACCGGCGGTGCTGAAATCACCGTCAACTTCGCGAACGTAATCGGATGGCAGCGGGTCTCGACCACTTACACCGTACCCGCCGGCGCTGGTGCCACCCTCGCTGTTCAGAACGGCGCCTGGTTCTCTGGGGGCTCGACCGGCACGATGGCTTTTGATGATTTTTCATTATACGAGACCATCCCGATCGTCGGAACAGAACTGGGCACTCGTTTTTCCAGTAATGCCTATGGTGAGGTTACCGCCCTGCGCGTGTGGCACCCGGTTGGCGGACCGTCCAGTTACAATCTAACCTTGTGGAATTCCTCTGGCACCGCACTGGCCACCGCGACCGGGACCGCCGGAGCGGGAGCTGGGTGGGTCGAGGCCTCCTTGGCCACGCCCGTGAGCGTCTCGGAAAATGACAGTTTCGTCGTTTCCTACTCCGTGCCAGCGGGAGGAATCTATCAGGCGACGCCGGGCGGGCTCAATACGTCCGTGGTCTCAGGCCCGATTTTTACCGTGGTCGGAAATAATGGGGTTTTCGCAGCCAGTTCCGGTGTTTTCCCAGCCCTCTCGAATGGGAATACAAACTACTGGACCGATGTGCGGATGAACCCTCTATCCTCACCAACCGCTCCGTCTGACGTGGTGCGTGCTCGGTTCACCGACGGCACAGGAACGACTGCGCCGCAGCAATTCTCGGGCAGCCTCGGTGATGGCTGGGTCGCTGGTTGGGGAGTCTCCTCGGCAGCCGCCGGGACTGCCGCCCTCGTCAGTCCGCTGAAACCGGCCACGAATACTTACCTCCAAGTCGCCCGCACGGGAGGCACAACTTCCCAGGAGGGCGTTTGGCGCCAATGGTCCACCACCACACGTCCCGATAACCAATTTGCCCGGCTCACCTTCGACGTGCGTTTGGATTCCAGCACGGCAGTTTTCGACACCGTATACGACAATCTCTCCATTTGCAGCCGGAGCGCGAGTGGAGCCTCCATAGGGAACGACGCCGCCTTTTTTATCCGCGCTTACGGAGCGGCCACCGGCCCCTTGCAAGCCCGTGAATGGGGGGTCTTCAATGGCGACCCCGGTCAGGTTAATGGTTTCGATGTGAATCGATTTCTGCCCACCGGAATGATCATCCAGCCTGGTGTGACTTATACCTTCACCATCGACCTCTATGGGGCTGATGCTGGCGGCAATTCGGAGGGACGCATTCATGGCACTTACGATGTCACCATTAGCAACGGCACCAGCAGCGTGAAAATCAACGGTGCAGGATTCCGTTCCGCCGCTTATAACAGCGGGCCGTATTTTTCATTCTCTACTCAGCAAAGTAACATAGCTGACAACCTAACATTTTCTCTCGATTCCATTGAAATGACCAGCCTCACACCAGTCACCCTGTCGCCGATCGCCATCTGGCGTGCGGATAATTTCCGACCTGCGGACCTGGCCGATCCATCACTGGAAGCAACTATCTGGGGTCATTCCGCCGACCCCGACAATGACTCTCTGAACAATCTACTCGAGTATGCCCTCGACATTGATCCGCTCAATGCGGCGACCAATGGTCTTCCTGAGGTATCCACGGATATCAATGGCGTGCTTACCCTTAGCTTCCTGCGCGCCCGGGATGATGTCTCCTACACCGTCGACGCTAGTAGCGACCTAATTCACTGGACCCTGCTAGCAGAGGACCCAGGTGCCGTCGGTGAAGTGGTGTCGGTCCAGGATGTTCCGCCCGATTCCTCAGCTTCCCGCTTCATGCGGTTAAAGGTGACGAAATAGAGAAGTGCCCCCCGTCATGCCTGTTGCAGCTATCTCCGGCTTCGTTTGATCGGCTGAGGTGATTGCCGGTTGTGTGCTGTGGCCATCGTTTTCCCAAGCGAGTGCTCAGTGGTTTGAGTCCTGCCATGGGTGCCAGCTTCATCCTGCGACGATCCTTTGCGTGGTGAACTGGGAAAGATTCATCGTTGTTGACAATCAAACA
This sequence comes from Luteolibacter sp., assembly GCA_039933825.1. Taxonomy (GTDB): domain Bacteria; phylum Verrucomicrobiota; class Verrucomicrobiia; order Verrucomicrobiales; family Akkermansiaceae; genus Luteolibacter. The sequence goes on from JBDTNJ010000235.1 coordinate 9,594, forward strand.
GGCTGACTGTGTGATGCGCTGGTAACAATTCCATGTCCGGGCGCGGTTTTCCGGCACCCGGCATCCACTGTAACTCATGGACTACCTCGTATTTCTCACCGGGTTATTCCTGCTCACGGCAGGGGTGGGGTGCCTGTTCCTCCACCGCGAGGAGCGTCAGATTTCGCGCTGGCCCCTGCTCGCCGTCTCCCTTTCCGCGCTATGCATCAGCATCTGGTGGGGCATTCTCGTTTTCACCCTCGGAGTGGACGGCTTGGCGAGTCCGGTCCGGGTGCTCCTCGGCGCGGTCTTCGCAACATCACTTTTCGGCTTCTGTCTCTCGCCGCTCGTTAATGTCAAAAAGAGGTCGTCCTTCTCATTCAAATGGGCAGCGATGGTCGCGTTGTTTGCCGTCACCTTTACCGCCGGTTTCAGCTCTTTCAATTCCGCGGTTTACGCCATCTCCATCATCGGCGTGTCATTTCTCGGTGGATTGAAAATCTCCCAATTCGGCAAGGCCCTCCACAAACAGGAAAAGGCCACGCACCCGTTCATCACCGCGCTTCTGTTTGCGATCATCGCTGCGGTCAGTCTGCTCCCGGAC
>JBDTNJ010000236.1:0-16083 GCA_039933825.1 Luteolibacter sp.
GCCCGCCTGCGCGAACTCTGGACCCTGCCCGCATGAAAGTTTTCCACACCGATCCATGGAGGTCGGTGACGGGAGCGAAGAATCTTCGGGAGAACTCGGTGTCGAGCAGAGGGCGCTGGGGCATGGATTTTTCCAAAAACTAACAGTCGTATTGGCGAGCACCAAATGCTTCCGCCGTGCGATTTCAAGAGGACGGGGAATGAATCCACGATTTCCCGCCCAAGGTGGAGAGACATCCGTGACGGCGAACCCAGCGCCGATGAGCCGCGCGTGACGGTCTCATTTTATTGGGAGTTTTCCACACCGATCACGACCATGACAAAGGGACAGGCCTTTAGTCAGAGTCTCCTCTTGCCTCTCCGGTCCGGTTTGGTAGCCTCGCCCGCATGAGAAAGGCGCGATGGCTGGCGGAGTGGCGGAAATCCGCTGGAAAACCGGTGTTTTACCATGTGATCAGCAGGGTCGTGGACCGTCGCTTTGCCTTTGGGGCGGAGGAGAAGGAGAAATTCCGGGCGTTGATGCGCTTGCAGGAGAAGTTCGCCGGCTGCCGGGTGGTTTCCTACTGTCTGATGTGCAAACAAAGTATTGACTTGCCACAGTAGATTCCATATAGGTTTCGGCATGAGCACGCCGAAAGAAGAAGAGCAGACAGGTCCTTGGAGAAGGGCCCAAAGTTCAATGCCGGAAATTGGGCGTGAAGCGCTGGGGCTTCCGCCACAAGAGAAATGCTCAAAGCGGAAGGCGATTTCATACCTTCGGTTTTCAAACATCAAGCAAGCAATAGGAGGTTCAGAAGATCGGCAGGCGGAGCTGACCGACAATTACTGCGAGCAAAAGGATCTGGAACTTATCGAGCAGTATCACGATTTAGGCAAATCAGGCTACAGGGGTGCCCACCGGAAGCGGGGGCAGTTCGGCGATTTTCTGAATGCGGTGAAGTCGGGCGCTATTCCTCCCGGAACGATCCTCCTCGTGGAAAGTTTTGACCGACTGTCACGAGAGCAGGTCAACTTGGCCCTTGAGCAATTCCTTGCCTTGATCAATACCTATCAACTGGAAATTCACGTCATCCAGGTTGGCCGGGTTCCAGCAATTTACAAGGCGGGTTCTGTCGACACCCATACCCTTCTAATGGCAATCATCGAAATGGGTCGTGCTTTCGGCGAGTCGGAACGCAAAGGAACTTTGATTACCGCCGCATGGCAAGACCAACGCGACCGGGGTAAACCGATTGGGAAAAAAGGCGGCAAGCCTATGGGCCGCATGCCCAGCTGGCTAGAGTGGCAGCCGGGCGGCTCGTGGCTGGAGATCCCAGAGCGCGTCGAAGTGGTTAAGCGGGTTTTTGAGCTGTCGATGAAGGCACGTCTCGGGCGCTGCGAGCTCGCGGTGAGACTGTGCCAGGAACAAGCTCACTACTGGGGACGAGCAAAGAATTGGACGGCATCCAGCGTCCAACAGATTTTGGTCAATCCTGCTGTGACCGGTCGTCTTGATCCCCGGAGAAGCAACAATCCCCGCGCCGAGGCGGTCGAGGACTATTACCCACGAATCATCAGCGATGAAACGTTTTTGGAGGCTCAGCGGGTGGCCAGCGCCCGCCTACTGGGTGGCGGGCGTCCAACTCCTATTTACCCCGAGGCTTTGTTGACAGGGATCGTCTGGGCCAAGGGCGCACGGGCACATCGGGGAAATTCTCAACAGAGGAATGGAACACAGAATCTCAACTACAGTTATGTCAAAGACAACAAGAGCAAATACCTCGTATTGAGCAGGGTGGTGGAAGGCTTGGTGCTTGATGCGTTGGGGCAAATGATCAACAGCGATCTTGTCGCCACCGAGGCCGACGAAAAGCGAGCGCAACTGGGCGTAGGCATCGCCGAAATGCGACGGCTGCAACTGGAGAGCGAAAACCGCATCAACAACCTCGTCACGGCGCTTGCAACGGGGAAAGGCGGTGAACAATACGACATCCCGGAACTGCGGACAGCATTGATAGCGGCGAGGTCGGATCGCGATAATTTCACCCAGCGAATTATGGCCTTGGAGGCGGAGCGGGAATTTCTCCCATCTGATGGAATCGACGTGCGCAACCGGTTGGTTGCTCTCTTGGGACGGGTCGAAAATGACGATCCCGCCGCCCGCTCGGAGGTGAAGTCGCTGCTTGCCCGTCTAATCATCCGGATTGACTGCGTCCGGGCGGATTGGCCCGAATGGGAAAACAGGACAACCGGAACCATGGATGACCTGCTGCCGGAATGGGCGCGGAAGATACTTGATCGAGGAGTAACCGTTTTCTCAGAAGGCGGTGACCTTGACCGGTTCATGGTCGCCATTCAGATGCGCAACGGAAACCGGATCGCTGCGATGAGGAGCAATCACACCGTTCTTTTGCTCCGTCCGGGTAATGGCGATGGGAAATAATACCGCAAAATCACTGATTACCCGGAAAATCACAAAACAGCCATCTTTTCCGAAACAGCATTAGCGTGTAGCAATCTGCCTGAATTCTTGTCGTAAATCCGCCGTGTCAACCGACGTCGATTCCGGCCATTGCCTGACTATCCGTGATCATCAGTAAAATGTTTAATATGAGTGTCTGGCTCATGTATTCTATTACCTGGGTGTGTGAAGCGTTTTTACTTCCTCTTCGGTGAATTTGGCGCGTTTTGCAAGTTCTTGATAAAATTGGCGATTCGCTGGATCTTTCACGGGGAAATTTTTGGCATATGTCATTAAATAAGAAGAAATGGAATAATCTGCTGAAGAAAGAAATCCCTGAAGTTCATTCATTTTCATATCTTCTTCGTTTTTCTTAACTGCCGTTGCGACAGCATCTTTCTGTGCCTGGGTCGGCAAATCGGCGACTTCATGGACTCCGGCTTTCTCCAAGATCTCCCTTCCTGGCATATTAGTGCCTTGGTTTTGATAGTTGGGGATTCGCAAGGTTCGGACTTCACTCAAGAAATCCGCGATCATCAACAACCTACCTTTATCACCCCAAATTTCTTTAAAACTAAAGTAGCTGCCAAGCGTGGAGGACTTGGCCGCTATGTAGGCGGTGGCGGCGGCAGTATCTGCGGGGCAGGTTTTGGCAATCAAGTTTGGGAACGCAGTGAGCGCGGCTTCTTTCGCTTCAGAATTCCCGGATTTAATCAAGGAGGGAATGCTAACCTTAATTGCGTCGAAGTAAGCGACAGGTTGATCCTTCCAAAGCCTCTCCAAATCAGGCAGAGATTCTATCAATCCGTGAATATCTCCAGCGGATGCTTTTTGAGTTATCGCGTCGATTGCAATCTTGCTGGAATCGTTTTGCGCCATTACTTGGCTTATTGCGATGATTGGCATTATATACAGATATATGTTTTTCATGATGGTTGGCTTGTGTTATTCATTGTGATGTGATTACGTCTGCCGTTGTCCGAGTTACGCTGTGGTTGAACTTTTCAATCGTGATGGCACCTCCTACAGCAATCGAAAATACCTGATTCCAGCCTGTGATTGTATGTTCCGAACTGGTTGCTAATGGACTTACTACTTTCCATTTTGCTGGGATATTCCAGGTGAAGGCACCGGCTTGCGTCCAAGGTCCTGGCCAATTTGTCAACGTCGCGTAATCCCAGGTGGATGGCCATTGGTTTTTCTCGTCCAGTTTGAACCAAACGTCAGCGCCATGCCCTACATGGGAAATAGGTGGATGAACTGTAAAATATCCTGAGATAGCCGTCGCCGCTTGTCCCACTTCCAACATTTGCACATTGTAAAAAGAAACATCCGTAGGCGCGACAACCACCGGAGACAAATGCATGCCTGCGCTTGCTTGTCCTATAGGGTAGTTAATGGTCGATGCGATGTCAGCATGATCCACACCGGTGGGCGCAAATATCTCAAACTCCTTTTCGAGTGGCTGACCGAGGTAATCAGCGGTCACCTTTTTTGCCGCTCCAGTGGTGTCGTCTAATGTAAGCAAGACTTTGGTGCCCGTGGTAACGTCCAAAGTGCCGACGGTCTTGGTCCATGTCGCAGACGCCAACACCGGAGAAACCTTAAAGTTTATTTCTTCTCCCACGCCAAACTTGAGACGCGCTCTGTCAGTAGGAATTTGTGCTTTCGTTTCCGAAGTTAGCCACGCGATGTTGAGCGTGGCATCTTTACCATCCGCGAAGTAGGTTTCGCTTTCGTCATGAACGCCCAAAATTCCATCCGGATCTTCTGGAATGACGGCAATTGCTTTACTGCCAGTGGCTACCGATGGGAATTCCAACGTGTAATCGTAATCCGGCTTGGGATCATCCCGATACTTTGGGTCGGTGCCTATGTGGGTAAGGGTGACTTTGTATTTTGCTCCCGCAGGAACCTTAAAAGTTTCAGTTTGCGTTTCGCCATATTTGCGGTTGGTGCGATAACGTTTCTGAGTGTTGGCATCGCCCTCAAGCGGTTCGAGCGAGACTCTATATTTCTCTGAGTGACTGCCGCTGTGATCCCCAAAATTGACTTGAACGGAAATGATCGGAGGTGGCGGGGTCGCCGGGCCACCGGGTGTTCCGCCTGGATTTCCCGGCGTACTTGCCGGGTTGTTTGGATTGCTGCCGCCTTGGGCCTCAGCAAAATCACTTGCTCCATCGCCGTCGGTATCGGCATTGGTCGGATTGGTTCCAAGTTGATCCTCTGCGGCGTTATCGAGGCCATCCCCATCAGGGTCAGCATTTGGATCGTTGGTGGGGTCCGCGTCGGTCTCGTTATTGATCAAGGCGGAGTAGCCATATGAAATCTCCCACCCGTCGCTGAGGCCGTCGCCATCGGTGTCCGGCTGACGCGGGTTAGTTAGATATGTATTGAATTCCTGCGCAGTGGTGAGGCCGTCATAGTCGGGATCTTCCGCCCATGGGAAGGTCGCAGCATTGTTCGCGACGAAGGGATCGTAGCCCTTGTCCATGAAGACGTATTCGAGCTGGTTCGCCAAGCCGTCGCCGTCGGCATCCAGCAGGCCGTCGGCGGCATCGGTGGGATCGAGTCCATGAGCGATTTCCCAATCGTCATCCATCCAGTCGCCGTCGGTGTCCATTTTTGTGGGACTCGTCAAGTAGGTGTGGACCTCATCTCCGTCTGATAGATCGTCACCATCGGTATCCCAATTCCATGGGTCGGTTCCGTAGGTGTTCACTTCGTCATAGTCGGTTAGCCCGTCGTAGTCCGTGTCCGCTTCATAGAGGCTCGTGCTATAGGTGAATAATTCGTCAAAGTCTGATAGTCCGTCTCCGTCGGTATCGGAGCTGTGGGGATTGCCGCCGTACCAGTATTCATAATCGTTAGAAACTCCGTCCCCGTCGGGATCGCCAAGCGCTCCGTTTGCGGGATCAATCGAGCCATCGTCGCGGGGATCGAGGCCATTGGCGATTTCCCAATCGTCCGGAAGTCCGTCGCCGTCCGTATCCCAATCAAGCGGGTTGGTATCGTACAGTGTGACTTCGTCGATGTTGCTTAATCCGTCGTAATCGTAGTCGTCGCCTTCCGGATCTGAGCTGGGTTCGAACGCTTGCTGAAGCCTTACGAAATATTTGTCGCTGGACGAAGAAAAGCCATAGCTTTTCGCCCCTGTTCCATATTCGACGATGGGCATGTAGTGCCAATCCACTAGGTCGAAAGACCATTGGAAGAAGTAGGTTCGGTTAGCGATACCATCCCAATCGGCGTTCCACGTCCCCATTGACCCTTGGGTCAGTGAAATCGGGGATTCTGGACTCGCCGCCTGTAGAGGTAGTCCGATCAGGGCCATGGGAGCGGCCGTCGCCACAAGGCGGAGAAGGCGATTCATTGTCCTTTCCCTCCTTCAATGTTGGATTGGGTGGCAGTAGCAGCATTACGTTTCCAAAAATGAATCGTCACATCCTTGGGCTTTGGAGGATGGGCGAGCAAGAATGCCTTGCGTTCTTCATAGGCCAAGGTCCGCGCCTGATAGGCCGCTTCCATCCTTGGACCTTCCGCCCGATAGAGAGTGTGCATTCCCTCGATCAATTCCATGGTTTCTGTGTCTGCGGTGTCGCCTTCTGTGATGACAAAGGCTGGGCCGCTGGTTGCCAGATCCGGAAGCGTGGGGATTTCAGGGAGTTTGTAGGTGATGTCGTGGTTCGCAAGCATCTCGGCCCTCTGTTTTGTGTCCTCATTGCCGATGCCCATCATGAGTCCGTATTGGCGGGTTTCGCCATCCGCGCCGTTGACTTGATATGTTGCGAAGCCCGAGAAGTGGTTGAAGTCCAGATTTGACCAGCACGCGATTTCCCTCCTGTTACCATCTCCGCTGGGATAGCAGCGTAAATACGTGCGGGAGTGGTCGTAAACTGTCGCTGAGACAAAGACGAGTTGGGTCTCCCTGTAGGTTTTGGACAACTCCGCCATCCTGGCCAGGACAGCGGGGTCGTCCGGCGGGAGGGCGGGCAACGGCGGAAGTGGATCGGTCAGTCCGGGGTCCTTTACCAATTGAAGGGTTACTTTGATGTCACCTTCTGGCGCTGGCAGCCCCTGCATTTCAGGTGATTCCACAACGTGAATTCGCCTGGTGATGGTGCTCTTGACATCGAACGCTATCGGCTCGGGTTTTGGTGCCGGAAGACTAGGCTTTCCATCGGAGATGCCACCAGTTATTTGGGCGTCGGTGCCGGAGGCGATGACCACCTCTTGATCCCTCACCGGAATCGCTTCCGGAGGTTCTTGGGCGTTGGCTTGATTCACAGCGAGAAGCGCTAGGGAAAAAATGGTGGGGAGTATCTTTTTCACGACGAAATTAGGTTAGGAATCGTTGGGCTAGGGTCAAGAAATGCGAAACTATTTCTCCAGAGATGGCTTCTGGAAGCGGCTTGCTTCGGGAAATTGCTGGGAAGAATACTTCAGAAACATGAAGGATCTTGATTTTTCAGCCGAACTGCTCCGTTTGAGGACCGTTGAGTTCCAAGAAGTTGAAAAATGCCGATATTCCTCTTGGTGCGGTAGGTGAGGAGCCGGGTTCATGGGTGTTGGATTTGAGGCCTTGATTGGCATTACGGTTCGAAGGGTGATCATTCCAGGCGGATTCGCAATCAAAAATAGTCTGCTACCGTACCACCAGACAACCTCGGTCCTGTTTTGCTTCCGGTAAGCAAGCTTAACAATGCTCGAAGGGAACGTCCGCAACATCGTTGGCAAGCAGGTTTGCCGGCTTCGGAAGCTGGGAGGGCTGACACAGGACGATTTGGCGGCCCGTTGCACGGTGCGGGGGTTTGAAATTGGTCGGTCCACGGTATCCCACATCGAAACCGGGCTTCGTGGCGTCTCCGATCTTGAGATGGTGATGCTGGCAAATGCGTTGCGGGTGCCGGTCGCCGAATTGATCCCCGCAAAGCTGCCTAAATGGAAAAGGGATGTCAGGCCGCCCACCGCCGACAAGTCCGAATGATCGCATTCGTCTCGTCCTGGAAGCGTTCCTCGGGTTCGCCCGATTATGGTGGTGCGGATGCAGGGAAAGAACACGTTTCGGTTAGGTTGTGGATCTGGATGGGAACCGGACGATCGCGAAAAAGCAGATAACTTGGGAGAAGATGAACAACCACTGTCCCAGTCCGCCAGCTTGGAGAATCGTCAGACCAATGGACTTTGGATGCTGAAGCATCGCCTCAATCGCCTCGGTGACGATGACGAAAGCCACTAACAGTAACGCGAGAAGTCTCGCCCACCTTGGGATGGCTTGTCGTGTCGCGAGGAATCCGCAGGGCAGCAAAGCGGCCATCAAGAAGGGTATCCAACCCGCCACTTGAAATCCATTGAGCGATTCATTGGAGTTGCCGAAGAACCCCAAGGTGATGCCAGTAAACCACGGCAGGAAAAGGCTCGCTGTGCTGACCAACGTGCCAATGAGGAAGGTTCTCCTTCCGGTGACTGAATCGGGTGTTGTCAGAGAGAGGTTCAGGGGCATGAGTGTGGCTGGCTAGGGCTGGTCTGCGGTCTGTTATTGGAAATACGACTTCTGGTTTTCCAAAGCCTTGCCCTCGCGCCCGATCCGCTGGTTGCGTTGCATGCTTTCCAGGCGGGCATTGGATTTTTGGAGTTCTTCGCGGATGGTCTTGAATTCGGCGGAGTCGTCCTTTTTGCATGAAGGGGATAGTCCCATAAATAGCAGGATGGCGGCAGATATGAGGGTGTTTGTTTTCATGATCGTGATGCCGATGAACTATTGGCCGAAATTGCTTTTGAGCTGTTCCATCAGCTCGTGTTCGAGCTGTTTTTTGGTTTTTTGCGCATTCTTGTAATCTTCGCCCATTTGATCCCGATCCTGTGCCCGGTCCGCTTCGGACTTCGCCAGCCGTGGGTGTTTGGCGACGGCCTTTTGATGGTCTGGCGTGCCCCGGATGAGGATTTGCGGATCACTGGAGGTGGTGCCATCCGAGTTGATTTTAAAGGCTTCGGCGGTGGCCCATTCCTTGAAGCCGCCCGACTGGTAGATTTCAATGTCGTCGCCGGAATCCTTGGGAAGTTCCCAATTCCATAGGGCCTTGTCCGGATGCATCCCCGAACTTGCAGCGCTGTAGCGAACTTGGCATTGGAAATAGCGGACCTTGGCGGAGCCTTTCCGGTCCAACAGTTCCACGACTGTGTAAGGGACGGTCGTTCCACCTTCGACGACAAGTTGGGGAGGCGGGGAGGTGTAGAGGTCGGATTTCGCGGTGGCGGTGTATTGCGCAAATACCTCGTAGAGGTTCTTGCTGGTCCGTTTCACCACGACTTTTGGCGGTGCGACCTCAAATGCCTCCTCGGGAATGCTGCGGGATTTGCTGTAAACCCAAGTTTCCATCATCCGGGCTGAGTCCGGAAGCTTCATGAGTTCGTCGAGATCGCTTGTTGAACGGGCTTCGGGCTGACCGGGTCCGGCTGACGATTTGGAAGCGGCGGATTTGTTGCAGGCGGTCAGGAACATTCCGGACGAGAGCAGCAGGAACAGGGTGGTTTTCATGGTTTGTGGGTGAGTCGCTGTGATCAAGACGCCTGCGTCTTCTGATAGATCGAATCGGAGGTGAGCGGCAGCAGACGAGCAATCAACGCCGTCAATTGGTCGATTATCGGGGACGGGATGAGGCGGGAGGGTTGTTTTCCCAGCAGCCACTCGAAGGCCACCTGTTCGGCGGTGGAGGCGCTGTCCGAAACCGGAACCGGCGCGGGGTCGATGCGTTCCAGCCTTGTAATCATGGTTTCAACGGCGCGGATAGAGCCGTAGCGAATGTCCTCGTCACCCGGTTTGGCGGGACCGTTGGATTCGTGCAACTCGTCGAGGATTTCCAAGACGAGCGGCAGGCGGTGGAGATTTCCGTTGATGGTCGAGGCGACGTGTTCTCTCGGGTTCATGGGCAGTCGGATTTGAATTAGGGGAATTTAGCAATCCTTGTCAACTGACAAGGATTGAATTTTAGTGAACCTTGAAATTCTTTGGTTTAGGGTCACCGGCTTAATGGCGTCGGTGCGAAGTGACAGCGTAGTTTCAGGTGTGCTCCTCAAGATCGGCGAGGTGCGGCTGGCGCGTGGCGTGAGTCAAGAAAAGCTGGCCGAACTATCCGGTATCGACTTGGGGGTGATCAGCCGTGCGGAGCGTTTACAGCGGATTCCGAGTATGGCGGCGATCATGGATCTTGCCTCAGCACTGGAGTTGGATTTCGCGGAACTGGTTCGTGGTGCGCGAAAATCAAATGAGCCTTAGTTCACGGTCGGGCTTCGGGCGCGGCGTGTCCGCCTTTTGCGATCCTCGGGAAAGCACCATCGCCATCAACAATAGCTCCTCAAACACCCGCATTCCGAGTGTCCCTTCAAATGCCTTGCCCAAGGCGGCACCAAGATGGTTTCGCCATTCCTGCCGAAACTCCATCGGTATCCTCGTGATGATGGTTTGCGCTACGGTTTCGTAGTCCTCCAGTGACATCGGCGGCAGCAGGGAAACCTCATCCCTGAACCGCTGCCGGAGTTCCGCGTTGATGGATCCCAGAATCTGTTCCCTCGTTGGAGGCTCGGGCTGTGTGGCCGCGCCTGTTGAAAATCCCATCGGGCGGGCGTTTTCCCGCCATGCGGATTGCCACGCCCCGCAGCCGATGACCATCACCCGTTCGCGGAGGCGTTTGGCGAGTGTCGCCCGGTCGATATGAGACGTGCTGAAGGACGGGGTTTCAAAGTGGAACTCGCCGTCGGATACGTCGGGGAGTTTGGCGGATGCCGGGACGATTCCATCGAGCAGATCGTGTATTTCAAGCCTCGCATATCGTCCCCAATCCGAATCGCCTGTTAGTTTGTCGGCCTCGTCGAGCACCAGAACGCCGCATTCAATGTCGTTGAGCCATTCACAAATAACAGTCCAGGTCCACGGCTCGCTGCGGGCAGCGATGATCACCCATGTTGCCACGTTGATAACGAGGCAAGGCAAGTTCATCGTCCGGGCGATTTCTCGTGCGACATGGGATTTTCCCGAACCGCTTGGACCCACGATCATTGAGTGACAGCGTGGCATGATTGGCAGGCCCTCGCGGCTGCCATCGGTGGCAATCCGGGTGACCGGGACAAGTTCGTCAAGAACCCGTCGCTGTTGGGGTGAGAGGATCATGCTGCGAGTTTAATGGTGTCAAACATGGCGCGGTGGACGGCGGGAATCGCGATGCCATGGCTGGCGATGAGTTCACGGATACGGGCGAGGCCTTCCGTCCATGTTGCTCTTGCGTAAATCGTGGTGGTCCGACCTTCCCCGTGATCGAGTGAAATCCAGAACGTTCCCCGATCATTGCCGTAGGAGGCGCGTTTTCCGGTGGCGGTGCGTGTTTGATGGATGGTTTTCATAACAAATAACCTTCCATTCCAGCAAGGCGGCAGGGCGCAAGCCGGGTGCCTGGAAAGAAATCGGTACAAAATTTCCCCACCGGCACGGGGGTGCCGGTGGGGTGGTTATCAGGGGCTGGCTGGCATTTTTTGATTGCCGCGCTTACGCCGCTGCGCTCCGGGCCTGGCCGGCATGGCCAGGGGGGAGATGGGTTCCGCGAGGCTCCAATCCGGTTATCGGGGGAGTTGGATTCCTTTCGGGGCAATCGCCCGCATCGGATTATCTAACCGCGTGCCCGCAAGGGAGCGGGGTGCGCGATCCAGCACCTTTTGGAATTCACCCGGCGGTCGCCCGATCCGATTGGAGCGAGGCACGAGCGCAATCGGATCGGACGACGGCAACGGCTGACTTTCGGCGACATCGGAGGCGTGTTCGCCGCGCCCGGAATGGAGTGGAGCGCGGAGGCACGACGGAGCGAAGCGTAATGCAGAAAGCAAGGGCACGCGCCCGATGGCGGTGGGAGGAGTTTTCCAATCCGCCATGGTCGGAAACAAAAAGATCCCCATCCCGGAGTGCGGGATGGGGCTTGATGATCACTTACCGATGATCTGACATCGGGGATCGTTTGATGGTTAAGAGCCAGATTCGCGGTCTGTCGCCTCCTGTCTGGAGGCGAGTAAAAGACTGGCATAAGTTCTGACGATCTCGGCGGTTTCGGCGGAGTTGTTCCATTCCGCCTTGGTCCCGAATTCGGGATACTCCAAAAGGAACCGTTTGCTCTTTGGGAGGTCGCAGCCTTGGTGGAGAACATAGGTTTCTACGATACCACGAAGAAACAATTTGATTCCTTGATCGTCCGCACCGGGATTCACCGCGAGGGCCATGTCCCGGATGAAGTCTGGTGTGAGTTCGGCTCCATCGAGCATGACCTCGTCAAGGGGTTCGCGGAATTTGGCAATTTCGGCTTTGTCGATCTTGGTTAGGGTTCCCTCGGTCATAATGCCCCAAATCACAAGCAAGCATGCCTCGGATACGAGCCATGCGGGATAGTCTGGATACCACGGCGGAGCGCCGGAGCTTGGGTTTGCGGAATCGGATTTGTCGGGTTGTGGGGTTGGTGTTGTATGCATAGGCAATTTCCCCAGCTCGCTCGATACGGATTGCGCCCGAAAGGGAGGAATCTGGAGAAGGGATTTCCTGTATTCATAGGATTTGCTTTATCTCCATCGCCCGATTGACGGCGGGTACATGATCATCCCCGCGCCGTTTCCGACGCGGGGATGATTTTTGCCTGTGCCATCACATTCCCGAAAAACTACTTGCCAGGCGCTTTGTCTGGCGGCGGTGTCCAGACACGCAACAGGTCGCCCGGCTTAGGCGTATAGGGCAGCCAGTGCCCCGGAAAAAACACCCATTCGTGAAGTTGTCCGGCAATCATCGTCACTTTAATTTCATGCACGGGTAGCGTTTCCGGTTGCCATGAACTGGTCGCGCAAGCGACCTGGACAGGTGAACCGATACAATGAAGGAATCATCTTCCGGACGTGAACGCGTCGTCCTGCGCGGCAGCGTCGAAATCGCGGGATGCCTGCCCGCTGCAATCATCCCGCGAGCACAATGTCTTCCTCCCGTTCGGGTAGAAGAAAATCGAATCCCCTTTGGCAACGGGGGCTTTGCATTTTGAACATTCGCCCTTATATCTGGCGACGAGCCAGCGTGGATCACTGGGGTATTTTGGCATGAGTTTCACTTTCTGTTGGTATGGTCTCGCTCGTCCGTCCGAGAATGTAATCGGCGGCCTTTTGCGCGTTTGATGCGGCGGAGATGATCCATCGTCGATTGTCTTTGGCTTTCAAAACGGAAATCCAACCCTGCAAATAGGCGGCTGAGTTTTCCAATTCCTCCGGCTCCAAAATGCCCGCGTGGGCGGATAGAAAATCTGCCGCCATTTCGGCAACTAGTTCTTCGCGGGAGTAGTTCTTACGGTCAGGTTCGCTGGTTGCGCCGATCCCTTTGGATTCGGTCAGAGTTTCTCGGGCGAGCCGGGACGCATGCCCTGTGGAGTGCGCGAGTTCATGAAACAGAGTTCCGTAAAATGCGATCTCGCTTTTGAAAAAACCTCTGGCAGGCATGTCCACTGAATCGGTTGCCGGTCGGTAAAAGGCTCGGCCGTACCGGCCTTCATGGATGGTCGGCGGGTTGGGCATGTTGGCCACGATGAGAGCTGCTTCCGCTACTTGTTGGGATTCCGGGCGAACTGGCAGCATGGCGGCTACGGGGAAATCAACCCCTTCGATCTGACAGGCATTGAAAACCGAATACCCTTTGAGAAAACCCCGCTTGGCCGACTTGCCATCGCTGCTATCCCCGTCAGTTTCGGAGGCTTCGTATTGCCCGTATTTGACGACGAGCGAGCCCTTTTCGCCCTTACGGACATTGCCGCCAAGGTCCTTGGCTTGCAGGAAAGTGAGCCACCACGGCGACGCATAGCGCTGCATGCCGAGCATGATCACATTGACGCCCTGATAGTAGTTTCCGGTTTGGAAATTACGTGGGAAACCCACTTGGACAAAATGCCCCGGTTCCCATGGTCTGACTCCTTTTTCCAACAGCTCAATGACCCGTTGGGTGACGAGTTCGTAGATGTCGGCAGGTGATGTTTTTTTCGGAGGTAATTTCGTTTGCATGGTTTCAAACCCGAAACCGGTGCTTGCGTTTCCGCTTCCGGGCGCATCCTTTCGTCGTCCGGCGAGGGGCGGACGCAAAAGCGTGCCGGACCTAGTGACAGATCCATCATCGCTGTGTTATTTTGCGGAAAGTGAATGTCGGAAATCAAAAATCATTTCGTTGTGAGATCGTCTTGTCGGGACCGCGCTTTGGTAGAAATATCAAAAATATTGATTTTTTCGCTTGAGCTTTTCTGACAATCAACTAATCGGTCTTTCATCAACCAAGCCCTGCGTCAGGGAAGCAAAGACGCACCCTACGGACGTAATCAGCCGGCTCTGGGGTTTTCCGCCCACACCCTCTTTCGAGGGGAGATGTAATAGTCTTTAGTGGGTACCTTACGCTTCCGGGCGAGGTTAAAGCAGTAAGATCGGAGAAGTTTCCCAACTGGGATGCCTCTGATCTTTTTTCATTTCAGGGGCATTCCAACAAAGAATACCCCACATGAAAAGAAAGACACTCAAACCAAGCATCGCCCGACGGTCCGGATTTCCGGACTCAGGGGAAAACTATCGTTACAACACAATCCGCCGGAGCACGCTTGTGCTCCTTGGTGACAACGGGAAAGGCGTCCAATAATGAGCGCCGATCCATACACCTCCGGGGGCCAAAACCCACGCCCTCGGCCACCCACCATTGAAGAAATCATCCTTGGATCTCTGCGCGGGGCGGCCCAAAAGGCCGGTGCCGAATTGAACGGCTTGGTTGTTCCCCACCGTATTGCCGAGGCTCAGGAGCTCGTCGTGAGACGTGAGGCTAAAGCGATTGTCGAAAAGGCAACCAACTACGCCAAAGGCATTGCGGCGGACAAAAAATTCCGGGGTCATCACTTGCTTCGGGAGCTTGGCGTCAAGCTTCCAGCGTCGGGTGATGTCAGCGGAAATACCGCCGACAAGACAAAATCCCGGCGCAAAGCTGCCGAAGAAAAATCCGAACAAGGCAATGCCGGGGAGGCTGCACAATGATTCCTGATTCTTTTGGGACCTCACCTGTCAAGGGTGAGGTCCCTTCGGGGGGATCAAAGGGGGGAGTCCCCCCCTTGTCAGCAGTTATTGGGGGACCCAATAACGTAGCTGGCCCAATATTGGGTCTTAAAACTACAGGTCACCCTGTAGTTTCTGCGGAGGAAAAGTCTTTTGCGTCGGCCCGTCGTGGTCGCCATGGTCGCCCTCGCTCTGGCAAGGTGAAAGTGACGGTCGCCGTGAGTGCGTCCGTCGCGAAACAACTCAACCAGATCCCGGATGGGGTGCGCGGACAAACTGTCGAACGCGCTGTTGTCCTTGTCCTCGATGGCCCCGGTATTGCCGGATTAGATCACCTGGTTGAAGAGCTGGCAGCGCTGTCGGTGCGGCTCCAACAAACCTTGGAATTGTTGGCCCACTCGTCCTCGCTCAGCGACGACGAGAAGGTTAAAACCGAAGCTCTTGGGGCGTCGACTGTTCATCTAATTTCAAAAATCCTGAAAGCATGAAAGCCATCGTTCACATGTGCAACGGAGCTGTCGGCGTGCCTGAACTTGAACACAACTACCGTGGGTTTGCGAAACGCTCCGCCCACGAGCGCGAGTTTGAAGGTAGCCGGGTTTTTGACGTTCTCGGCAACGCTCGGGGCACGGGAGTTATCATGACGGAACCCGGTTTCGAGCGGGGGATGTTGGCGATGCTCGCCGGCCCCAATGCCTACAAAATGGGCAAGACCGTGCGGCAAACGATCATAAGCGCGGAGTCCACGCCAAACGCCAAACCCGAAGAATTCGATGCTACACTCCGAGTGCTGTCTGAGGCTGCGGAAAGATGGGTCGAGGCTCACGCGCCGAATTGCCGGTGGGTGGCGTTTGTTCATCAGGACCGACACCATGGCCACGTTCATATTGCCTTCGAGAATTGGGATTACGAATTGGGTCATCGCCTCGATTTCTCTCCTGCCTTATGTTCCAAGATGCAGGATATGAGTTGGTGCGCTGGTCTCGGGATCACGTCCGGCAAGGGTTCCTTGGGGAAGGTCATCAACGGGAAAAAACTGGCGGCGGCACGGGTGGACTTGTCCACCGCCAAAACGTGGCATGAACGGGTCGAGCTTTGCGCCTGGAACGTATTCGCGTCCCGCAAGGACGCCGCCAAGGAACTTCTCCAATGGTGTGCGGCAAAGCGGCCTGAGAAGTCCGTTGAGGGGCTGCTGGACGCATTGCTGGGTGAGCCGTTGCCGCCCGGCTGGGAAGTGAAAAGCAAGACCAAGGGAGGTGGTGACTTGAAGGAACCATCCGTCAAGATCGACGGGAAAACCCTTCGACTTACCACTTTCCTTGATACCTTCGCGCCGAAGCCGGTCAAGACAATCAAGGACCAAACCAAGACAACATCCCATGCCCCGCAAATCTAAAATCCCCTCCACCGGCTGCCTGCCGCCGGACTACGCCCCTCGCGCCGGGCAGCCCTTGGGCTGCCCGGCGGAGGGCGACGCGGTGCCGGATGGCGCTTCCACTCCGCCGCGTCCGGAATCGCTTGGAGAATGGCTGAACTCGCCCCTGAACCCCCGTGTCG
>JBDTNJ010000237.1:0-8897 GCA_039933825.1 Luteolibacter sp.
TCCTAACAATGGCCCCTATGCAAAAACAATCCGCTCTGGAATCGACTATATCCTAACTCAACAGAACTCCACAAACGGCTATATCGGTTCCAGCATGTATAACCACGCATTTGCCACCAAGGCACTCGCGGAGTCCTACGGCGTGGTGGATAACCCGAAGATCGCGCCCGCTTTGAAGCACGCGGTCGAACTGATACTGAGCTCGCAAAAGAAAAACCGTTTTGGTGCCTGGCGCTACACTCCGGACAGCCGTGATGCGGACACTACTGTCACGGGTTGCCAGATGGTCACCTTGTTCGCTGCAAGAAATGCGGGGATCGGTGTCCCTGACGAAGCGATCAAAAAGGGACTTTCCTTCCTCGCGAGCTGCCGCAGTAGCGATGGTTCGTACGGTTATACATCGTCGTCCGGCGGTAAAGCGACGCTTACGGCAGTCGGCACGTTGTGTCTATCCCTTGCCAAGGAGACGGACTCGAAAGCCTATCAGACGAGCCTTGCCTACTTGAAGAAAAATCTCGATTACCGGGACCGCTATTATCCCTACTATTACGAATACTATATGTCTCAGGCCTTGTTCCACGCGGATGAGGCCACGTGGAAGGAATGGACCGCGCGTAACATCCGCTACCTTTCCACGATCCAGTCATCGGATGGTTCTTTCCCGGGAAATCAAGGGGCTTCATTCAACACTGCGGGGGCGCTTCTATCATTGGCGCTGAATTTCCGCTACCTGCCGATCTACGAGAAATGATTCGCAAACTTTCCATCTCATGGTTTGCCGGCATGGTCGGCACGATGGCTGCCGAGCCATCAGACCTATTGCGTTTCACGAATGGAGATCAACTTCACGGGACCTTTCTTGGCATTAAGACCGGCCCGCAGGCGATCTGGCAGAGAGAGGACCTGACCGGACCTGTCGATTTTAAACCCTCCCGGATCCGCCACATCGTGCTGCACGGCGGGAGGGCTTTGAAATCTCTGACATCACTCTCGCACGTCGCACTCGTCGATGGCGACCGCATGCCGGGGATCATTCGCAAGCTCGACGAGGAGACCGTCACGCTCGATACGTCCTATGCCGGAGTCGTGCGGATTCCCCGCAATCAGGTGGCGATGCTGGCACCCAGTCCATTGGGCGGCCGTATCCAGTATCACGGGCCATTCGTGGAGGATGAGTGGCAGATGGCTAACGCCTCGTTTCCTAAGGGTTTTCCTGATCCTGGTCCCGACACGCGGACTAGGGAAGGCGACGCGAAGGATGTGCCGGGGCGTTGGATGTTTTCAGGTTCCGCATGGTATTGGCAAAGCAAGCTTTCCGGAACGGCCATCCTGCGTAAGGAGGTTATGCCGGATCGTGCGATTCTGCGCTTTGATCTGGCATGGAAAAACCGTCTTTCCATTGCAATCGGGTTTCATGCGGACTTCGCCCATCCGAAGCCCGGCAAGGAAGTAGGCGGGCCTGACAACGATGGCGCGGGTAAGCCGGTGAAGTTTGTGCCTGGTGACTCCGCAGTGCTGCCCGTTCTTTTTGGCAACAGCTATGTATTACATGTTTTTTCCAGCCATCTGATGCTCTATCGGACCTCGGTCGATGGTGATGGAGTGGCCAGTATCGGGCGCGTTCTGGTGAATGCCAACAATGTCCGGCTGAGTGACTCCGGGAATGCGACGATGGAAATCCGCAGCAACAGGAACACCGGTCAGGTCTCGCTTTTTATCAATGATGAATTCGCCGCACAGTGGACTGATGGGGGCGATGGCGGGGCTGCCATGCCGGCGCTATCCACGAAAGGATCCGGCTTCGGCTTTGTCGTGCAGTCGGAGAACTCGCCGGTGAGACTGTCGGACGTGATGGTCGCCGAGTGGAATGGCATGCCGGACTCGGCCCGCAGTCTCCAGGTGGATGATCAGGATATCGTGCTTCTATCCAACGGGGTGGACCGTTTTTCGGGAAATGTGAAATCACTCAAGGATGGGAAAATCTTGTTGGAAACCAAACATGGCGATTTTCAGTTTCCGCTCGATGATATCGCAGAGATCCGTTTTGCCCGTAATCGCTTGGCCGGTAAAACGGAAGAGCTTGCGGATAGTGTCGTGATTCGTCTCAGTCCGCTGGGGCAGGTCACCGGGCGTCCTCTATCAGGTGACTCGTCCGCCATGAGAATCCTCCACCCGTTCGCCGGGGAGCTGGATTTTAATCTGGAATCGGCGGTCATGCTCGATTTTCAACCTTCTAATAACAGTATCGATGATTGGAACGCGGATTTTTAGCATGAGGTCCTGGTTGTGGATGGTCCTCGCCCCGATCGCAACCGTTCCGGTTTATGCGGATGAAATCGCTTTGTCCGGTGATGCCAGTCTCAGTGGGACCATCCGTTCGATCAATGAAGCGGGCGTGGTCGAGCTTTCCACGACATTGTCACCAGAGCCGGTTTTTCTCAAAGCCGGAGCCGTGGAAAAAGTCGAGTTCAGTCCTCCTCACGATCGACCGGATACGCCGGGGGCTGTAGTGGAGCTCATCAACGGTGACCTGCTTCCGGTCAGGATCGAGGGTTTGGATGAGAAGGGGATCACGGTAATGACGATGGATGCCGGCCGCCTGGTCATCCCTCGTGGAGCGGTGAAATCCCTTCAACTCGGTGTCCACGCGCGCAAGGTCGTTTATGCAGGCCCCAAGAGCATCGATGAGTGGAAGAGCGATGCCGAAGGGGAAAAGAACTGGCGTTTCGAAAACAACGCGCTGGTTGCGAACGGCCCGGCTACTATTGCGAAAAATTTCAACACTCCCAGCCAGTTCATCTTCCGTTTTTCCCTGAAATGGCAGGGTAATCCGAATTTTCAGATCTTTTTCGCGGATCCCCTCAAGCCTAAAAGCGAGGTCTCCGATCGTTACTATCTGCAATTCGCAGGAGCCGGGATGGAACTCAAACGCGAGGCATCGAAAGGCAACCGCTACACCACCGTCATTCTCTCTAACCGCACGCCGGAGCAATTTCCAGAGAGCAAACTCGATGTGGAAATCCGCGTGGATCGGAAGTCCTCCCGCTTGCATCTCTTCCTCAATGGCGAACCCGAGGGGGCAGGCATCGACCCTGTCAAAGGCGCTCCTGAAGGCAATGGAGTCACTTTGGTTAGCAACGCCAACAACGGGATCGAGCAGGAAATCCGGGGCATCGAGATCCTCGAGCTTGATGACTCCCGGGGCCGCCATCGCTCGGAGGAACGGGGGGATACCAAGACGGACAGCATGATCAGCCGCGATGACGACCGCTGGGGCGGGAAGCTAACCGATATCAGGAAGACCGGTGACGGGTTGATTTTCTCGTTCAAGAGCGATTTTCAGGACGCACCGCTCGAACTTCTGGAATCCGATGTTTCTACCGTATTCTTCGCAATGCCGGATGAGGCGAAACAAGTAGACGCTCCCCATCCGTTTGTTCTCCGCTTGCAAGCTAACGGAATGTTACACGTCTCGTCCTGCTCGTTCACGGAAAATGCCGTTTCGGCAGTGCATCCACTACTTGGCCTTCTGAATCTCCGGCGGGCTGGAGTCTCTGCTTTGGAGCGCCAGGATTTGAAACCCAAGGAAGCACCTGAAAAATGAAACCTTTGATTCCGCTCATGGCGCTTGCTGCCGCACTCGTCCTCGCTTCGGCAGCGGACGAGGCTCGGTCCGTGGTGCGCTTCGCCAACAACGACCAACTTTCCGGCTCGTTGGAATCTCTCACGACCGATCGCTTGGTTTGGAACTCCCCCATTCTCGAAAAGCCCGCGCCATTTTTTCTCAAGAACGTGCTGGAACTCAAGCTTACTCCCGCTCAGCCGAAGATCGAAGCGAAGTATGAGGCCACGATCACACTCACCAATCGAGACCACACTGCGGGCTACAAGGGCGACAGCATCCGCGGCCAGCTCGCGTCCATCACCGACGATGCGGTCGAGCTGGATACCTGGTTCGCAGGGCGTATGAAATTTCGCCGGGTCAACATTGCCAATATCCAGATCGATGAACACATGGCGCTCGTCTATCAAGGGCCTGCCGGGCTTGACGGATGGACACAAACCGAGGAGCCGCCTGCATGGACTTATCGGGATTCATCATTCCGCTCTGTTGCGGCCGGGGGAATTGCTAGAAATTGCGATCTTCCTGATGAATGCCGTGTGGTCTTCGATGCCGCATGGCGTGGCACGTTCGCTCTAAAAGTGAATTTCTTTTCAGATGATCTCAAACAGGACTCCCCCGAAAGCGGCTATTCCATGACATTCCAGCAGCGCTCGATTTTTCTTCAGAGCGGCAAAAATCAATTGGCCCTCGGGCGCGTTGCCAACGCCTTCGCGCTTCAGGAAAATGAAATGGCGAAGATCGAAATCCACGCCAGCTCCAAGTCCGGGCAGATCGCGGTATTCATCGATGGCAAGTGCATCGCGCTTTGGAAGGACCCGGATGTCGCAGCAAATAAAATCGGACGCGGAATTCACTTCGTCACGCTCAATGCCTCTCCCGTGCGCATTTCTAACATTCAAGTGGGGGCGTGGGACGGGGTGGTCGATGACGCGCCAGAGCCTCAGCCCGCCGGAGGCATCCGCCAGTTCGGTGGTCTTGACTTGCAGGAGGATCAAAAGCCCCCGGCCGCAGAGAAAGCCGCTAATGGCCGGATGATGCTGCGCAACGGGGATAGCCTCGTGGGTGAGATTGTTTCCATCGCCGGAGACATGATATCCATCAAGACCCCCTTCAAGCAAGTCCGGCTGCCTGTCGAACGGCTTAAGACCATCGCCTTGAAACCTTCGGCGATCGAGACTTGCAAGCGCGAGAACGGCGACGTCCGCGGCTGGTTTCCTGATGGGACATCCATTGTGTTCCGCCTCGAATCCGTAGGCGACGGCACGCTTAGCGGGACCAATCAGAACTTCGGCAGTGCCGTTTTCAAGATCGCCGCCTTCAGTCGCATCGAGTTCAACATATACGACCCGCAACTCGAAGAGCTTCGAAATACGGGCACTTGGTGAGTCGGCTCAGAGCATGAACCGATCCTCGGCCGGGGTCTTACCGATGGAAATCTGCACTTCGCCGTTAGCTGATAGGTGCATGAGGCAGTGATAGACATCCTCAGGATCGGCGTCGATTTCGGTGGCCACGGCTTCGGCGGTTTTCTCGGTGGCGGTGAGGTGACCGCGCACTTTGGTCAGGGTGCCGATGAATGCACCTGCGGCTTTTTTCCCTGCTTCCACGCCGGGCTGGTGATAGGCGTTGATGTTGACGAGAGAGGCGTAGAACGAAACGGTGCGTTCGAAAAGGGCGATCAGTAGTCCGAGTTGGAAGGGGGTGACTTCCGGGATGGAGATGGTCACGGACTTGCGCCCGGAGTCGTGCAGCGCCTTGCGGGTGCCGCGCAGGAAGCCTTGGAGATAGTCGGCGGTGGTGGTGCCGGGATCAACTTCGATGCTGTGGCCACTGCGGCCTTTTCTCACTTCGATGAAGGTGGCGAAGAAGTTGTTCACGCCGTCGCGGAGCTGTTGGACGTAGGCGTGTTGGTCGGTGGAACCCTTGTTGCCATAAACGGCGATGCCTTGGTTGACGACCTTGCCATCGAGATCATGCTCCTTGCCTAACGACTCCATGACAAGCTGTTGGAGATACTTGGAAAAGAGGACGAGCGAGTCTTTGTAGGGCAGGACGACCATGTCCTTTTCGCCCTTGCCATTGGTGGCATTGTGCCAAGCGATGGCGAGCTGCATGGCGGCGTTTTGGGTGGCGTCCTGTTTACGGGTTTCCACATCCATCGCGGCGGCACCGGCGAGCAGTGCATCAATATCGAGCCCTTGCAATGCGGCGGGCACCAGACCGACGGTGGAGAGAACGGAAGTGCGTCCGCCGACCCAGTCTTCCATCGGGAAGGTTGCGATGAAGTGATGTTGGGTGGCGTATTGATCGAGCTTCGAGCCCGTGCCGGTGACGGCGGCGGTGTGGCGGCCGAAGTCGAGCCCAGCAGCTTCGAAAGCGGTCTTGGCTTCGAGCATGCCGTTACGGGTTTCGGCCGTGCCGCCGGATTTGGAAATGACGAGCACGAGGGTTTTATCGAGTCCGGTTTTCGCGAGCTTGGCGATCACGCTGTCCATGCCGGCGGGATCGGTGTTATCGAAAAAATAGAGCGGAAGCCGCGCGCTCTGGCCGATGGCTTCGGAGACGAGTTGCGGGCCGAGCGCGGAGCCGCCGATGCCGATTAACAGAACCTGTTTGAAACTTCCGCCCGTGGGTGGATGGATGTTGCCGGTATGGATTTTTTCCGCGAAATGTTTCAGCGCTGCGAGAGGCTCGGTGATCGATCTTTTGATTTCCGCGGTCGGCGCGAGATCGGCGTTGCGCAACCAGTAGTGGCCGACCATGCGACCTTCATCGGGGTTGGCGATGGCCCCTGACTCGACGGCCCCCATGTCCGCGAAGGCCTTGGCGATCCTCGGTGCCAGCGCGGCGACATAAGTGGGCTCGATGTCCATCAGGGAGAGATCGAGCGAGAATCCGTGTTGTGGGTAGCGGACGAGACTTTGGTTGTAGGATTGCCAGGACATGGTGGGAGTGAGTGACGAAATCCTTAGGTCTGTCGGGCGGCATGTCCATCCTTTAGGATAAATGGTCGCGCACGCTCAGTGCTGGAGATCCCGTGGATGCGGGATCGAAGGCCGCGTGGGGGGATTGGCTGGAAGTTCCAACACATTGATACTCAATATTCATGATCTAGTAGAAATCGCGGCTTAAGAATGATATTTCAACGATTCCGGGTCTCCAGCCAAACGCCCTGCCGCGTGGGGGGATTTTTTGCTTGCTAGATCGGCAGAAGATCCTGATCGTAGCTATCACATTAATGACCGCCAGTCCTCTGTCATTCGATCTACAGGAATTAACTGCCCAAATAGGGTTGGTCAGCGCAGTCAACTGCGTTCGGCAGCGGGTGATTTCCATATTTTCGGTTTTTGCTCATTACCGAGCTGCCCCCCTAAACATCCCATGACATTTCTTCAAGACTTCCTGAGTCTCATTGCCGGCACAATCACAATCTTCTTCCTAGAGGACAGGCCTGTATTGACCGCTATCTTTGTGGGAGGACTGATTCTTTCGGGGCTGTGCTGGTGGTTGTGCAGTTTCTACACCCACCTTTGGAACAAGCGCTACAAGGTTCGTCTGACTCACCATTTACTGTGTGGGCTGGCAGCAGTCATCACTTTGGTCTCCACCGTGGTGTTCGCGACCTTGAGACACGCATCGAGTGCTGCGGACGTTTCCATCGAAGCGTGGAAGTTGCAGCTTGGATTGGATCCATTCTGGGCGGACCATACATTCAAGCAAGCTTACGAGAGGGTGAGAGCGTTGGGACTTGAAGATTTCAGCAACGCTCCGCCCCCCCCGGTCGGCCATACCATTCCCGCTACAAAGGAGCCATCGCAGGTCGAATGTGCTTGGATTTATGCATCTCAGGCCGCCCTGTATTTCAAACAGCAGAGACCCTATCTGGGGTCCATTGTCGGTGCCAGCGGTGAAGTTCCCCGTAACGTTTTGACCGCCGACATCCGTCACTACTTTGCCACAGTGGGCAACACCTACCCTACGGCTAATGCAATCTCGCTCGTAAGCAGCGAGGTAAAAAAAGAGCTAACAGCCAAACTTCCCAGAGTGGTTACGGTTCTCAGGATCCAACTCGTCCTTCTTTTTCTGGTGGCCCAAGCGTTCCCATTCGGCCTCGTGGGTTGGGCTGCATATCGCGACCTCAAAATTCATACCTGATCTTCTCCATAACCGTATCTCCATCATGTCAGACGAAAAAAAAGCAGAACCGATATTTAACCATCTCATCATTGGACTCGGCGGTACCGGCGGAAAGACCATTCTGGCCTTAAGACGCACGATCTATGAAGAATACCGAAAAAAAGATCCCGTGATCTCTCACAGGGAAGACAATGGTACTGATTCGGAACGGGCGCATCCGATGAAACTCGGTTACCTGTATGTTGACAGTAGCTCGGAGCTAATGACACCCGATCATGCGTCGTGGAAAATCCCCGGAGATTCCCTACAGCTAGGCAGAAGCTCCCAACTTCTGATCAAGGGAGAGAATCTGGCAGGTGTGCTGGAGAATCTCGGTGCCCACCCCAACATCTCCCCTTGGATCGGCGACCGCGCGGAGTGGAGGGACATTCTCGGGAGCGTTATAGGCGAAGCGCTAGGCGGGCAGAAACGCCGCCTTGGCCGTTTCTTGTTTGCTTGCAGGGCTCGTAACGGGTTTGAAAAACGTCTTACGGACCAGGTGCAAGCCCTGCGAGCTGGGAGAAGGAACGCAGTCACGTTCCATATCTGCGCCGGGCTGGCTGGCGGAACGGGCAGTGGGTCTTTCGTGGACGTGATTACTCAGATCCGGAAACTCTTTCCCGAAGAGGAGAATCGGGTGGTGCTCTATTTCCTCCTGCCTGAAGACACGCCACCGGGCGATTGGAACACGGGAAACTATCATTCGAACGGTTACGGGGCACTGGTGGAGTTGAATGCGCTTTCAGTTCAATCTTTCTTTCCTCACGATGTGGCGGACGGCGGACGGAGGTTTCCTTTCCGGGATTCGTCTGGTACGCCAACCCCTCCGTTTTCGGGTGCGTATCTTTTCACGAATGTGAATGAAAATGGAAACGTCCTTCGGCGGTCCGGTGATCCGCTTGAGGACGGGCCGCCAAAAATATTGGCAAATTTTCTTTTTCAAAAAATTGTAGTCTGTGGCACTACTCCGTGGGAAGAAGAGCTGCGCAAGATGGAAAACGCCGAGAATGGCGATGGAACTCCTGAATCCGTTGCGGGCACAAACTTGCCCCAACGCTCGAAGCGGTTTCTGGGATTCGGCATCAAACGACTGATT
>JBDTNJ010000238.1:0-6917 GCA_039933825.1 Luteolibacter sp.
TTCGGCGTCAGCGTTCATGCGTCGCGCTCATGGTCGTGGTATGAAGTGGCGCAAGGCGCGGACAAATCCGGCCCGCTCGCTGGCGTGCCTTACGACGGCAAGCTCACCAAGACCGACGGTAAGGGACTCTGGTGGGACGGCCTCGATCCGCAGGATCTTTACGCCCAAAACCACAAGCCCGGCTCAAAGCTACAGTGGGAATGGGATGCCACCCAAGGCAGCAGCGTGCCCGACGCGGCCTACATGGAGAAATTTTACAAACGCACCCAGCAGCTCTGGGACGACTATAAGCCGGACCAGGTTTATTTCGATGACACCGTGCTGCCATTCCACGGCGTGACCGATGAAGTCGGTCTGAACCTCGCCGCGCATTTCTATAACACGCGCCTCGACAAAAACGGCCACACCGAAGCCGTGATCAACGGTAAATGGCTGGACGAAAAACAGCGCAAGGCGCTGGTCTATGACATCGAGCGCGGCAAGGCGCACGAGATCCTGCCGCTGCCGTGGCAGACCGACACGTGCATCGGGTCGTGGCATTACGACCGCGGTCTTTACGAGCGGAAGGGCTACAAATCCGCGGCGTCGGTCGTGCGGATGCTGGTGGATATTGTTAGTAAAAACGGCAATCTCATGTTGAACGTGCCGCTGCGGCGCGACGGTCAACCTGATGAGTTAGAAATCGAAATTGTTAAAGAAATCGGCGCGTGGCTGAAGGTGAACGGCGATGCGATCTATGCGACGCGCCCGTGGAAAATCTATGGCGAGGGGCCATCGACGCAGGCGGCTGAGAAAGGTCAATTTGACGGCCAGAAAGACGTGTCCGACAAGCCGTTCACTGCGGAAGACATCCGCTTCACGCAGTCGAAGGACGGCAAGACGCTTTATGCCATCATACTGGAAATTCCAGCGGATGGCAAAGTGACCGTCAAATCACTGGCGGACAACTCACCCAACTGGCCGGGTAAGATTGGCAGCGTCCAACTTGTCGGCGGCGGGAACGTGGCGTTCACACGCGATGAAGCCGGCTTGCACATCACGCTGCCCGGGAAGTTTGACGGAAAGGTTGCCTTCGCGCTGAAGATTAGTTCGCGAATTTTCGATCCATGGAAATAAAGACCCGTCAGTCCGTCAGAGTTATGTTCCTCGTCATCTTGGCCGGGTGGAGTTGCGGCGTTCTAACCGCAGCTCCCGCCGCTAACGATCGCGAGCGTTCCTTCGACTCCGGCTGGCGGTTCCTCCGTGCGGATGCGCCGGGCGCGGAAGCTCCGGGCTTCGATGATTCCGGCTGGCGGTCGCTCGACGTTCCGCACGATTGGAGCATCGAGGATCTGCCGACGGGCGGGAAGTCGCCCGTGCCGGAATTGCCGGTGGTGACGGGCCAGTGGCGTTTTCAAAAAGGCGACAAGACGGAGTGGAAGGTCCCTGTGTTCGATGATGGCAAGTGGCAGCTCGTCACGTTGCCGGACACATGGGAGCACCATTCGGATTACCAAGACTACAATGCTTATGGCTGGTTTCGTCGTCGTCTGGAAATTCCCGCCGAGTGCAAAGGCAAGGACTTTGATCTGCTGCTAGGCCGCATCGATGATGTGGACGAAACGTTTCTGAACGGTAAACGCATTGGTGGCACTGGCTCGTTTCCGCCGGATTTCAGCACGGCTTGGAGCGAGCAGCGGCGTTATCGCGTGCCTGCTTCACTGGTGCGGGGCGACGGCTCGGATATGCTTGCGGTGCGGGTGTTCGACCAGAGCGGGAATGGCGGCATCTTCGAAGCTGCGGCGAAGACGATTCGCGTGGGGCCGTTCGATCCGGGCCAAAGCCAGGGCGCTGGATACACCGGGCATGTCGTCGGCGGCACCGGGTGGTATCGCAAGCACTTCAAGTTAGATGAGGCCAACAAACGCGTCGCGGTGCGGTTCGACGGCGTCTATATGAACGCCGATGTCTGGATCAACGGCCAGCTCCTTGGAAATCATCCGTATGGCTACACCGGTTTTGAATTCGACCTGACGCCTCACCTCAAACCGGCCGGTCAGGAAAACGTCATCGCCGTCCGCGTCCGCAACGAGGGAAAAAACAGCCGCTGGTATTCCGGTTCGGGAATCTATCGGCATGTCTGGATCACGGGCATCGATCCGGTTCACGTGCCGGCGTCTGGCATGATCGTGACGACGCCGGAGGTTTCGAAGGAGAGAGCCGTCGTGAAGATCGCCAGCGAGATCCGCAATGACGCCGGTGCCGAAGCTTCCGTGGAGGTTCATGCCCGCGTGGTGAATTCCAAGGGGGAGGCAGTCGGCACGGCAACAAGCCAGTTGCGGCTTCCCGGTAATGAAATCCGCACGGTCGAGCATGTGTTAGATCTGCGTTCGCCGAAGCTGTGGTCGCCGGATTCGCCGGAATTGTATCTGGCGGAAGTTGCGATCGTCGCGGCCGGCAGAACCTTGGACCGGACCTCGACACGCTTTGGAATCCGGAAAATCGAAGTGGATGCCGAGCACGGGTTTCGGCTTAACGGCGAGATGATCAAGCTGAAAGGCGGCTGCATGCACCATGACAATGGTCCCTTGGGGGCGGTCGCAATCGACCGTGCCGAAGAGCGTCGCGTCGAGTTGATGAAAGCGAACGGCTTCAACGCCATTCGCACCAGCCACAATCCGCCGTCGCCCGCGTTTCTCGAAGCTTGCGACCGGTTAGGCGTGCTGGTGGTGGACGAGTCGTTCGACACCTGGGAGGTCGGCAAGAACGGGCAGGACTACAGCGTGCATTTCAAGGAGTGGGCCGGGCGCGACATCGCCTCGATGGTCCGGCGCGACCGAAATCATCCGTCCGTCGTCATGTGGTCCATCGGGAATGAAATCTCCAATCAGTTCCGCGCCGAAGAGACCGCGAAGATGCTGCGCGAGGCGGTGCTTTCACACGATACCACGCGTCCGGTTACTCAGGCGATCTGCTCGGATTGGGGCGATGTCATGAAGAATTGGGACCAGCTTTCCGACATCGCGTTCCGTCACCTCGACATCGGCGGTTATAACTATCTGCCCGAGAAATATGAAACCGACCACGCCCGGGATCCCAAGCGGGTGATGATGGGGACCGAGTCCTATCCAAAGGGCATTTTCGACTACTGGTCGCTGGTGGAGAAGCACCCCTACATCATCGGCGACTTCGTGTGGACGGCGATGGATTACTTCGGCGAATCGGGCATCGGCCACGCCGGGCCGGGCAACGAGAAGGACGAATTCCTCATGCCGTGGCCATGGTATAACGCGTGGTGTGGCGACATCGACGTGTGCGGATTCAAGAAACCGCAGTCTTACTATCGCGACGTGGTCTGGCGTCGCAGCCAGATTGAGATGATGGTTCACACGCCCATGCCGGATGGTGTTTGGGAACG
Source organism: Luteolibacter sp. (assembly GCA_039933825.1). Lineage (GTDB taxonomy): Bacteria > Verrucomicrobiota > Verrucomicrobiia > Verrucomicrobiales > Akkermansiaceae > Luteolibacter. The sequence goes on from JBDTNJ010000238.1 coordinate 3,398, forward strand.
TGTTAGCAGCTGGGGCTGGCCGGATGAAACGCAGAGTTGGACTTGGTCCGGTCGCGAAGGAAAGCCGATGCAGGTGGCGGTTTATTCGCGATGCGAAAGTGTTCGGCTTGAATTGAACGGGAAGGTGATCGGCGAAAAACCGGTTTCCGCAGAGACGAAACTTACTGCCAAGTTCGATGTGCCTTATGCGCCCGGCGAACTCCGCGCCATCGGTTTGACCGGCGGCAAGCAGGTCGCCAGCACCATTCTTCGGACCGCTGGCGAGCCAAAGGAAATCCGGCTCACCGCGGATCGCTCCACCATCCGTGCCGATCGCAACGACCTTTCCTACGTGACCGTTGAAGTAGTGGACGGAAACGGCAACCGCGTTCCCAACGCCGTGATTCCGGTTCGCTTCACCGTCGCCGGCGCGGGCGAACTCGCCTCCACCGGAAGTTCCGCGCCGGACGACGCCGCCAGTTTCCAAGCACCGTCGCGCACGACCTATCAAGGCCGTTGCCTCGCCATTCTCCGGCCCAACGTTAACCCCGGTCGAATCACACTTACCGCTGAGGCCGATGGCCTGAAGTCGGCAACGATTGTGGTTCAAACCCACTAACCCATGAATAAATCTATCATGCTCTATCTCCTCCGTACCAGTGCATGCTTTGTGTGGCTCGCCGCGCAAGCTGTGGTCGCCGCGTCGCCCCGCGAACAACTGTCTCTCGATGAAAACTGGCGGTTTCATCTCGGCGACATTCCGCGCGACTCATTTCCCGGCGGCCAAGGCGTCAATCTCTACGCCCCGGACATCACCTACCACGGAGCGAAGGCCGGGAGCGTGTGGGGCGCGGCGGCGCGCGGATATGACGACAAGAGCTGGAAGCAGGTGAACCTGCCGCACGACTGGGTGGTCGAGCAGCCCTTCGACGAAAAGGCGCTCAAGCAGCAGGGCTATCGCCAGCGCGGCATCGGTTGGTACCGGCGGACCTTCAAGCTCGATCCCTCCGACCGGGGCAGGAACATCGAACTGCAATTCGACGGAGTGGCGACGCACTGCACGGTGTATTTCAACGGCAGCGAGGTGCATCACAACTGGAGTGGCTACTCTTCGTTTTATATCAATGTCACGCCGATGGCGCGCTACGGCGACGACATCAACACCATCGCCGTCCGGGTGGACGCCAACGATACCGAGGGCTGGTGGTATGAAGGCGGCGGCATCTATCGCCACACCTGGCTCGTGAAACGCAGTCCGGTGCATGTCGTCACGGACGGCGTGTATGCCAATCCCGTGAAAGCCGCGAATGGTGGATGGACGATCCCCGCCGAGGTCACGTTGGCGAACACCGGGGCGAACGCTGCTGCGGCAATGGTGGAAATCGGCGTGTTCGATTCCGCAGGAAAAAGAATCGCCGGAGGGAAATCCGCAGCGGTGAACCTCGTGCCGATGGATCAGGCGGTGGCGAAAATTTCCATCCCGGTGAACTCGCCGCAGCTCTGGTCGGTGGAGCATTCGAACCTGTATGAAGTGCGGACGGCTGTGTTCAGTGACAACAAGCCGGTGGACGTCGTCAGCACGACGTGCGGGTTCCGCACGATCCGGTTTGATAGAGACAAGGGATTTTTCCTCAACGACCAGCCACTCAAGCTCCAAGGCACCTGCAATCACCAGGATCACGCGGGCGTCGGCGTCGCCGTGCCGGATTCGATCTGGGACTTCCGCGTCCGCAAATTGAAGGAAATGGGCTCGAACGCCTACCGCACCGCGCACAACCCGCCGTCACGCGAGTTGCTAGATATTTGCGACCGCCAGGGCATGCTCGTGATGGACGAAACCCGGCATTTCAACGCCTCGCCTGAATACCTGAAACAGCTCGAATGGCTGGTGCGCCGCGACCGGAACCACCCCAGCGTGATCATGTGGAGCCTGTTCAACGAGGAAGGGCTCCAGGGCCACGAGGAGGGCATGGAAATCGCGCGCACGATGAACGCGGTGGTCAAGCAGCTCGATACAACCCGTCCCACCACCGGCGGGCAGAACAAGGGACAACTCGGCCCGGACGGCAAGGCGAACCCCAAGAACGCCGCGCAGGTCATCGACGTGGTCGGCATCAATTACCAAACCGACGAATACGACAAGATTCGCGCCGCCTATCCCGACAAGCCGATCATCAGCACGGAAGACACCTCCCAGGTCATGACGCGCGGGGAATACACCACCGATTGGAAAAAGGTCGTGGCCTCCTACGATGAGGTTTTCCCAGGTTGGGCGAAGACCAGCAACGCCCGCAACTCGTGGGAAGCGATCATGAAGCAGACGTCGTTTGCCGGCGGCTTTTCCTGGACGGGTTTCGCCTACCGCGGCGAGCCCACGCCCTACGGATGGCCGTCTGCCAGCTCCCACTTCGGCGCGCTCGATCTCTGCGGTTTCCCGAAGACCGAGTTCTACGTCCGGCAGGCGCTGTTTGTGAAGGACAAGGCGGTGCTGACCCTCGTGCCGCACTGGGACTGGCCGGGTAAGGATGGCCAGAATATCAAGGTGATGGCGCTCACGAATTGCGACACGGTGACGCTTTCCCTCAACGGCAATCGCATCGAGGAAAAGAAGGTCGATCCCTTCCAGATGGCGGAGTGGCAGGTGCACTACGCGCCGGGCAAGCTCGAAGCCGTCGCGAAGAAAGGCGGCCGTGAAGTCGCGCGTTTCGCCGTGGAAACCACCGGCGAGCCAGTGGCGCTGCGCCTCACTCCGGACCGCAAGGCGCTGGACGCCGCCGGCCAGGACGCGGTCCCGGTGACCGTCGAGGCCATCGACGCGAAAGGCCGGCCCGTGCCGACCGCGAACCTCTCGGTCGAGTTCTCGCTCAGCGGCCCGGGCGCAAACATCGGAGTCGGCAATGGCGACCCGAACAGCCACGAGCCGGAAAAGGACAACAAGGTCAGGATTTACAACGGCCTCGCGCAAATCATCGTGCAATCCACGAAGGCGGCCGGGGAAATCAAACTAACCGCAAGCTCAGGCGGGCTTGAGCCGGCATCCATCACGTTGAAAACACAACCCGGCGCGCCACGCCCGTTCGTGCCATGAAAATTGGAACAAAGCGTCACCCTATGAAGAATCTGGCGGCATTGATTTTGATGGCGGGCAATTGCGTTGCCTTCGCACAGACCGGTCCGACAACGGACGATTGGAAGCCATCGCCTTCTAACACGCCAGGCCGGGAGTTTCCTCAAGTGAACTTGGAAGGCCGCGTCCGCGCCCGTATTTCGGCGGCGCAAGCACAGAGCGTTCAACTCAATATCAGCGGCGTGAAATTCCCCATGACCAAGGACGCGAACGGCGTGTGGACGGGCGATTCCACCCCGCAGGATCCGGGCAATCATTACTACGGTTTGGTGGTGGATGGTGCCGAAGTTCCCGATCCCGGCGGCTCGTTCATCTATGGTTCGGGTGCCTGGCGCGCTGCGGTGGAGATCCCCGCGCCTGATCAGGATTTCTACGCGTTGAAAAACGTGCCGCATGGTCAGGTGCGTGAGATTC
>JBDTNJ010000239.1:0-3882 GCA_039933825.1 Luteolibacter sp.
CGTCAGCGTCTATCCGGCGATGGTGAAACACGCCGCAAAATGGGTGAAAGGCACATCGGTGAAAATCGCGTCCGTCGCCACCGCCTTTCCGTCCGGCCAAGCCCCCCTGAAAACCCGCCTCGCCGAAGTCCGCGCCGCGGTGGCCGATGGTGCTGATGAAATCGACATGGTCATCAACCGCGGAGCCTTCCTCGCTGGCGAACTCGCACTCGTGCAAGACGAGATCGCCGCCGTGCTCGAAGCCTGCGGAGAGAGCACGCTCAAGGTGATTCTGGAAACCAGCGAACTCGAAACCTACGACAATATCCGTGCCGCGTCCTTCCTCGCGATGCGCGTTCTCCGCCCCGGCGATTTCATCAAGACTTCGACAGGAAAAACCAATCTCAACGCCACACTCGGCAATAACCAGGTGATGCTAGAAGCGATCCGCGATCACTTTTTCGCAACAGGAATCGAGATCGCCATGAAACCTGCTGGGGGGATCCGCACCGCGAAGCAGGCACTGCATTTCCTCGTCGCCGTAAAGGAAACACTTGGCGACGCATGGCTGACTAACACCCGTTACCGCTTCGGTGCCTCCGCCCTACTCAACGATCTCGTCCGCCAACTGGTGAAGGAAAAGACCGGAGCCTATCAAGCACCATATTCCTTCAGCGAATCTTCCTCAGCTTATTAAATAGGTCCTATTAGACCTATACGACTTATCTGTCCTATGCCTGCTAAAAAAACTTTCCGCAACCCTGCCCGTGAACTCCTATTCGGCGATCTCTGGGAATACGATCCCGCGCCGGAAACCGCCAAAGCCTTCATCGACGAGCGCTACGGCCTTTTCATCAATGGCAAATTCGTCGTGCCGAAGTCGAAGAAATATTTCGACTCCATCAGCCCGCGCAACGGGCAAAAACTTGCGGAAATCGCCCTCGCAGGAACCTCGGACGTCGATGCCGCCTATCAAGCCGCAGGCACCGCCTTCAAATCATGGAGTAAACTTCCCGGCACCGAACGTGCGAAATATCTTTTCCGTATCGCCCGGCTTTTGCAGGATCGCGCCCGCGAATTCGCCGTTGCGGAAACCCTCGACGGCGGCAAGCCCATCAAGGAGTCCCGCGACTTCGATGTGCCGATGGCCGCAGCGCATTTCTTCTATCACGCCGGCTGGGCCGACAAACTCGATCATGTCACTCCGGGCCGGACACTGGCTCCGTTAGGCGTCATCGGCCAGGTCATTCCATGGAATTTTCCGCTGCTCATGCTCGCGTGGAAAATCGCGCCCGCCCTCGCCGCTGGCAACACCGTCGTCCTCAAGCCAGCGGAAACCACCTCCATCACCGCGCTTAAGTTCGCCTCGATCCTGCAGGACGCGGGACTGCCACCCGGCGTGGTCAATTTTGTCACAGGCGCGGGGGAAACTGGGGCTGCGGTGGTCAATCATCCGCTTGCCGCGAAAATCGCCTTCACCGGTTCCACCGCTGTTGGAAAAGCCATCCAACGCGCCCTTGCAGGAACCGGAAAACGACTCACCCTGGAACTCGGCGGCAAGGCGGCTAACATCGTTTTCGAAGACGCACCGATCGACCAAGCGGTCGAAGGCATCATTAATGGGATATTCTTCAACCAAGGTCACGTCTGCTGCGCCGGCTCGCGCCTGCTGGTCCAAGAATCCATCGCCGCCGCCGTTCTGGCCAAACTGAAAATCCGCCTCAGCTCCCTGCGCACCGGCGATCCGCTCGACAAGAATACCGATGTTGGGGCGATCAATTCAAAAGCCCAACTCACCCGCATCCAGGAGCTCGTTGCCGCCGGAGTGGCCGAAGGCGCGGAAATCTATCAGGCTGACTGCAAACTCCCTGCGAAAGGCTGGTATTTCCCCCCCACCCTGTTTTCAAACGTTTCGCAAAGCCATCGCATCGCGCGCGAGGAAATTTTCGGCCCTGTGCTTTCCATCCTCACCTTCCGCACGCCGGAGGAAGCCGTTGAAAAAGCCAACAACACCCACTACGGCCTCAGTGCCGGAGTCTGGACCGACAAGGGCTCGCGAATTCTCAAAATGTCCACCGAGCTCAAAGCCGGCGTCGTCTGGGCCAATTCGTTCAACAAGTTCGATCCCACCTCCCCCTTCGGCGGCTTCAAGGAATCGGGCTTCGGTCGCGAAGGTGGTAAACAAGGGCTTTTGGACTACGCGCAGCTGGTTTGAATCCGGCGAGATCCATCCTTACACAAAGCCTGTGCTAAGTCCTAGTTGAAAGTTTGCCATCTAACAAAAATGGAGTCTATCGCCCCCCTTAGTCTTTGAATTATCCCTATTCCGTCACATTCAAAACCGCCAAATTGTCCGCTGCGGAAGAATTTCCGATGATGATTTCGAATTCACCCGGCTCGACCACTCGGTTCATTGTCTCGTCATAGAGGCTGAGCATTTCTGGGGTGATTTGAAATTCCACCTGCTGGCTGGCTCCGGGTGCTAGGTGAATGCGCCGGAAGCCTTTCAACGACTTCACCGGGCGAGTAACGCTGGCTACTCTATCCGTGATATAAAGTTGGACGATCTCATCGCCAGCGGTACTCCCGGAGTTCGTGACGATCACTCGTGCCTGCGCGTGTCCGTCACGTTTGATCGCGGCAGCACTCAGTTTCACCGGTCCGCAATCGAACTTCGTGTAGCTGAGGCCGAAGCCGAATGGAAAAAGCGGCGAGCTTACTTCGTCCAGATAGGAGAACGAATGGGACGAAGGCTTGTGATTGTAATAAATCGGAATCTGGCCGACCGAGCGTGGAACGGTGATCGTCAGCTTGGCGGAGGGATTTACCTGGCCAAATAGAATGTCCGCCGCCGCATTGCCGGTTTCCTGACCTGCATACCAGCCTTCTAGCACGGCATTTGCGCGCTCGATGATTTTCGGAATGGCCAGCGGGCGACCGTTCATCAGGTAAACAACAACCGGTTTTCCAAGCGCGAATATCGCGTCAGCGAGTTGGTTTTGCGCGCCGATTAGATCAAGGGATGAACGGTCACCAATGTGATGCGGTGCCCATGATTCGCGGCAGATCAGCTCGTTTTCGCCAAGGACGAGGACCACCAGATCGGCATTACGGGCCACTTCAACTGCATCGGCAATGGCGGCCTGATCCTCGGCGGGTGTAGGGAAAACCTGAAGATCCACTTCCAACCAGGCATTCATTGGCGAGGCCGTTTCGTTAGTCGTCAGCGAGCAGCCTTTGGAGTAGATCACTTTTCCGGAATCACCGACGGCTCGGCGGATGCCATCCAGAACACTGACCCGGTGGGTGGGTTCGCCGCTGTAGCTACCTAGCCTCGTGTCGTCCGAATGCGGGCCGATAACTGCGATGGTCTTCTGCGCGCCCTTGGTGAGCGGAAGAAGCGCGTTGTCATTCTTGAGCAGGACGATGGATTTACGCGCGGCTTCGAGGGCAAGAGCTCGGGTCGTATCGAGTTTCACCAGTGACGAGGCCTTGGCCGCATCGGCGAAGGGATTTTCAAACAGTCCCAAGCGGAATTTCAGACACAGCACCCGGCGCACGCTGGCATCGAGAGCGGCGGTTAGGATTTTCCCGGACTTCACCAGATCTCCCAGCTTCGCGTAGCAGACTCCATCGGGCAGGTCCATATCAACACCCGCGTTGAAGGCGCGCAATGCTGCGTCCGCCTCCGTCGTCGCGACGTGATGGAAGGCTTTCAAATCTTGCACGCCCGAGTAGTCCGAGGTGATGAGCCCTTCGTAACCGAACTGTTTCCGCAGAACATCCTGCAAAAGCCACTTGTTCGCGTGCGATGGGATGCCGTCGATCTCATTGTAACTCGGCATCACTGCAGCAGGCTTCGTTGCAGCGAGGACCATTTCAAATGGAACCAGATGCGCCTCG
>JBDTNJ010000240.1:0-2897 GCA_039933825.1 Luteolibacter sp.
TTCCATTCAGTTTTGCCAGGGCTCCCTGATTGAGATGCGGGCAAAGGAAAAGCAGGCGATAAGGCTTACCAGGCCGAAAGTTCAGCGGCACGCGCAGATAAAAAGGGATTTCCTTGTTCAGATCCGAGCGGGTCTTGATCGGGAAACGGAACACCCTCTCCGGCAGAACTTCCGCTGGAGGGACCGGCGTTTGAGCCAACACTGACATGCAGGAAACACCTAACATCATCGTCCCTAGCAATGACACAAAGGAAGCTCTCATCATCCCATTGAACTTCGCGTCCCTTCGTGTCCATTCGCGGTTAAACCTCTGGATAGAAAACCCCGGCCTATCAGACCACCTACGATTCATGTCATTGATCATTATTTTCATTATTCACTCATGTTCATTTTCCCAAACATCTGCCACCGTCTTGGAGGGCAGCTCGATTCGAAATTCCTCGGGAATCGCCGACTTATCCGCGCGACTCACGCTCTTGAATGTCTGGATGTCTCCATACCGTGACACAGGCATTCCTGCTTGTTCTTCTCCCCTCCCCGCATAATGCGCTAGAAACACCTCTGCTAGATCCCTCACCGCCGGGATCAGCACATGCCCGGTATCCTTGTAAGACCGCCACACCCAAGGACAACCCAGCTTCAGGCCCTTTTTGAAAAACTCAAATGTTGGCGGGTAACGCTCGTCCGCCTCGCCGCACATGATCAGCGCGGGCACCGTCCTCATTTCCCGCGTCGGCTCGCTCCACCATCCGGCGGAATAGGCCACAAACGCTACCACCCGCCGTGGCCTCCACAGCGCGAAACGGTGTGAGTAATGCGCCCCTGCGGAAAAGCCGAAAAACAACACCCTCGCCACCTCCACGCCCGTCCTTTGGTGCAGTTCATCCAGCGCCTTCTCCATCACCTGCCCGCTCCCCTGTTCTGGATAGAAATAGCCCTTCCCCTGATTGTTCTCACTCCCCTCCGCGTGAAACGACGGGGCCAGCAAAACCAAGGCATTCTTCTCCGCGAATTTCTTCCAACGCGCATCCAACATCTGCTCACCCTTCCCGTTGTAACCGGGCACCAGCACAAGCACCCCGGAGGGCGTCGGTTTCCCATCCGCCATCCACGCATGAAATGGCACCTGCATCTTTTTAGTGCTAACTGTCCACGCCTCTTCGCGCCCGAAGGCAGCATAGGGTAACAACAAAAGGATAATTAAGAATTTAACCACTGAGGGCACTGAGATACTGAATGGGGGATAAGATAAGATTTGAACCACGAATGGACGCGAATGGACACGAATTTTTGGAGGGCTGGATGCTGGGTATTCTGCCGTGCATGCGTTGATTCACGATTGTTCGATTCTTCATTCGTGTGCATTCGCGTCCATTCGTGGTGAGTGTTTGTTTATGATTTCATACTTAAGATTTAGTGCTTTAAAAGTGGCATTGAACACCGGGTGGAGAGAGCAAGGGAGCAGGGTCTCTCACTCTACCACTTCGATGTTCAATGTTGGGAGTTCGATGTTCAAGAAACCCGCTGCTCGTCTGCTGCGGATAGGACGCAGCAGATTCGATTGAGCAGGTGGGCGGTTGATGTGATTATCAAGTTAGTTTGATGAATTTACAATTTAGACAAGTCTAGCATGTTTTAAATTTCAGTTATGTGGGAGTGATCCCGGAGCGCTGAAGACAGAGGTGACTTCAGTATTTATTTTTTGGATGATGAGGTTATTGATACTATGTGTTCATTAGAAATGAACGAAGTAATAGCTTTATCAGTTATATCATCAAGTGGAAATAACTTTGAGGCCTGGTGCGCAAAAATAGATAGATACCTACCGCTTTTATTGATTGTGAAAGTAGCCCATTGAAACGTATTATTTTCATCCGGGTATCCATGTATAGAGCATTTTAATGCAATTGGCTGCGACGTACTCGATGTGGTTCTGTAAACAAAATTATCTCCGCTTTTGAGTGTGATTGTGAATGAAGAATTACCATTTGAAATAGTTATTCTTTCGGATTTATCACTCTTGTTTTGAATTTCAAAACCAGCTGGCTCAGCTGATGCAAAGTATGAAGACAGAAAAAATAGCAAAGTTATTAGTGTGGCACGCATCTTATTCGTAGACTTTGTAAATGATTTTCCCGTAGACTGACGTGTATCCGCTATCTAAAAAAGCAGAAGCACTCCAATTGCCGCCATTATTAGAGGTGTCTGCAACCCATTTTCCTTCTGAGTTTTGCCACTCTCCTCTAACGTGGTAGTAAATATTGGCTTCATATGCTAGCACATATCCTTCCCAGGCAACCTTATCCTCGGATGCGCGCTGAAAGTTTATAGTAGAGGAATATGATCCCGTTTGAGAAATTGAAATTCCTAATGTCACAGACCAGCCCGTTGCTGATATATTCGCCTGCTTAGTTTGAGAAAATCCCACTGTGCTTGAACCATTTAATTCATGCCCGAATCCAGTGGTTTGTCCAATATTGGTTTCATACGGATTAGTATAAGTATACTTTATTTCATATGCAGTTCTATAAATATTTGTCACGTACTCGTAGCCCGCAGTTTGCCATGTCCCCCCTGTTGGGGTGATCGACTTCTCGTCAATTTCTCTTCTCTGAAGACCATCTGAATCATATGAGTTAGGCGCCATATTCGAAATATAAACGCTCCCATTCGCTCCATCAGGAAAACCACTTGGATCCTCCGAAGTCCATCTCGCCAGTTCCGGGTTGTAGGCTCGGTATTTGAACGCATAACTTCCGGTTGATGCGAGGTAGGGCTTGCCGGTGTAGAAGGCAGTGTCCTGAGTTGGTGATTTAGTGCTGGCTGCAGACTTCGCTGCCAATTCCGCCCGCCATTCGGCGAGTTGTTTTGGGGTTTTGAACTCCGGTAAGGGAGCG
>JBDTNJ010000241.1:0-22704 GCA_039933825.1 Luteolibacter sp.
TGCCGCGTTCCCGGACTTTCCGAATATAGTCCGGGGCAAACGGGACCTGGCAGGAGGTTTTGCCCATGTCCACGGTCACCGGGCCGATTCGCTCGCCGCATTTCAGGGCGACGTCGGTCAAGGCACTCACGTAGCTGCCAGTGGCGATGACAAATCCGTTCATCTGATAGCGGACCTTGTCGGGTGACTGATGGATCGTCCGCCGCACGCGTTCGAGCAGCGCTTTCAATTCCGCGGCATCCAGCGCTGCATCGTCCTTGATGGAAACCAGGCTGGCCAGCGTTGCCCAGCCGGCCGCCGCTACCAGTTCTGTCGGCGAGTCGATCCACTCCAGTGCGATCCCGTGGCCATGCGGGCTGCCGGCCGCGACCCACGGCACCGTCGATCCGACGAGCGCGCCGCAATCCGCCTTTGTCACCCAGTGCTGCAAGTCCTTGCGGGTCATGCGTGCGTCATCGGCGATCAACCCGGCCAGGTACATCGCGTCGTAAACGCCGGTGTCGTAGAGCTCCAGCGCCAGCCGGTAATCCATCCGAATGCGCTTCCGGATTTTCTGCAACTCCTCGATCTTCACCCCGAAGCACGGCTCCTTTACCTCATGGTTCAACAGCACCTTCTTATAGCTGTCCCTGCCCAGCGGCCGGATTTCTTCAAGGATGTCTTTCGCGGTCATGGGACAGGCAAACGGAAATTGCCGGCAGCGGCAATCCCGAATCCTTCTTCCACCCGCCAGCCAAACCGTGGGTAGGCCTTCTCCATCAGATCCACCCAGCCGTGGCGGTCCTTGTCGTCCTCAAAGCCTCGCAGATTCAAGGCTCAGGGCGCATCGTATTCAGACTGTGGGACGGCAGTGTAACTTTATCTATGTGATAACTACATAAAATCCCGTCTCAAAGATGACTACTAGAAAAATAAGGCAGTTCTAATGGGAAAAAAGAAATGTAAAAAAGGGATTGTGATTCTTCCTGTTTCACTCATCTTCTGCCTGCACTCACCAAGGAGGAGCCTATGACCGCACCATTCACAATTGCCCGAAAGTTGGCGCTGCTTGTAAGCAGCGCTGCCGGAGCGTGTGCGGCTTGAGAGTTTTCACGGATTCCCTTAATTAAGGGGTTTGTTTGAGTTTTTTCCCGTTTGCTTCGTCAGCGCTTTGATCTGACGCCCGACTGCTTCTCCGCGTGGCATCGTCGCCATTTGCTGGGGTAGTCATTGATTTAAACCACATCTACGCCGGAGTATTTTCCGTGCCGTAGTGGTAATATTTATATCTATGAAAACACATCATATTAAGTCGATTCAGGAGATGGAGTCGCTCTGTGCCGAAGTGCGCCCAGACGACGGCATCGCCCCGCATGTTTTGAAAAAACAACAAAGCCGAGCCGAGCATCGTACAAAACCATTGCCCGCTCGCGCTCTACAATATCAGAAGGCGGTCCGCCAGTGTCTGGACTCCGCATTTGCCAGTGTCTGTGTGGATCCGCTCTTGGTGGATCTCGTAGTGGTTGCAGTGGAGCCGATTGGCCGAGGGGCAAAACTGCTAGTGGTGGTGGAGACGCCGCCATCGAATGAAGACAATCCACAAATGATCGAGACCGCACTGCAACAAGCAGCGGGGCATCTGCGATCGGTGGTCGCCGGTGAAATTCCGCGGAAACGCACGCCCTATTTGAGCTTCCGAGTCGTGCCGGGGGCAACGGGATATCCTGAAAACGGATGACTCCAGCCCGGTCGACCCGCATGGGCGGTTTGGCCGGGCAACTCTTTTACTGTTTTATGAAACCAACGATACTAACGAAAGCGGACCTCATTCTTGCGGGATGGCAGGAGGGTCCGGAAATTAACACCTTACTCGATGCCGTGCTGGTGATGGAGCAACGTGGCATTCGCGATCCAGCATATGCATTGAAAAAACTTCGACGCGATTTCCCGCCGCCGGATCTGCGGCTGCGTTTGCGGGAACAAGCTGCGCCGCTAACCGAAGCAATTAAGGCGACAAGCCCGCTCGATGCGCAGAACATTGGCGCGGTGCGTCGGCAAATGAATGAGCTGCTCAGAGTGCCTGTGGTGCTGAGCGGTTCGGTCATGCCGGATGCGTGTCCGGCAGGGAGTGCACCGGCGACGATTCCCGTGGGTGGTATCATTGCGGTGGATCGAGCGATCATTCCGAGTGCACATAGCGAAGATGTGTGTTGTTCGATGCAGGCGTCTTTTTTTCAATCGGAGGCTTCAACGAAGGAGATCCTGGACGCGCTGGAGACTTGCACGCGATTCGGTGCGGGGGGACGCCCAGCGGCGGATTGGGTGAATCATCCGGTGCTGGACGAAGCGGTGTGGGATAATCCATTTTTAAACGGACTGGAACGCTACGCCGCAATGCACCTTGCGGATCAAGGAGATGGGAATCACTTCGCGTGGTTGGGAGAAATTCAGTTTTCGAGTGAGGAATTGGCTCACCTAACGAAATTTGGATATGAGGAATTGGCGAAATCGCTAGGAGGTGGAACGCAAGCATGGAAGGTGTTAGTAACGCACCATGGCAGCAGGGGGCTGGGCGCGCATCTGTTCAAGCGCGGCCAAAAAGCGGCGGAGAAGCAGACAGCTAAAATCGCGCAGGGGATTCCAGAGGCCGGCTATTGGCTCGATACAGAATCGGGTGAAGGCCAAGCGTACTGGGAGGCTTTGCAATATGTGGGCCGGTGGACGGTGGCGAATCATCAATGCATTCACAATGCACTTGCGGCGAAGCTTGGTTGTGAAATCGCGGCAAGTGTGGGAAATGCTCATAACTTCGTATGGCGGGACGGGGATACTTTTTACCATGGCAAGGGCGCGACTCCTGCGGGAGTGGATGAAACGGGACGTCCGAGACTGGGTTTGATACCGCTGAATATGTCGGCTCCAATTTTGCTAGTAATCGGGCGAAATAATCGTGAGTTTCTGAGTTTCGCGCCGCATGGTGCCGGTCGCAATGTTTCGCGACGCGCACTGGTGAAGCCTTGGCGGATGAAGGATGGTAGCCCCGATGAGGCGCAGGTTACCGCATTGGTGGCAGAGCAAACGAGTGGACTCGATGTGCGTTGGTGGCATGGCAAGTCGGACCTGAGTGAGACGCCAATGGCCTACAAGTCGGCGGTTCAGATCAAGCAACAGATCCGAGAATTTGACCTAGCGGAGATCGTGGCGGAGATTCTGCCGTTAGGTTGTATCATGGCCGGGGACGCTGGCCCTCGGCCGTGGGCGAATGAGAAGGATTTGACACCAAAAGAGAAACGCCAGATCGTCCACCGCTCGGACCGAAGGAAACAACGACAATCGCTCAGTGGCTGGGATGAGGGAGATTGAAGTGGCTCCTCTAATTCCTTCCTTAATGGAACGGGATATACACAGATTAGGAGGGATATTCTTGGATTTTTATCTGCGTACATCCTGAAGATCGAAGCGCTACCGGAGGCGCGCACGGCTTGGACAAAGCCGTGCGTTCTGCGGGTTGTTCCGCCGCCAGGGGCTGCCCTCGATCCGAACCGGTGGTGCCATCCGTTAAATCCAAGGAAGGCGTCGCCGCGCTCGACCTTGCTAGGAAATACAAGAACCAGCTGGCGATCGATTTGTTATCCGGATTGAAGTAGGGAAGGGGCGATTCAATTCTCCGGAATCAACAAATAATTTGTGGCCAGGTGGTGTTCTGATGGAATACGCTGTTTCAAATCCATGTCTTCACAAGTTTCCTATCCGGCCCGCTGCGGACTCGCCCTCGTTTCGGGAGCGGTTTACTCATTGGCCTATCCGCCAGTCAGCGGCGGTGGATGGTTGGTGATTCCAGGAATAGCAGGATTGCTGCTTGCATTGCAGGGGCAGGAGGGGACGCGTGCGCGGACGATTGGCTTCATTCATGGGATGGTGGCTTATGGTCTGAGTTTGTCTTGGTTGTTTCAGATCTTCGGATGGATTGCCGTGATACTGTGGTGTGTGCTGGCTGCCTTTACCGCGTTATTTGTGGAAATGCAGAGTCGCGCGAGCCGTCGTGGCCTCGTGGGTTGGAAGTTTGGAGTCTTCACAGCGCTGAATTGGTGCGGATGGGAGTTCATTCGAGCCGAGCTTTTTCCGCTGAAATTTCCGTGGATGACGGTGGGGCTTGCGATAGGTCCGAATGGTTTTTTGCCGTGGATTGGTGTTTATGGCGTGAGTCTTTTGGTTCTTTTGGCGGTGGGCTTTCTGCTAGCCAGGAGCTGGGCGGCATTGTTCATTCCGTTTGCGATCTTCTTCGGGCGGATGGATTATCCGCTTCCGGGGGCATGGCCTGACTCGGGAGATCCACTGGCGGTGAAAGTGGGTGGCTTGCAGATGGAAGGTGAGTCGCTGACGGAATTTTTAAAGGGGACCAAACAGTTACCACCGGATGTGCAGCATGTCGTTTGGCCAGAATATGCGGTGCCTTATGATCTGAGGGCGAGCAAGAGGGACTGGAAGTTGGTGCAAGATCTCTGTGTGCAAAAGAAGATCACCCTCACGCTCGGCACGCAATCCCGTCCGGGTGGCGGCGATGCATGGCGCAATATCGCTCTCACTCTGGATGCCGGTGGTGCGCGTGGCGAGCACACCAAGGTTCACACAGTCCACATGTTCGACGATGGCATTGCCGGAACCACTGCGCTACCGATAGAGACGGATCACGGCAAAGTCGGCACCCCGATTTGTTTCGACTGTGACTACGAAGGCATTGTCCGCCAGATGACGGTTGCAGGTGCGGAGTTGTTCGTGGTGCCGATGATGGATGTAGAGAAATGGACTGCCCGTCAGCATGAGCAGCATGCGGCGCTTTTCCGTATTCGCGCCTGTGAGAACGCACGCTGGATGTTTGTTTGCGGAACTTCCGGGGTTTCGCAGATCATCGATTCTTGCGGTTCCGTGCAAACGCGGTTGGATCCGCTCACACGGGATGTGATAACAGGCACGATGAGGCGGGAGACAATACTCACATTTTACTCGCGGATCGGCTGGCTTACTCCGTGGTTTGTCTTGGGGATGGCCTTCATCGGTTGGCTGATATTGTCATTGCCAGTTAAGAAGACCGAGGCGGGATGATCGTTTGAATCGCTCCTCCACACTCGATATGGACGCCTCGGACGGTTTTGTTTCCGGCGATGAGATTGGGGATCTCCTCCGGGGCCATCAGCATGAGGGCGGTGGACCAGGTTTCGGCGATGGCGGCGGTGGGGGAGATGACCCACACGCGGCTGCATGGGGCCTGCGGCATGGCTTCGTCTCCTGCCGGGTGGACGATGTGGTTGCCTTGGATGCTGGTGCCGGAGGCGCTGAGGGCTTCGTTATTGAGGTAGATCCGGGAGGAATCGCCATCGCCTGATAGATCGATGGGCCAGGGCTCCGGCCCGAAGGCTAGCAGTGAACTGGCACCGGCGGTGAGCAGCGCCCCTTCGGCACCCCAGTCGATGAGAATCTGTTGGAGATGATCGAGCGCGAAGCCTTTGCCGATGCCGCCGAGGTCGATCTCGCGGCCGGGTTCTTCGCAGGTAACGGCGGGGACATCGGGATGGATGATGAGTTTTCCCGCGAGCGGGGGCAGAGGTTCGTGGCTACCGGATTTCCGGTGCTCGATGCGGCGGCCGAGTGTGATGTCGAACAAGCCGCCGGTTTGCGCATAGGCATCGAGCGCGATGAGCAAGCACTCGTGGCAGGGTTGGCTGATGTAGAGGATTTCCCCGGCCTGCATCTGATTGATGCGGGAAACATCGCTGCCATCGATGAAACGGCTGAGCCGAGTTTCGAGAAAATCGAGCTGCTCGAAACATTCGTGCGCCATGCCGCGGGCGATGGCTTCGTTGTTCTCGCAGATGCGCAGGGCGAAGGTGGTATGCATCGCCTCGTGCGTGAAAAGGTGGGCTGCGGGGATAGGGGTGGGTTCAATCATTTACCGGTTTCCATCCAGAGTTTCCAAACGTCGTTTCTCACGAACATCTGCATGGGCACGCCGGCGCGAAGGCCGCGGGGGAGGGACATGTGGGTATCTGCGAGGAGAGTGGTGACTGCTCCGGCGGTGTCGGGCATGGAGAAGACGAGGGCGCGGGATGCCAGATCGTCGGGCGGGGCGGGCCAGTAACCGATCTCATGAAACGAGCGGAGGTACCAGTTCAGCGGCCAGTATTCCCTACCGACGACGGCGACGGGTTCGAGGGAAATTGCTGGAGCGGCTAGTTGGAGTTTTTCGAGCCATGGTCCGAGCGATTCGATTTCATTGCGGGTGGGAACGTAGGCGAAGGGGTTGCGCTCGTCCGAGGCGAAACGACCGGTGGCGCGGCGGGTCTGGATGAACTGGCTAATCAGGCACAAGCCGACGAGCAGGCCGAGCGCGGTTTTCATCGGCAGGCGGTGGCGGGAAAATCCGGCGACGCCGAATCCGGCTAACAAACAAACGTGTGCCCACAGCAAGCAGGCGAGCCACGGCGTTTTGTAAGCGACCGCGCTGTAGATCAGGAAATGTCCTGCAGCTGCATACGCGAGAAAACGGATGATCGATGCCGATTCGGCATTCCGGCGGAAAGAGGCAACGAACGCCAGCAAGGCGAGCATTACCACAGGCGTGCCAAACCACCAGAGGCCGCCGGATTTTGTGGGGAGCGCGAGGAGCTGGAAATAGTAGGTGACGGGCTTGTCGTGCCCCGTGCCGGTTTGATAGAAGAAGAAGGTATTGATGGCATCGATGGCACCGTGGGGGTTGCGGAAGCCGTCGGTGTAGAAGAATCCCGCGCAGGCAGCGGCTGCCAGCAACGAGACGGCGATGGGCATGCGGTAAGTCTCCCAAGCTGATAGATAGAACGTGCGATCAAATTTCCTCCGGTGTTCCCAAACGATGAGCAGGCCAGCGCCCGACCAAGCGAGCATGCTGATCGCAAAACTTTCCTTTGTAGCGAACATCAGGCCGATCATCAGGCCAGGGATTCCATAGCGCGGAAAACGGATCAGCGAAACAAGTCCCAACATGCCGAATAGCACGAGCAACGATTCGTGGATGAACATCCGGCTGTAGTAAACGAGCAGCGGAGATGATGCTAACAGAGCCGAGGCAGCCAGCATCGATACGTCGCCGAAACGCCTGCGGCAAAGCAGCGGCACGAGTAGCAGCAGCGACCCGGCGATGGCAGGCACTAGGCGCAGAGTGGACTTAGTCATTTCCTGCCAGCGTGTTTCACCGTTCATTTTGCAAAGTGGAATTGCGAGGGCGCTGAGCAAGGGACCGTGAAAATGCACTGGATCGAAACGATAGCCGCCGGACTCCATGCGTGAGGCCGTGATCCTCGCGCCGGTGGCTTCATCCGCGTGAAACGGGCGCGTGGAAAGGTGATCGAAGCGCAGGAATATTCCCACGACGATGACACTGATCCAACAGGCGATGAGGACGGCGCGTTTCATCAAACGGCATGCATACGATGAAAGAAATCATTTCCTCGCAATGTTAAATTGGGATTTGGCTAACATGAATTTTCGTCAAGTCGCACCTTTCCGGTGACATTCATTGGGGATGAACTCGTCCGGGGCGGAGAACCGCCGGAAGACCCGCAAAAGCAGGCGAATCCGGGCGAGGGCTACCGTGACTTGCATTACCACGAAGATTCCCTAGAATCCATGGTCTATCCAGTGGTAATGTCATTCTTTTCCATCCCGATGAAATCCATGATTCCTTCATTGTCACCAGTTTCCAGATGCCGCCGTGCGTCAATTGTGTTACAGGCTTGGATCGCGTTGATGCTGGTACCGTTGGCCGCTGCCATTCCCATGACGCTATGGCAGGTCGGCGATGATGAGGATCCCTACAGCTCGGGCTACAATCCCACGGATGAATTTGAATCTGAAAACGGAAGTCCCGACGCCGCTCCGGGCCTCGTGACCCGGCTTCCCGGTGATCCCCTTTACCTTGGGGCGAACAACCCCGAACGAGACGACCATTTTTACCAAGCGGGGACTTACCCCGTGGGATTCAACGGTCTGACTGCACCCCTGATTGTGCCCAATCCAGAACCCCCGGCGGCATTCGAGAGGGCACTTACAAACTGGGACCCTTCAAATTATATCCATTTCGTTCTTTCTCCAGCGCAGGCCAGCTCACAATCCAGACTACGCCTTACCTTTGAGTTGCTGGATGGAGGTATCTGGCCCCAGCCGGATTCAAACGGTGATAATTTCGGCACACATGACATCACCGTCCGTTTCCGAACTGCCACGACTAACACACTTGTACTTCAGCGTGCTGGAGTGGACCGCGACACACGCTTCACCATCGATATTCCCGCCTCCAGCGTCCAAGCTGTGGCCGGAGCGAATACGATCCAGATCACCCGCTCGGGCCCCACGCCTGACGCAGGTGCCTCAACTTGGATCCAGTTCGATTTTGTGAAAATGGAGGTCGATATCGATGGCATGGCGGATGTCGATGGCGACGGCCTGCCCCGCTGGTGGGAAAACGACAATCATCTCAGCGACACCAACGCTGCCGATGCCGCTTCCGATGCGGATGGCGACACTCTTTCCGCCCTCCAAGAATACAACGGCGGGGTGCTTTCAAGTGATCCCAATCAGAAAGACACCGATGGCGATGGTGCCGATGATGCCGTCGAGCGCGCGGCTAACAGCAACCCAAATATCGCCGATACCGATGGCGACGGTCTCAGTGATGGAGATGAACTTCTCATCGCCCCCACCTCGTCACCGATCCTAGCAGACTCCGACTCGGATGGTGCTCCAGACGCATGGGAAAAGCGCGTGGGTTCGGATCCCAAATCCGCTGCAAGTAAGCCCACTGCATTCGCCGGAGCCATCGGCATCAACTTTGTCTCTGCGGAAAATCAGGATGGCAGTCTACCATGGTTCAGTCCTGCGGGTGTCGTTCCCCAACTCTGGTGGAACAATACGATTCCCCTCCGCACTTATAATATCAACTCCGGCAGCACGGCAGATATCCTTACCCCGGTGGCCGGTTCGATTTCTCTCTCAAATGGCACCATCGTCCCCGGAATGAGCATCCAATGGACTTCGGATGGTATTTCTGACACCTCGAACGTTGGAAACGGGGATCAAAAAATCATGAGTGGCTTGATCCGTGCCTACGCTTCCACTAAAGCCTCACTCACGGTCACCGGTATTCCATTTGGAAACTATCATGTTTTCGCGTACGTCGGCGGGAGCTACGATGGGCAAGAGGCGACGGTGGATCTGACCGGCTCACCCGGCTCAACGCGGAGTTTCATTACCAGCACCACACCACCTCAGAGCGAGTGGGTTGAGATCGCGCCCGCCACTCCGGTTAGTCCTTACCACGTTGGTAATTTTGCCCGCTACCCGGGCCGCACCGGGTCGTCTTTCACCGTTAACGTCACTAACGTCGATGGTTATTCCGTAGGTCTGCATGCACTGCAAATCGTAGACGCGACTCTTGATGCCGACTCGTCCGGTATCCCGGATTGGTATGAGATACAATACGCCCTCCAGCCCGCTGGCCCTGGCACCGCCAGTGCGGACCCGGATCATGACGGACTGACCAACCTCCAGGAATTTCAACGCGGATCGAATCCCAGGAAATCCGACACCGACGGAGACGGTCTAGCGGATGGTGCCGAATCCGCTGCCAATTCCCTGACTGTCGATAGCGATGGCGACGGTCTTAGCGACTTTGCCGAGGCCACCGCCCCCATGCCGAGCAATCCAAACTCCGCGGATAGTGATAACGACGGACTGACCGACAAAGAGGAAACGTCCCGAGGATTGGACCCCGGAGCGTTGTCGTCAGATTTGGTCCCGATATATACCGCCACTCCCGCCAGGTGGGATTGGAAAATGGAACCGGTGCAACTCGTCTGGGATCACGGCAGTGGAGCTATCGGCGGTAACGATGGTTATGATGAGGAACTGCTTTCGTTCTTTGTTGGAAACTCCCAAGCGGGTGCACAAAGGAGCATCGGCATGCGCCTGCGCTCCATCAACGGGAGGCTAACTTATCGATTTGAATCCCAGGCAAGCGAAGCATTCAGCGCCGCAAATTCACCTAACGAAAATATCACTCTTGAAGATCCCGCTACGCCGATTGTCGATTTGAAAGCGGCACTTGGTTTCAGCGGCTTCGGGGCCTTTGATGCATCTGATAGAATCCGTTTCAAGATGTCGGCAGTCCGCGGGGCGGGAAATATTTGGGCTGTCACTTTTGAAATATTCAACCTCACCCGCAACACCAGTGTCGTCACGCGCCTCGTCAGTCAGTCCACCGCCACGGGAAATGTTGAAGATGGCACCGCTAGCTGGCGTGATTTCGACGAGACTGTCGGCTTCCCGGGAATCTTTGTTCACAAGGGTTCCCAGCTATTTGTCACATCGATTCCAGTGGAGACAATGGCGGCTTTTTCGGCCTATGCGGATAGCGACAACGATGGGATGCCAAATGCCTGGGAGGACCTTTATCAACTTAATAAGAACTCCGCTACGGACGCAACCCAGGATGCCGATGGAGACGGGCTGAACAACCGTGACGAGTACCTGGCCGGCACCCACCCACGGCTAACGGACACCGACGGGGATGGCGTGGACGACCGCGTCGAGCGGGACGAAGGTTCCAATCCGCTGCTGGCAAGCGTTCTCCCAATTTTCGCCGGTGCCACTATCACCAGCGGTACGGACTTCAACCAAAATGGCTTTCCAGACGCTTGGGAAGCCCGCTTCAAAACCCAAGGTATCACTCCAGGCGCGGATAGCGATGGTGACGGTGCCACCAATGCGACCGAAGCTGCCTGGGGGACCGATCCTTTCGATGCGAATTTACGCATCGGCGTCACCCTCCAGCGTGATACAAATGATGCCCTGCTCGCCTGGACACAGAGCCCGTGGAAACGCCAGCGCGTCTATCGATCCAGCAACCTGAACTCATGGCAGTGGTTGTCGCTACCCGTTTCCACCAGCGGTGTGATCTCCACCGCCCGTGTCGCAGGCCAGTTCACCAGTGCAGCGGCCACATTTTTTTCCGTGGAAACGAAAGACCGTGATTCGGATGGTGATGGCGTTTCGGACTGGGATGAAGTCCTCGTCGGGAGCAATCCCTATCAGCGAGATAGCGTCCGGAGCAGTGCGCTCACACTTGATGGCGAGGGCAATGTCAGTGGCAGTGTCTCCGGAGATTATGCTTCGTTTGCCAGTAATTTCAAAAATGGTCTGCCCGGTGGCCCTGGTGGTCGGCCCACCCCTGAGCAATCGGCCCGCTTCCTCCAACAAGCGAGCTTCGGCCCCACCCTGGCAGAGTTGGATCGCGTGCGGACCCTTGGTTTCGCCGCGTGGATCGATGATCAGATCGCCAATCAACCACCCACACTCCAGCAGCCGGTCATCAAGGCGATGTATCAGGACCTCCGCGGTCCGCGGCTGGATCTATCCTATAGATATGGAAATCTCGACGTCAGTGGCAGCAATACCGCAACTGCCTTCGCCCGTGGCGCGGTGGCCGGGCCGGACCAGTTGCGGCAGCGCATCGCCTTTGCACTCAGCCAGATTCTCGTCACCTCCCGGCGCGATGCGAATCTGGCGGATCGCCCGCTCGCCATGGCGGGCTACTATGATATCTTTATCCGTAATGCCTTTGGAAATTATCGTGATATTCTTGGTGAGGTCACTCGCCATCCAGTAATGGGTCGCTATCTCAGCCATATCGGCAACCAGAAAGCCCGCCCTGAAATCAACCAGTTCCCGGATGAAAACTACGCCCGGGAAATCATGCAGCTTTTCACCATCGGTCTCTGGCAGCTCAATCCGGATGGAACTCGCAAGGTGGATTCCAGCGGAAAATTCATCCCCACCTATGACAACGGGGACATTACCGCCATGGCCCGTGTCTTCACCGGTTTCTGGTTCGGTGGCCTGAGCTGGAACAATGGTGGAAACACCGACTCGCAATACACCGTGCCCATGAGCATGTGGGCGGAGAAACATGACTTCGATGCGAAACAAATGCTGGGCGGCCTCTCCATTCCCGCCCGCCCGGCCAGCGTCAAGAACGGCCTTCGGGATGTGGATGACGCCTTGGATTACCTTTTCAATCTGCCTAACACCGCTCCCTTCGTCTGTCGCCAGCTCATTCAGTTTCTCGTTACCAGCAATCCCAGTCCGGCCTACGTCGGCAGGATTTCAGCTGTTTTTGCTAACAATGGAAGTGGCAGGCGCGGAGACCTTGGTGCCGTCGCGCGCGCTATCCTGCTTGATGTGGAAGCGCGGGATGTCCGCTGGTCACACGGCTCGGCCACGTTCGGCCGCCTCAAGGATCCCGTCCAACGGGCCATGAACCTCGCCCGTGCCGGACGTCTTGCCCGTTTCCCCGGCCTGAACTGGTGGGATTATGACGATTTCTACGAAAGCTCGCTCCAGTCGCCCGGCTACTCTCCGAGTGTTTTCAATTTCTATCGGCCGGATTATCGGTCACCCGGCATTCTTGCTGAAAACCAGCTTTCCGCCTCCGCTTTCCAGATCACTAACAGCTTCACCAGTATTTCCTTCGTCAACCGCCTTTGGCGAAACACCGTTGACGGACTCCGGCTCTACGATACCTACGTGTTCCAGCCCGACTACCGTGATCTGCTGGAAGTTGCTAACAATATGCCCGTGCTTGCGGATCGCATTAACCTCCTCTTCTGCGGTGGAATGATGAGCGCCCCCACTCGGGCGACGATCCTTAACACCCTCTCACAAACCTCCGCCGGTGATCCCCTTCTGCGTGTCCAACTCGCCGTTTTTATCGCCTCGGCCTGTCCCGAAGGTGCCATCCAACGCTAAGCCCGTCCCAAGCCATGTCCTCAGATCTGATTTCCCGTCGTAGATTCCTCCGCCAGTTCAACTGCGCCGCTATCAGTTCGTCGGCCATTCTCAATACCCTGCTCAACCTTAAGCTGGCTAACAGCGCGGCGGCGGATGGCATTGCTCCGGGCTCCGATTCCAAGGCAATGGTCTGCCTCTTCCTTAGCGGCGGAATGGACTCCTATCAGATGCTGGTGCCATGGGAGCAATCCCGCTACAACTCCTATTCGACCACTCGCGGTGCGTTCGGCAGCGAAGGCGGGCTTGCCTTGGACCGCAACGCGCTGCTCCGGCTCACAGGCACCTCCTCGGATTTCGGCTTCCACCCATCCATGGTCGGCATGCACCAGATGGCCACCGGCACCGGGCCCTTCGCCGGAAAAAAACGCCTCGCGACCATCACGAACATCGGCACCCTCGTCCAACCCATTTCCAAGACCCAATATCAAGCTTGGGAAAATGGCGAGAATGCGGCGCTGCCGATACCACGTGCCCTTTTTTCGCACAGCGATCAGATCGAGCAGTGGCAAACGGCCGTTCCGCAAGGCATGCTCGAACTCACTGGCTGGGCTGGACGCGTTGCGGATATCATTAACTCCAGCTATAACACCGGTGCCACCTCCATGAGCGTTTCTCTCAGTGGAAACAATGTGTTTCAAGTGGGCAATACCACCACCCAATTCGCCATCACTCCGGGTGGTTCATTGAGTTTTGAAAATTACAGCGCACCGCACCAGTTGAAGAACCAAGCATTCCGCAGCACCTTGGAACAAAGTTATACTAACTTACTTTCACAAAGTTTCGCTAACCTGACGAAAGAGAGCGATGAGGCACAGCTCCACTTTCAGGAGCAGTTCGATTCCTCCGCTGCGGACCTTGGTGCGGCGGCGGCGCTTTTCCCTCAAAACAACTATCTGGGCACTACTCTCCAGGCGATCCTTAAGGCCGTCAAGATTCGCTCGGCCCTCGGCCTGCGCCGTCAGACGTTTTTTGTCAACTGGGGTGGCTGGGACATGCATGGTGATCTGCTAGGACCCCAGGCGGAGCAATTGGCGGTCGTGGACGCGGCGCTCAGCGCCTTCCAACAGGGCTTGGAATTGCTGGAGCTCTCCAATGACGTTATCACTTTCACCGCCTCGGATTTCGGCCGCACCCTTCGCTCGAATGGACGGGGCACTGACCACGCATGGGGTGCGAACGCGTTTGTCATGGGTGGCCCGGTGGATGGCGGAAAAATTTTTGGAACCTTCCCGGATCTCACTTTGGATGGGCCGGATGATGTGGGTTACGGAGGCCGCCTCCTTCCCTCCACGTCTGCGGACGTTTATTTTGCTGAAATGCTTCGTTGGTTCGGTGTGCCTGCCACCGAGATGGCCAGCGTGCTTCCTAACATTGCCAATTTCTGGAACCCGCTCTCAGGCACCGCACCGCTCGGATTCATCAAACCATGATCCGCCTCTCATGGATGCGGGCAGGACTGGCGGCCCTTCTCGTTGCCTCGCTTTTGTTTGTGGCATGGAAGCTCCTCGCTCCACCGGCCCCATTGCGGCCCTCTGCCCATCAGGAGGTCGTTCCGCCAGGCATCATCGTGACCGAGACCAGCAGCTCTGCTCCGCCAGCTCACTCTGCCGTCGGCCGTGCTCCCGGCGATTCGATGCTCGCGGACTATGCCAATCCGGCGCTTCCCCCTCAGAACGATCTCAGCCTCATCGCCCACAGCATCAGTAGTTTCCTGATCGTCGCTAAACAGGCCACGGATCGACCGCTTTCCGCCAACGAAGAATGGAGCGCCGCCCTCCGTGGAAAGCGCCCCGGGTTCGAGCCGTGGATTTCCGAACGCAGTCCCGCATTGAACCAACAAGGCCGCCTGATCGACCGCTGGGGCACGCCGCTTTTTTTCCATGCCCTCGGTGGCAAGCGATGGGAAATCCGTTCCGCAGGCCCGGATCGCCGGTTGTGGACGGGTGACGATCTCATTGAAAACACCACGGGCTAACATCATATCCCGCCCACCGCGATGGATTCATAAAATTCGCGTGGACCAAGCGCCGCCCGGCGGCGATGCTCGGCGCATGGGAAGTCGTTCAGGATGGATGCGGATCGCGGCGGCAGTGGTCAGTGGATTGCTAGTGGCTGGATCGTGCCCGCCGTTTGACGTGACCTTTCTCGCATGGGTTGGCCTTCTGCCTTTGCTCTGGGCGCTGTGGTCGATCGAGGGGAAACGCGCGGGTTTGAAAGGATTTGGAATTGCCTATCTGGCCGGGCTGGTGGCTTGTTTGATCCAGTTCAATTGGGTCGCCTCCGTCTCGTGGCTCGGGGCGATCCTGCTGCCAGTGTATCTGGCGGTTTACTGGGGATTGTTCGGAATTTTCGCGGCAAAATACGGATGTCGAGGTAAAGTGCTAACAGTAGCGATTTGCACAGGCGCGGTGTGGGCGGGGACTGAATTGCTGCGCGGTTGGGTGATCACGGGGATCAGTTGGAACGTGTTGGGGGTGGCGCTTCACGATACGCCGCTGTTGGCACAGGCAGCGGATTTGTTTGGCGTGGTGGGCTTGTCGATGGCGCTGGTATTTTTTCAAGCGGTGGCAATGCAGGTTTTGAAACGCAGGACGTGGGTGGATCTCGCAATCGCCGTAGCAATCATGGGGTTGTTAGCAGCCTACGGAGCCGTTCGGATTCGGCATGAAAACACGGTCGGATCGATCCGGCTCAAAACACTCTTGGTGCAATTGAACGTCCCGATGGAAGCGGCGCAGATGTTATGGACGGACCTCGAAATGCACCAGGCATACGAAGATGAAACTTTGAAGGGATTGAAGTCCGCGACGACTTTTCCCGACTGGGTGATGTGGCCTGAATGTGCGCTAACAGGACGCATTCTTCGGGCCGATGACGGCGAGTGGGGCACTTGGCAAATCAATCATGACACCATCGCCCAGGTCCGCAGCGCCGGGCCGTTTCAACTCATCTACGGAGTGAATGAAATGGAGGCGGAAAAGGACGGCGACAATCTAGTGCCGAAACCGAAAGGCCGGGCGTGGAATTCCCTAGCAGTCATGTCTCCGGCCGATGACTTGCAGACTTATCGCAAGGAGCATCTCGTGATTTTCGGCGAGACCATTCCTTTCGTGGATTCGCTGCCGTTTTTGAAGAAGATCTACGAGGAACAATCCGGCTCGGAGTTTGGTGGATCGTTCACACCGGGCGACAAGTTCGACCCGTTGCCGATCTCTGTTGGAAGCCAAACCATCGGTGCGATCCCCACGATTTGTTTCGAAGATTCCGTCCCGCGCCTGACCCGGAAATTCATCCGTCCGGGACCCCAAGTCATCATCAACGTCACCAACGACGGCTGGTTCAAGCAATCCGCCGCCGCCGCGCAGCATTTCCAATATGCGCGTTTCCGTGCCATTGAGTTACGCCGTCCGATGCTGCGATGTGCGAACAGTGGCGTCAGCGCGGCGATCACTTCCACCGGCTCCACCTCACATCCGGACACCGGAAAATCCCAAATTCTCACGGATGCGAACGGTAGCCATTTTACCCGTGGCTCGCTGCTCACCGAACTGAAAGTCCCGCTTCAACCGACGTTTTCACTCTACGCCATCATCGGCGATTGGGGAATCATTGTCCTAACATTAGGGGCGCTGCTCGTGGCCTACTCCAACCGAAAAATTGTATGAGCAATTCGCGGGTGGTGGTGATCGGCGGCGGGGCGGCGGGATTTTTCGGCGCGATCACGGCGGCGGAGTGCGGGGCGCTGGATGTGTTGATCTTGGAAAAGGGACCGGAAGTGCTTACGAAAGTTAGAATCTCAGGCGGCGGGCGATGCAATGTCACTCACGCTTGTTTCGAGCCAAAGGAGCTGCTGCACAGTTACCCGCGCGGCAGCAAAAGTCTGATGGGGCCATTCCACCGCTGGCAGGTTGGCGATACGGTGGAGTGGTTTGCAAAAAATGGCGTGGAACTGAAAACCGAGGACGACGGGCGCATGTTTCCTGTGACCGATGACTCGCGCACGGTGATCGATTGTCTCACCCGCGTGGCCCGAAATCTCGGCGTGAAATGGCGGACCCATTGTGGTGTGGCAAATGTGGAAATTCTGCCAGACAGTGGCTTTTTGATAGAAACGGAGGCTGGCGAAAAAATTGAAGCCCGCTCCATCCTCATCGCCACCGGCGGCATCCGCAGCGGAAACGCGCGCAAACCGGTCGAGTGCGTGCGCCACGCGATGGCTCCACCCGTGCCTTCGTTGTTCACCTTTAAAATCGACGATCCACGGCTGGCGGACTTGCAAGGTGTTTCCGTCCCGAATGCCACGGTGCGCGCCGGATCGTGGCAGGCGAGCGGCCCCCTGCTCGTCACCCACTGGGGCCTGAGCGGTCCGGCGGCGCTGAAAGTCTCCGCTTGGGGCGCGCGGGACCTAGCGGATTGCGGTTACGATTTCGAACTCCGCGTGAGCTGGGCGGGCAATTTTTCCGCAGAAACCATCAGCGGAATGCTCGCTGCCGAGCGACAGGAACACGGCGCGCGGAAAGTCATGCGCCACAGCATCGTCGAGGGCGTGACCAAGCGCTTGTGGCAGAAACTTTGCACCGCCTCAGGCATTGAGGACGAGCGGACTTGGTCCACGCTCACCAAAGACGAAACCCGCCGCCTCATCGGGGAACTCACCGACGGCCGCTACGCCGTGCGCGGAAAAAGCCTCAACAAGGACGAGTTTGTCACCTGCGGCGGCGTCCACCTGAAAGACGTCAATCTCAAGACCATGGAAAGCAAACTCACGCCCGGCGTCTTCTTCGCTGGCGAGGTGCTCGATATCGACGGCGTCACCGGCGGCTTCAATTTTCAAGCCGCCTGGACCACCGGCCGCATCGCCGGGGAAACGATAGCGGAGCGCAAGTAGCCCGGGATCCGCTTCATGGCGGAGGGTGAAAAACCCTCTTCGCCATTGACCTGCCGCCGATGATGTTCCTTATTCCCTGCGTGAGCATTCGTAACGGCATCCTCAAGCTGCGCCCCCTTTTTCTAGGGTTGGCCGCCCGTTAACTTTTTCTTTGCTTCACTTTCGTTCCCCGGCCCGCCCATCTTGAGGCGCTGCCATTTGTTTGAACCCTTCTCGAAAATTTTCTCAAAATGCATCCGACTTCTCTCTCGAAATACCGGCCGTTTCCCCCGGTTTCCTTGCCTGATCGCACCTGGCCCGATCAGACGCTGACCCACGCCCCGCAATGGTGCTCGGTGGATCTCCGCGATGGCAACCAAGCCTTGCCGCAGCCAATGTCGATCGAGGAAAAACTCGAATTTTTCGACCTGCTCGTGCGCGTCGGGTTCAAGCAAATCGAAGTCGGCTTCCCATCCGCTGCGGACACGGAGTTCAATTTCCTGCGCCGCCTGATCGATGAAAACCGCATCCCGGAAGACGTGACCATCCAGGTCCTCGTCCAGACGCGCGAACCGCTGATCCGCCGCACCTTCGAGGCGATCGACGGGGCAAAGCGCGCCATCGTCCACATTTACAATTCCACCTCTCCGCTCCAGCGCCGGATCACGTTCGGCGATGCGTCGCGCGAGTCGATCAAGCAGATCGCAGTCGATGGCGCGGAATTGGTGAAAAAACTCGTGCCCACCATCCCGCGCACCGAGGTGGTATTGCAATACTCGCCCGAGTCGTTTTCCGATACCGAACTGGATTTCGCCTTGGATTGTTGCAACTCCGTGATCGACGTCTGGCAGCCGATGCCCGAGAAAAAAATGATCATCAACCTGCCGGACACCGTCCAGTGGAGCACCCCTAACATCCATGCAGACATGATCGAGTGGATGTGCCGGCACCTGCACAAGCGCGATTCGCTCATCGTCTCGCTGCATACCCACAACGACCGTGGCACTGGCGTGGCCGCCACCGAGCTCGGACTGATGGCGGGCGCGGACCGCGTGGAAGGCACGCTTTTCGGCAATGGCGAGCGCACGGGAAATCTGGACATCGTCACCGTCGCTCTGAACTTGAACAGCCATGGTGTGGCAACCGGCTTGGATTTCTCTGACTTGCAATCCATCCGCAATGTTTACGAACGCGTCACCCGCTTGACCGTTACCGAACGCCAACCGTATGCTGGTGAACTCGTCTTCACCGCCTTCTCTGGTTCCCACCAGGATGCGATCAAAAAAGGCCTCGACCGCCGCTCAACGGAACTTGAAACGAATCCTGAGATCCCGTGGGGAGTGCCCTACCTCACCATCGACCCGCAGGACATCGGCCGTTCCTATGAAGCGATCATCCGCATCAACTCGCAGTCCGGAAAAGGCGGCGTCGCCTATGTGTTGGACCGCGAGCACGGCTTCGACCTGCCAAAGACGATGCACCCGCAAGTCGGCAAGCGCATCTATGATCTGGCGGACGAACACGGCCGCGAGCTTTCCACCGATGAAATCCGCGACGCGTTTTTCCGCGAGTTCGTCAACGTCGCCAGCCCTTTGGATGTGACCGATTACGAACTCGTCCACCACACCACCGAGCGCGGCCAGGTCCGTTGCCAGGCAAACATCACGCTCAACGGCGAAGTGAAAGCCATCGAAGGGTTCGGCAACGGCCCGATCAATGCCTTCGTGCACGCCATGGAAGGCGCCGGTCTCAAGGACTTCAAGGTCACCGACTACCGCTCCCACGCCGTCCGCGGCGGCTCGGACGCGAACGCCGCCTCCTACGTCCAGCTCCAGTCCGACGACGGCCGCATCCTCTGGGGCGCTGGCGTCGATCCCTCCATCGAAATGGCCGGTCTCAAAGCCCTCGTCACCGCCTGGAACCTCCTCCGCCCCTAACGCAGTGATACAGGCATTCCTGCCTGTTCTTGTGTTCGTCCCGCCCCAGCGCAGATGAACACTCTTCCCCGCTCGGTGAAACATTCCAAGAACACGGTCCCTTGCCCTGGAATTTGAAAGCCACATCGTGGCTGGAGAGTCTCGCTCCAGGCCCTTGTCGGAGCATCTTGCTCCGAGTCAAAATCTTCAAAGTCATCCCTGATCTGCGCGCCATCCAGAATAAGCCCAAATAATGCCCCATCTCCTCATATCCAGAAGCTCACCTACTCCCGCCCTTTGAGCTTTTGCGCCACTTTTGCGGCTTTTTGCGGCTGAAGTCTTCCCCAGAAACATTCGTCTCCATACACGGTAAAAATCCCCGATCTCATCTATCGCCCACCTATCAACGCCTAACGCCCGCACTCCTGCCCCAAAACCCTCTCCTCCCCCCAAAAACGCGCCTCGTTCGCCCCTTTGAACGCCCAAATATAAAAATCACAACTCACTCATCTCAAATGGTTTGCAACCCACGTCCCGCCACCCCTTCATTCCGGCGCTTCAAATTTTTTGACAATTCGTAAAATTTTCTTGCGATCCGGTCCCTCCCGCTGTTTCCTTTCAACGTAATCTATGAACGGGCAGAAGTTATTTCTAAGTAACAGACATGTTACGGAACTTCATTGCAAATTCGTGGACTCCAAACCAAAAAACAACTAAACCAGCTCCGTCACGAAGACATTCATGACATCGAGCCTTCTGCCAAACACAATCCCCTGATCAAATCCAAACCAATCCTGTCATGAAAACATACATTTCTTATTCACTCCTCGCCTCCGCAGCCGCCTGCGGTATGGCGTTCGGTCAAACCACTGCATTTACCTCACCGGTGGGGTATGTGACTTTGGACATTCCTGCGAACTCGGACGCAAATATTGGTCAGCCGCTGCATCGAACAACGGCATTCGCAGGTGTTGCAACAACAGTAGTTGGGAGCGTCATTAACCTCCCGGCGTCTTCGCTTACGGCGAATCAATTTGTCTACGCTCCACCCGCTCAGCCTAATAACTATTATGTGCAGGTCAATGGCGGGTCCCTAAATGGTAGGATTTTTGATGTGGTATCAAATGACACCTCCTCAATTACTGTATTGAACGGCACTACTGACATTTCGTCGATTACATCATTCGCAGTAATTCCATTTTGGACGCTGGGCACACTATTTCCAGCTGGTGCTGGAGTTGGGAATTCTGTAGACATTTTTGAAGCCAATGGTCTTGTTCAATTTAAGAGCACGACGGACGCTGCGCATCTTGGAATTAATCGGCCAGTGGCAGCAAACTATTTCCACTACACTGGCACTGACGAGGCTGGGACGGGTTGGTATAATAATGATGACTTGAGTTTAGGTCTTCAAAATAACCTTACAATCGATCCAGATATGGTCGCTCGTATCCGTAATAATGGCTCTCTTAAGCAAGTTACGGTTTCGGGTGAGGTTCCAAGATCGTCTGCAACAACTCCAATTGTAAAAGGTGCAACTGCTAATGACAACTACGTCGCTGTCCAATTTCCACTTGATGTGACACTGGCCCAGTCCGGCTTGACAGCAGTTGTAACGCCTTCGACGGACATCTTTGAAGCAATCGATCTTGTTCAGATTATTGATGAAACCGCAGCTGGAATTAACAAGCCAGTAAAGGCGTCATATTTTTACTACACGGGAGCTGAAGAAGCTGGAACAGGCTGGTACAACAACGACGACTTGAGCTTGGGATTACAGGATAATGTTGCCGGAATTTTGAAAGCTGGCAGAGGTTATAATGTGCGAAAAGGTGCAGGTGCTGCTGGGACGTCGTTTGCGGTTGGTGCGCCTCCTTATACTCTCCCATGAACAGAGATCATTTTATAGAAACAAACAGAAACAAGTAGAAACATGAAAACAAAAACTATCTTATTGGTTAGCTCATTAGTTGCGTCTGGCCTTAGCCAAGGAGCAATCTCATTCACAGGGACCGCTGTTACAGGGTTAGGCGCCCTTACCGTGCCTGCTGGGACTTTATTGTTGCTTGTCGCTGACACAAGCGGCACGGCTCCTGGAGATGGTTTTTTAAACGGAGCAACATTAGCGGGTGACTTAGTAAAAGCAAATGATCCTCAACTTCTTGTGGCAAATAGCTCAACGACCGTAGGAGGCACCTTCGGTGGCGATTTGATTCTTGCCAAGCTGGGTGTTACTACGGCAGGAGCGATCAACGGTGGTTTCACATTTGATAATGCAGTCGCATCTCAGAATAGAAATTTCGCAATTTTATATTTTCCGTCTCTCACAACTTCGTCGGCTTCAATTCCGGACGGAACTGCTTACGGAATTGTTAAAGGTTCAGATTGGGTTCTCACTACGGATAACACTGGACAGAGTACCGCATTTTCCACGACGGACTCCACCACCTCTTATTTTCGGGTGACAGTTGCATCTGGTGTCGCAACAAACGATAGCTTCACAACTTCTAGCAGTCCATCATTTACGATTGGCACCGTCCCAGAACCATCCGCTGTTCTTCTTGGAGCGATTGGTGCCCTTGGGCTTCTTCGCCGTCGCCGCATCTGAGATGTGGTTCGGATTTAGAGAAATCTGATGACTAATTATTTGTGAGAGGCGGGCGCAAGCCCGCCTCTTTCTTTTTTGTTGCATCCTTCATCCTTCTTCACTTCAAGATCCCAGACAACATTCAAGATCCCAGACAAACTGTATGGAATCCTCTTGCCAAGCGGGATTGCTGGAATAGAAAGGGGCATGAGCAGCAGGCGATGGTTGGCCCCCTGGAAGGATTCGGTGGAGAAGCCCGCGATCTACCACTGCATTTCGCGGGTGGTGGATCGGCGTTTTGTGTTTGGTGACGAAGAGCGAGAGCATTTTCGCATGTTCATGCGCATGCAGGAGAACTTCTCGGGCTGCCGTGTTTTGTCCTACTGCGTCATGTCCAATCACTTCCATATCCTGCTGGAGGTGCCATTCAAGATCCCAGACAAACTGTATGAAATCCTCTTGCCAAGCGGGATTGCTGG
>JBDTNJ010000242.1:0-10640 GCA_039933825.1 Luteolibacter sp.
GCAGGAGATGTGGCGGAAGCTCAACTTCATGACCTACCTGCCCAACGGAATCGCCAGTCCGACGGCCGATCCGGATACCGACGGAGTCTCCAATCTCGTGGAATACGCCCTTGGAACCCCTCCGCAAGCAAGCAACCCATCGCCATTTTCGGTGACCCAGACACCACCTGCCAGCAACACGCTGAACTACCAGCGCAATACCGACGCCACCGACATCACCTTCCTGCTGGAGCACAGCACGGACCTGAGCCCGCTGTCATGGACACCGCTCACTCCCACAAGCGATGTGACCGTGACCACCACAGGCAACACTCAGACCCGTGCGGCGGTCATCCCGCAAGCTCCCGGCAGTCATGATTTCTATCGGGTGAAAGTCACATCGCCGTGATTTTCATTCGGGTAGAGTGCGACAGCGTGGACGGCGGCATTGAGCTTGGCTTGGGTGTCGCGCAAGGGATTGCTGCCGGAGTGGTGTCGTCGCTAGCGCTCCTCGAACCCCGGGCTACCCTCTGGAAAGCCTATCCGGGCCTGCGGCTATGCACTTGGTGAAACGATAGCGGAGCGGCGATCTATTTCCCGACGCCCAACCGCTGCGCGGTGCGCACCAGATCTGCGACGGACTCGACTTCCATCTTCGCCATCACCCGGCCGCGGTGGATCTTGATGTTCTGCTCGCCGGTGCCGAGTTCGGCGGCGATCTGTTTGTTCAGCGCCCCGGTCACGACGTGGGCCATCACCTCTCGCTCGCGCGGTGTGAGGGTGGCGTAGCGGCGGTGCAGGGTTTCAATTTCCAAGCGCTCGGTCCGGCGGCTGGCGGCGAGGCCCACCCCGGCGCGGACGGCGCGTAGCAGGTCGGTGTCGTTCACCGGCTTGGTGAGGAAATCCACGGCCCCGGACTTGATGGCGTGCACGGTCATCGGGATGTCGCCATTGCCGGTTAGAAAAACGATGGGGATGGGGACGCCGGCACTGACGAGATGTTTCTGCAGCTCCAGTCCGTCGAGCCCCGGCATCGAGACATCCAGCACCAGACACACGGTCTCGTCCTTCGGATAGGTTTCGAGAAACTCGCCGGCCGATGCGAAGTCGCGCACGGCAAAGCCTTCCAGCCTGAGCAGGCGGCCGAGCGCCTTCCTGACTCCGGCTTCGTCATCGACGATGCAAACGAGTTCGTTTCCCATGTTCCTTACGTGTGAGTTAGAATCCGCCGCCCCAGCGGTATTGCCAGGCGATGCCAACTGCGTTGTAGTCGCGGTCGTGGTCCGCGTTGTAGCCGGTGTTCGCATAGAGCTTGAACGACTGCTCGCGGGAAACCGGGATCGCTAGGGTGAGTCCAAGGCGCAGGCCTTCCTGCTCGTCGTCTTTGGTCACGCCGTCCACCGTCGTTTGCCCTCCTTTGAAATAGGTGGTGGCGAGCGCCGCCCACATGCCGGGTCGGAAGGTATAACTGATGCTGGCCTGCGTGGAGTAAACCGGATCCTGCTCGCGGGACTTGCCTCCGAAGAAGTCGTTGTTGTCCGTGTAGAAATTGATCGCAGGCGTGAATTCCGCAGTCCATGCCCCGATTGCCTTCGAGACACCGAATTCCGGTTTGATCATCCAGCGGTTGCTGCCGATGTTGACGAGCTTGTCGTCATCATACTGGCCCAGCGGAATGCCCAAGCGGAGGCTGCCACCTATCACGAGATCCTGCTTGTAGTCCTTGAATTCCTCCATCGTCAGGGCGGGGGCACCGATGAAATTCATCGAAAAGCGCAGCAGCGGATCCGTGTAGCCGGTGATGTCCCGGTAGCGCCGCACGCCGGAGACATCGCCTTCCGCCGAGAGCCAGCCGTAGCCCTCTACCAGATCCACTTTTGCGGATTTTCCAAAAACATCCAGAACATGCGCATAGGCGAAGGCGGCGAAATCCGTCTTGATGCTGCCGTTATCGATGGGCAGCGCGGGGTCCGTCAAAACGGTGCCGCTGGTGTGGCCGTAGCCGACGATGAGGAAATTCAGGCCCGTCGGCGCATTGCTGTAAGCCCGCGGTTCGAGGTCCTGCGCGTGGACCGCACCGCATGCTGCGATTGCGGCCAAAGCCAAAATGGCGGTTGGTTTGATTTCCATCATTGGCCCGGGCCATCAACCACGAACGTCCGGAAACTTCAAGTTGCGTTTTGCACTGGCAGATCAAAATGAAACACCGCACCCCGCTCCGCATGGGATTCCGCCCACAGCCGGCCGCGGTGTGCGCCTATGATGGAGCGGCAGATCGCAAGGCCCATTCCTAGCCCCTGCGGCTTGGTGGTGTGGAAGGGTTCGAAAAGCCGCTCCACATCCGCAGGCAGGCCGGTGCCCTCGTCGCGCACAGAAACGCGGACCGTTCCGTCGTGCAGCGCCGTGGTGATGTGCAGGCGGCGGGTGCCGGGTTCACAATCCGCCATGGCGTCGGTGCCGTTGAGGATGAGATTGAGAAAAACCTGCTGGAGCTGGATGCGGTCGGCGTGGACCAGCGGCAGGCTTTCGGCTAGATGGCAAACCACGGTGACGCCGCGATCGATCAGATCCACGCGGGTGAGCTGCAGGACTTCTGTGATCACTTCGTTGAGCGGCAGCGGCAGCATGGACGATTCGCCGCGCTTCAGCATGTTCCGCAGCCGCTGGATGATCTCGCCCGCGCGGCGGTCCTCGTGCACAATGTCCGTTAGAATTTCGCGCACCTCTTCCACATCCGGCGGCGTCTGGACGAGTAGCCGTTGTGCGGCCTGCGCGTTGCTCAGGATGATGGCGAGCGGCTGGTTCAGCTCATGGGCCAGCGAGCCGGATAGCTCGCTCAACGTGGTGACGCGGGTAAGGTGGGCAAGCGCGTTGCGATGCTGGGCTGCTTCCATTTCCACCGTCTTGCGCTCGGTGAAATCGATGGAAACCCCGCGCATCGCCAGCGGCTGATGGTGGCTGTCGAACTCCACCTTACCACGCGCCGCGATCCAGCGCACGCCACCGTCCGGCAGCACCACGCGGTACTCGCTGCGGAAATTTCCATCGTCGGCGAACGATTTCTCCACCGAGTTCTGCATCCCCTCGAGGTCATCGGGATGCAGGGTTCCCGCAGCTCGTCCGCCATCCGTGCCGCGCGGATCATGTCACGGCTCAGCTCGTAGGCCATTGC
Source organism: Luteolibacter sp. (assembly GCA_039933825.1). Lineage (GTDB taxonomy): Bacteria > Verrucomicrobiota > Verrucomicrobiia > Verrucomicrobiales > Akkermansiaceae > Luteolibacter. The sequence continues at coordinate 3,152 of JBDTNJ010000242.1, forward strand.
CACCATGATCAACAGAAAAAAGACACTGATGGAAATCGGAATCTGAACCAACCCGGTGTGAATCAACAGGCCGTTGATCACTGAAAACAGGACACAGAGGCAGACGCTGCCTCCTACCACCACCGCGCGCCGCCGTTCGTTCGCATCGCCCTTGCGCCAGAGTGTGACCGAGGCGTCGAGCATGAAAACCAGTGCCAGCATCCCACTGCCCTCGCCCAGCCGCGCCCACGGGCTGGACTGGGTGACCGGCGAGTAGATCGTTTCTCCCAGAAATTTCATCGGCACCATTGAGGAGACCGACCGAAAGTTGAAACTCCAGTGTGAGGCGAAATTGATGGGCAGCATCACCACCCGCAGCGCGACCACTGTCCACGCCAGCCAGCACCGCCCGGTGCGGAAATAGAGCCGGATGAACGCCATCAGCCCCAACAGCACGCAGAACACCGGCACATGCGCCCAGCGGTGCAGCGTAGCGAACTCCTCGATATTGTCCGCCCGCATCAGCGCCAGCTCGAATGCCGCAAGTGCCGCCACCGCCATTGCGGTGAACGAGAAGATTAAATTCGCCCACGCCCGCCGGTCCTGCAACCAAGCGATCAACTGGATGCCACCGAGCGTCAGTGACACGGTAGCCGACATGGTCCAGATGGTGGATGCCCAGTTCATCGCGATATCGGATACTCCGCCATCACATGATCAATCTAGTGGTGATGCTTCCGATCAAGGATCAGGATGGATGAATTCGGAATCATAATAAATCAACGCATCCATGCTATTTCGCGAAGCTGGGGCGGCCTTCGCAGATGAGTTTGGAAAAATCCGAGGACTGATCGGCGGCGGTGTAGGTAAGCGAGACGAGGGTGAGAAATAACAGGCGAGAATTGCGTGGCACCCGTCAGCCAAGCGGGGAAAACTACTCCCTGCCAGCAAATATTGGTAAAATGCGGCAGATTAAAACACGGTTCCGAAGAGTTTTTTCAGGAGATCTTCAAGCGACATCATGGTGAGCAGCAGGGGCGCGATAGGCAGGAGTTCGAGCGAGTCTCCTGCTAGATGTGCGCGCCGGAATAACTGATAGATCGACCCACCAAGCACCAGCGAGAAGCCGATCGGCGTTTCAAGCAGTGATGGAGTTTCGGTTTTCATGGGCATCGGACCGATTGGGGGTTCCACGGATGAAGGCAGCTGCCTTCCCGGCTTCGAGCGATGTTCTGCCATCTAGCAATCCGAAGAGCTGGATCGTCTTGGCGACCAAGCCGGTCCACCCGGTCTGGTGACTCGCGCCGAGCCCCGCGCCGTTGTCACCGTGGAAATACTCGTAGTAAAGGAGGTGATCTCGCCAGTGGGGATCGGTTTGAAATTTTTCCGTGCCTCCGTAAACCGGTCGCCTGCCCTGCTCGTCCCGCAGAAAGATGCGGCTGAGTCGGTCCGAGATTTCCTTGGCCACCTCGAAGAGGTTCATTCGCTTTCCGGAGCCGGTCGGGCATTCGATTTGAAAGTTATCGCCATAATACAAATGGAAATTCAGCAGCGCCCGGATGAGCATGGCATTGACCGGCATCCAGACCGGGCCGCGCCAGTTGGAGTTGCCACCGAACATGCCCGTATTCGATTCCGCAGGCAGATAGTCCACGCGAAACTCCTGGCCACCCACGTGGAAGACATAGGGGTGTTGTTGGTGAAATTTGGAGAGTGAACGGATGCCGTAAGGGCTGAAAAATTCATTTTCATCCAACATTTTTGAGAGTATCCGGCGCAGCCGTTCCGGATTGACGAGGGCATTGATTCCCCGCTCCGCCACGCCATGGTGGCCCGGGCCCGTCGGGTGAAGGGACTCCAGCAACTCAGGCATCTGGCGGATGCGTGCCTCAAATGCGGCCGCTGCCTGCGGAACACGGTCGCGTTGCCACTTCTCGATCACCGTCGTGGCGCACAAGGGCAGAAGTCCCACCATCGAGCGCACCTTGAGCCGGGTAGCGCTGCCGTCGGGGAGGCGCAAAAGATCGTAGTAAAAGCCGTCTTCCTCATCCCACATTCCCTCCTGCCCGGTCTTGTTCATCGCGGCAGCGATGTAGACAAAGTGCTCAACAAACTTAGAGACCATATCCTCATAGATTGGATCATGGGCAGTTAGCTCGATAGCGATCTCGAGCATGTTCTGGGTAAAGAGCGCCATCCATGCCGTACCGTCCGCTTGTTCGAGATACCCGCCTGTCGGCAGCGGCGCACTGCGGTCAAATACACCGATGTTATCGAGCCCGAGAAAGCCGCCCTCAAAGACATTCTCGCCGAAACGGTCCTTGCGATTCACCCACCAGGTAAAATTTAACAACAGCTTGTTAAAAGCCGATTTGAGGAAATCAACATCCGCCTTGCCGCGCAGGGCCTGCTCGCTGCGATGCAGGAACAGGATGGCAAAGGCATGCACCGGCGGGTTCACATCGCTGAAGTTCCACTCGTAGGCGGGGAGCTGGCCGCTAGGGTGAAGATAGGCCGCGCTTAGCATCAGTTTCATCTGCTGCTTGGCAAAGTCCGGGTCCACGATCCCGAGCGGCAGGGTGTGAAAGGCAAGATCCCACGCGGCATACCAAGGATACTCCCACTTGTCGGGCATTGAGATGATGTCGTCATTGACCATGTGGAACCACTCCCGATTGCGGAACTCGCGGCTACCGTGATGGAGCGGGTGGGCGTGGTGCTCCTCCAGCCAAGAATCGGCGTCCCAGTAGTAATACTGCTTGGACCAAAGCATTCCAGCGATGGCCTGGCGCATCACCTTGGCTGCATCTGGAGAGACTGAAGGAGGAGTTACCAATTGATAGAATTCATCCGCCTCCCGCTGCCGGGCGGCGAATGTTTCTTCAAAGGCTTGGCCGAAGGGAAATGCAGTCATAGGCGTTTGGCCAGACGTTCCGACGGCAAGGCGCAGTCGCAGCGTCGTTGACTCGCCCGGGCCGATCTTCATCTGATAGTGTGCCGCCGCCTTGGTACCATGGAGCGCGGGGTTCACCGCATTTTGCTGACCTTGGACGATATGGTTGTTGATACCGTCCTTAAGGTAGGGACCCGCGTCCGGATAGTTGAGGCCGAGTTTGGCGTGGTTGGTTTCGTTTTCGGTAAACAGCAGCGGAGCAGCGCCCTCGCAGAAAAAACGACATTCTCCCAGAACCGGATGCGTTACTGCAATCACGCTCGCGCCCGCCGGTCCGTCGATCTTCCGGAGCAGCGGTTTTTCGGCAGGTTTGGCGATCCACGACGCCCAATCGTTACGGCACCACAACGTGGGTAACAGATGCAGTTCCGCCTCCTCTGGCCCCCGGTTGACGGCTGTGATCCGAATCAGAATATCCTCGGGGCCTTCCTTGGCATACTCGACGAACACGTCGAAGTAGCGGTCCTCATTGAAAACACCAGTATCGAGGAGTTCATACTCCAGTTCATTGCGGCCACGCTGCCGATTGATCTCTACCAGTTTGGCGTAGGGATAGGCCGCGTGTGGATACTTGTAGAGAAACTTCATGTAGGAATGGGTCGGCGTGCTATCCAGATAGAAGTAGTATTCCTTCACATCCTCGCCGTGGTTTCCTTCACTGTTAGTCAGCCCGAAGAGCCGTTCCTTGAGAATGGCGTCCCTGCCGTTCCACAAGGCCAGACCAAAGCAAAGGTGCTGCTTGTCATCGGAGAAACCAGCCAACCCGTCCTCGCCCCAACGGTAGGCCCGCGAACGGGCATGATCGTGGGTGAAGAAGTTCCACGCATCGCCGTCTTCACTGTAGTCCTCGCGCACGGTCCCCCACTGCCGCTCGCTGAGGTAGGGCCCCCACTTCTTCCATGGGATCTCCTCCTCCCGCGCTTGATCCAGCCGTTGCTGTTCCGCCGTGTCCTGTAAAGTTTTCATCCGACCTTTTGATTAAGGATGCTTGTCGCCGGGGGGAGCGGCAATTCGTTGACCTCAAGCCCACGGCCCCCAATCGAGGGGTGTTTCACTGCCTAGCAATCAATCACAAACTCCTATTTATTGCAATATGGATTTCGTCGACGCGGCCTGTGGCAGTGAGCGGTGAGCGGTGAGCGGTGAGCGGTGAGCGGTGAGCAGTGAGCACCGCAAGAGGAGAGTGAAGTGAATGACAAGTCCAAGTGCCATTCCTTCCAAACAATGGGTCAAACCGCCGTGAGTGCGTAGGTGATGAATCCGCAGATCACCACCATGAAGAGCAAGGCTGAGATGAAAATAGTATCTGCAACCCGCTCCACCCGGTGCATCCTTCTGAGGCTCCGAGTCCGCAGCGCCCAGTAGGATAACAGGCATGAAACGAGAAATAAAACTGCGTCCGCCGCGAGAAGGTCATCAGCTGCTGTATCAATCTTGCGTGCGGTGATCACTACACGGAGGATGCCAATCACCGTGAGGCACACTCCCACCATCCCTGCGGAAACGGTAAATATGTGGACGCAGAGGTCCGCTTCGAGCACGGATTCCAGATCACGATTGGTCGTCGCGGGAGAGGAGGAGTCGGTAGTCACGGGAATAAAGCGCATCACTTCCATCGATTTGTCTAAGGTAAGTCCGATCCGAAGACTGCCGCCGAAGATGAAATCCTGTTTGTAGTCTTCAAACTCCTCCATCGTTAGAGCGGGCGCGCCGATGAAGATCACGGACAGTCGCAACAGAGGATCGGTTAGTCAAGTGAGGTCTTGCTAAAGCCGGACGCATCCACTGCTCATCCATCGCTCAAAAAATCTATCGACCGGCTCTCCGACCAATATTCAATTACCCTGCCCCTAGGCGGAAATCCGACATGCCCGCCGGTTTTCGGGGCCTCGAAATAGAATGACTCGCTGGCCGCCGCTTCATCTCGTGGGTAACAATCAGGACCGAGAAACGGATCGTTTTCCGCGCTCACAAGCAACGTGGGCAGGGAAATTCCCGGGAGAAACTGGCGGGAACTGTTGCGCTCCCAATAGTCCGCAGCGTCGCGGAAGCCATGGATCGGGGCGGTGAAACGATCATCGAACTCTTGGAACGTGCGGATCCGGTTCAGCCCGGATAGATTGAGGAGATCGGGAAACATCCGCTTTTTTACGCGGATTTTCGCCCGCATGTTGATGAGGAAGCGCTCCATGTAGAGTTTGTTCGAGTGCTTCGAGAGCGTGCGCGACGAGCACGCCAGATCGCAGGGCACGGAAAATACCACGGCCCGGTGGAGTCGGGCCGATAGAGCAGCAGGATATTCTCCGAGGTATTTCAAAACGAGATTCCCACCGAGGCTGAAACCGATGAGATCGATGCTTGTGGCGTGATGGGTGGCAAGCGCGTGGGACACGACCGCCTCCAAGTCCTCCGTCGCCCCGCTGTGATACATGCGCAGTAGGCGGTTAGGCTCATCACCACAACCCCGGAAATTCCAGACCAGCACATCCCAGCCGTGACGGATCAGCGCGGCGGCCATGCCTTGAATGTATTCGGTGCCGGAATGCGCTTCCAGACCGTGGGACAAGATCGCTAGCCGCGAGCGGCCTTGGTCCGCCCATTCGAGATCCAGAAAGTCCCCGTCTGGAAGTTCTAGCCGCTCCGCACGCGTCGTCACCCGAGGCAATTTCCTGAAAAGCGCGGGAAAAATCGTCTGCGTGTGACCACCTGGCAACCATGAGGGAGCGCAATAGCTGGAATTCTCGATCAATGGCATTGGCGTATCTTTAGGGGCGTCGGCCGCGAGCTTCTCATCGCAAACCCCGACCCGCAACCCATGATCGAATTCTTCTGCTGGCTTTGGGGTGACGCGTCCGAATGGTTGGAAAAGGCAGGCAGCGTGATCCTCCCGTTCTTTCATGGGCGAGCGCATGCGTGCGTGGCAGGGATTGCTCGTGACAATTGTATTGGCGGTGAATGCAGCCGGGCTTTCGGCCCCAATGGTGATCCGGTGACGATCCGAAAAAAGCCCCTCGTTTTCACGAGAGGCTTTTTTGAAATGGGACGGGCGAAATAAATTTCGCTTCCAAGTTAGGTGTTAGCGCACGGCGCGGTCTTCGGTGCCTTTTTGTGCCCGCTTGCGGACGTTGGCGTCGAGGATGCGCTTGCGGAGGCGGATGTTGAGCGGGGTGGCTTCGACGAGCTCGTCGGCATCGATGTATTCGATGGCGCGCTCTAACGAGAAACGCAGGGCCGGGGTGAGCTTGGAGGTTTTGTCCTTGCCGGAGGAACGCATGTTGTCGAGGTGCTTCTCTTTAACAGGGTTGACCGGAAGATCACCAACGCGTGGGTTTTCACCGACGAGCATGCCGCCGTAAACCGCATCGCCGGGAGCGACGAAGAGCACGCCGCGTTCTTCGAGCGTTTGCAGGGAGAACGGGGTGGCGGTGCCGGAATCCATGGAAACGAGCGTGCCCGTGGTGCGGTTCTGGATTTCTCCAGCGTGCAGGCCGTATTCCTTGAAGAGGTGGGACATGATGCCGTGGCCGGACGTCAGGTTGACGAGCTCGGTTTCAAATCCGATCAGGCCGCGGGTCGGGATAGTGGCTTGGATGAAGACACGGCCGGATGCCTCGGTGTCCATGTGCTCCATGAGGCCCTTACGGTTCATGAGAATCTTGAGGATGCCTTGGGTGTAGTCGCCGGGAGCTTCCACGTAGAGTGTTTCGAATGGCTCCAACAGCTTGCCGTTGTCGTCACGGCGATAGATCACGACCGGACGAGAAACGAGGACTTCGAAGCCTTCGCGGCGCATTTGTTCGACGAGCACGGCGATCTGCATGGCTCCACGGGCGGAAACGTTGAAGACGCCGGACATGTCGGTGTCCTCGACGGTGATGGAGATGTTGGTTTTCAACTCGCGCATCAAACGTTCACGGATGGCGCGGGAGGTGACGTGTTTGCCTTCCTTGCCGGCGAGCGGGCCGTCGTTGATGGAGAACTGCATCGACACGGTCGGCGGGTCGATGGCGACGAATGGAAGCGGCTCCTGGTCGGCGTTGCCGGCGATGGTTTCGCCGATGTCGATGTTTTCAATACCAGCCGCGATGCCGACGATGCCGCCTGCGCCACAACCATCGGAGTCGGCGGTGGCGAGGCCGGAGTAGGTGAAGGTTTTGAGGACCTTGGATTGGACCTTGGTGCCGTCCTGACGCATGAGATAGATCGTGTCGCCCTTTTTCACGCTGCCACCGAGAACCTTGCCGACGGCGACGCGGCCGACGTACTCGTCCCATTCAATGTTAGAAACGAGCATGAGGAATGGGGCCTCGGGATCGGCGATGGGCTCGGGGATGAACTCGATGATTTTCTTGAGCAGCGGGATGCAGTCCTTCCGCTCGTCATCGGGATGATCCATGAAATAACCGTCGCGGGCTGAGCCATAGACGAAGGGAGCGTTGAATTGCTCGTCGTCGGCATCGAGGTCGAGGAAAAGTTCGAGGACTTGGTCATGGACCTTGAGCGGAGTGGCGAGCGGGCGGTCGATCTTGTTGATGACGACGATCGGCTTGAGGCCTT
>JBDTNJ010000243.1:0-6780 GCA_039933825.1 Luteolibacter sp.
TGTCCAACAACCGATAGGTTCGGGGCTATCGCCCAAACCTATCTTTGGGGTTATATCCGCCGCCGTGGACCATCACTGTCCAATCATCCGGCCCCTGCCCGATGTTTCGGAAAAGATTCCCCTCCACCCGCACACCGGTCGACGCGTTGTCCAGATAGACTGCACAACGCTTTCCATCAGCGCTGCGGATATTATCGAAAAAGTTGTTCCGCACAATCGAGCCACGCCGCAGAGGATTCTCGCCCAGATTGAAATACACCGCCCCCATGTCCACGAATCCTGTGCTGACCCGGCGGAATAGATTATCTTCAATCACGAAATTATTACCCTTCAGCTCGATCGCCATGTGCGGATGATCTTCGAAAACACAATGGCTCACCACCTGCCCCACTCCATGCAATTCCAATGCGGGATGATAGATTCTCGACCACCAAGCATCATTCACAAACACGCAGTGATCCGCTGATTGAAGGGACGGACGGAGGCTCGCTTCATCACCCCCTGCGAGGATCGCGCCGCGCCCGCCGCAGCCTTCGAAGCGGCAACCGCGTAGTGCCACCTCCGAATCTTTTGCATCCAGACCATCACCACCGTTCATTCCAAATCTCAAATCCGTTACCTCGACATGCTTCGAGTCCCGGATCTCCATCAGTCCATCGCGCGTGCCACCCAGAACCAGCCCCTCGATCTTCACCCCATCCGCGCCGGACAAGCGGATCAACGGGCCAGGCGTCCACGATAACGCCGCCGCCTGCTTCCATGAATCACCATCCAGTGGCGGATAGATCAGGAGCCGCTTTCCCTGATAGTCATAGCATACCTCGCCTGGCACACTGATTTCACACAGCGCGTTGCTGACTCTGAAATGCGGCTTCAGCCATTTCAAACTGAGCAATCCGCTCACCTCGCCGCAGGCCAGGGTGATCGATTTCTTTTCGACATCCACCCTGCGCACCCGGTTGAAGGACCATTCCCATGGGTTCCCGAAAACCCCATCCACCCACAGATCCTTCTCCTGTGCCCAGGCCGCAAGACGATCTGAATCATACTCGAATGTCCCGCCGCTTTTGTAAAACTCCGCCACGCTATCAGGACTAAGCACGGGCCCGGCATCGATAATCTTCCCGGGCTTCGCGGTGCCATCCTCCGGCCACGAAGCCAGCGGCATCGCCCGCCCGCTCACAAACAACAGTGCTGGCGGACACTCACGGCTTCCTGCCAGATTGAAACCGCGCCGGCTCAAATGCCCCGGATCGCCGCTCGCCATCGCCTCAAATGAAAGCGCTAACACATGGGAACGAACTTCCGGGCGAAGCCGCTTCAACGTCGCCGCATCCGGCCTCGTCCACGCCCCAATCGGCACGTTGCGGAAACCACTCAGCACGGCCCCCGCTTCACCATGAACCCGCAAAGCCCCCTTCCCCATCGAGGCATGCTGCTGGCCGATCACGCACGTTTCCTCCACGCTGTATTTCCCGGCCTTGAGAAGAATTTCCGCTGCTCCTGAGGGTCTTGCTCCTGCGCGGCGCAAGGCTTCCTTCAAGGTCTTTAAAGGGGCCTCCGCAGTGCCCTTCGTATGATCGTCACCCGTTGGCGCCACCACCCATGTCTCGGCCACGCCACAGCCCATGGCCAGTATCCAGATCAGAATCCCATGTTTCATATCCGTCAGCATCGAGAGTAAAACTCCCGGATCCTCTCATACCAAAAATTTGGCACAACATCGAAGTCAGCGCGAGAAACGCTTGAGTATATCCGGCGGCACATTGTTGGAAGTCACCCACTGCTTCACCGCACCCGCATCGTGCTGCGCCCATTCACCCAACATGCGGTGATAGAGCCGGCGCTGCTGGTCCGGATCGGATACTCCTGTGATCCAGGCGGCGGATTGCTCGGGAGCCCGCGTGTTACAGCTCCACACGAATTCCTCCACCGCACGATCGTAGTTGGGCGTGCCGGCCAGACTGGAAACCCACTTGGCCGTGCCTGCGATATCCGCCGATGACATGATCGGGATGACGCCCCGCGCGGCCTCGACCTGTGCTTCCGGCTTCAGTGTGCGGACCCACGCGGCGGCCTTGGCGGTATCCTCCTTCGCCAATGCTTCCGCAACGTTGTGCGCGGCGCGATTCTGAACATCACCCTGCGACATCGTGGCGATCCATGCCGCAGCTTTGTCGGGATCCTTCGTGATTAGGCGGTCGGCAATGGCAGCAACAAATCCTCCGCGGAGCATGTCGTCCTTAATCGATGCGGGAAATGCCATAGCAGCATCCCGGCCTTGCAGAAAAAGTGCCCGCGTGATCGCATCCACCGCTTCAGACCGTTCGCGGCTTTGCGGCATCGTTTGCGCAAGGCGCGAGGCCTCCGCCACATCGTTCCCGGCGATGCCACGGATGACCGCGGCCATGTAGGGATTCGGGCCGTCGCCCTGATAGTGGTCCATCGCCCATTTTTCAGCGGCCGCGCCATCCTTACCCGCCCAAGTGGATAGAATGGTCGCGCTGCCGGCACGGCTGTTGGGAAATTTCCCGACATATTCCAGGGCGGTTAGAGGATCCACCTTCGCCCAGCCGCGCAGGATCAGATCATACTCGCCGCCGGAATCTCCGAGGTGATCGAGCTGGCGGAATTGATCCGCCACCGCCGCAAACTCTCCGGGTCCGAGCCGGTCCACCAGATCCATCAAGGCCCGCTGCCGCGCGGTGACATCCGTCATCCTTACGATGTCAGCAAGTTGGTCGACGGGTTGCCTGGCGTCTTTCTTGAAAGCGGACCGAGCTTCCTCATTTCCACTGCGATGACCTGCCACCTCCTCACCCATGGAATTTCCGGAGGAACCCGCCCGTGATGAACGCGAATTCGTTCCACCGCCAGATGCTTCTGGCTCGGCCGACTCCCGGACCCTGCTGGCGATCACGGCCACCGCGATGCCCACTGCAAAAACGCATGCATGGCTGAAAATGATGTTGGAACGGCTCATGAGATTGATCCAATCCTTACGCTGCGGGCGGCGCTGTCGTTTCAGGGAATCGAATATAGGGCATTTTTCACGAATCCAAGACGGAAAGTAGGTCGCAATCCACCTGCCTTCGACCAAAAAATCCGAGCGTCCCCCCACCGATAAAAACCCGGCGAATCTGGCACGACTTCTGATTCATACCTCGCCAGCGCAGGCCCCAAATTGCGGGTGTTTAAAAAGTGCCTCTCGCTCAAAAAACCATCCAACCCCATGTTCCCATGCCTGAGACCACATTCATCGCGGAACTGCCTGATGGCAGCTTCCAACCCTGCTACTCGCCTTCATCGGTAGTGAAAAAATATTTCACCCCGGGCCAGGAATTACCCGCCTGCGAATTCGTCCGGCTTTCCCGGCTCGCGCTCACTGATGCATCCGAGCTTGTCCGGGAGACTTTCGATCTCTCGGGCCGCGCTGCCAAATCCTCACTTTCCCACATCGAGCGCTGGGCCGGCGCGCTGCCGCCGACCACGGTCCTCACGATCGTACATGTCCATTGAAGCGCCTTTCCCATGCCATTTTCGGATCCGCAGTACATCTCCGTCGTCATCATCGGTGGCGGTCAGGCCGGACTTTCGGCAAGCTTCTGTCTGAGGCGGCGTGGTATTGATGACCATGTCATTTTTGAAAAGAACAGGATCGCCCACTCGTGGCGTGAGGAGCGTTGGGACAGCTTCTGCCTCGTCACGCCAAATCATCAATGCCGCTTGCCAGGGCATCACTACGATGGCGACGACCCAGAAGGTTTCATGCGCAAGGATGAGATCGTGGAATACATGGATCGCTATGTGAAAAAATTCCGGCCGCCTGTTCTCGAAGGAATCACCGTCACTTCCGTTAGCAAGAGCGACGGCTACTTCCGCGTCACAACCAACCGTGGGACCTGGTATTGCGATGATGTCATCGTCGCGATTGGCGGATTCCACCTTCCATTCGTCCCCCCCGGGGCTGAGAACATTCCGAAGCACATCAAGCAGATCCACTCGGTCGATTACAAAAGGCCGTCGCTGATTCCCGAAGGTGAAACACTCATCGTCGGCTCGGGTCAATCCGGGGTCCAGATCATGGAGGACCTGCATCTCGCAGGAAGAAAAGTCCATCTCTGCCTCGGCAATGCCACTCGTTCGCCACGCCGCTACCGGGGGAGGGATGCCGCCACCTGGCTGGAGGAAATGGGTGACTACAAAACCACCTTCGCCGAACATCCCGATCAGGCGCAGGTGCTATCAAGGACTAACCACTACCTGACCGGGCGCGACGGCGGCCATCAGACCGACCTGCGGCAATTCGCTCTCGAAGGCGTGAAACTCTATGGCTTGCTGGACGGCATCGACGCCGCCAAAATCACCGTCCGCCAAGACATTGCCGAGAAGCTCGACACTGCTGACCAAGCGTACAACCACATCTGCCATCGGATTGACGAATATATCATTGCCAGCGGAATCCAAGCGCCGGAAGAATCTCACTACACGCCGGTTTGGGTGCCGGAGAAAGAACCCACTGAGCTCAACTTCGCCACCGAAAACATCACTTCCATCGTCTGGTGCATCGGCTTTCGTCCGGATTTCAAATTCATCAAGCTCCCCATTTTCAACATGCGAGGTTATCCGGAAACGGACCGAGGTGTTACAGCGATTCCCGGCCTCTATTTCCTCGGTCTTCCATGGATGCACACCTTGGGATCCGCTAGATTTTCCGGCATCGCGGAGGACGCGGATTACATCGCCGCACAAATCGCCATCGGAGTGGAAAACGATCTTAACCCACCCGGAACAACCCCCTCATTCCTCGATCCAGGGCATGCCGTCATTTCTTAACCTTGTCGTCTCACTCAGGAGCGACTGCGACGTGCCCCGCAGGGGGGGCGCCGGCGGGCGGGATCAAAGACGCAAAGGTCGCTAAGGGACGCAAAGTAGAACTGTTGGTGTCTTTTTTTGTTTGAGAGATTCGGGCGGAATGAATTCCGCGCTCCAGTTGTGAGACTCTGCGTCCCTTCGCGACCTCTGCGGCTCTGCGGTTAGTATTCATTTGAAAAGGAAGAGGGTGGAGTGATTTTAACCACTGATGGCACTGAGATACTGGATGGGGGGAACAGAGAAAAATTTGAACCACAAATGGACGCGGATGGACGCGAAGTTTAACCGAGCTGGATGCTGGGCATTCTGCCCTGCATGCATGAATCCTCTAATGTTTGACTCTTCGTTCGTGTACATTCGCGTCCATTCGCGGTTGGCTATTCTTTATGATTTCATGCTTAAGATTTAGTGCTTTGAAAAGGGCATTGAACACCGGGTGGAGAGAGCAAGGGAGCAGGCTCTCTCACTCTTCCACTTCGATGTTCAATGTTGGGAGTTCGATGTTCGACGTTCAAGGAGCCCGCTGCTCGTCTGCTGCGGAGAGGGCGTAGCAGAGTTGTTTGAGCAAGCGGGTGGTGGTTTTAATCATCGGTCGTATATTGGTATATTTTTGGATTATGATACACTTTAACGTCAATCAATGTCCCTAGTTTTTAGTAAATCTAATTAATTTACATTCATTGCCCTCCTACCAATTCTCCAATTAGGACCCTAGTTGTGCCAGAAACAATGATTGTCGAACCAATATCGATGTAACAATCCTCCCCAAGAGTAAAAATGCCTACAGAAACCCCCGTGGAAGCTCCGGGTTGCTTGATAATATCAGATGGAAATGTCACAAATACCTTTTTTTCTGCTATTTTTGTACTGTTATACAGACGAACTTGCTCCACAGGATCAGTTGCCTGAATCCTCATTTTGGTGGCATCATTTATATGAAGTGTCGAAAAAAACTCTAAATGATTTCTCAAATAGTCCCAAATTGGAGTCTCTGAGTTTGAGTGGACTGCAACTTTTTTATTAGAGGAAATTGATATTCTAATCGCATCACACGATTTACCACCAAAAAAATCAAACTCATCCTGTTTGGTTGGTTTTTCTTGTGAGAACAACAGTTGATAAAACTTTGGTATGATAGCGGAATGTTCAATTTTTGAATCCGCAGAAACAAGCGCAATTGAAAGAATATACAACAATATTATTTTTAGTTTCATATGTTTTATTCAAGAATATTTACTTTTCCACTAGCATCAGAAACCAACCTATTTAATGTGTTCCATTGATTTGGAACATTGGTTTCATGGTCATAATTTACCCCTGCAGCAGACAATGCGTTGCTGACAGCATCTTGACAGTTATGGGTAGCGACTTGGTAATCACTACCAGTATAATCATAATTGTTCATTGATTGTCTTGCCGCTGTGTCCTGTGAAGCATCTGTATCCCACCTGTTATAGTCGGCGTATCCAGCCCCATTCGCGTATCTCATTGCTTCACCAAGCGAATTGAAATTCAAAGCGTCAAGTCCATTCGGTCCGTATGAACGATAAGCAAACCTCCCTCCATCCCCTATAATCACAGCGGTGTGGCCGCCGCCTCCAGCAGCATTGGGATTAGTAATTGCCCAAATATTCAGACCCGCTACATCAACAGCGATAGTAGCCATATTGTTAACATAGGTCAAATTATTTGACCCATCCGGAAAGCCGCTTGGATCTTCCGAAGTCCATCTTGCGAGCTCGGGACTGTAGTTTCGATAATTGAATTCGTAGCTGCTGATTGACGCCAAGTAAGGTTTACCGGTGTAGAACGCGGTGTCCTGGGTCGTGCTGGCTTTGGAGTCGGACTTCGCCGCCAGTTCCGCCCGCCATTCGGCGAGTTGTTTTGGGGTTTTGAACTCCGGTA
>JBDTNJ010000244.1:0-11948 GCA_039933825.1 Luteolibacter sp.
GCTTCGATCGAAGCGTTCAGTTGGCTCTGGTCGCCGAGAGTCACGAAAGCAAATCCCTTGGATCTGCCGGTTTCGCGGTCGGTGATGATTTTGACCCGTTCAACAGGTCCATAAGCGGCGAAGAGGCCAGTAACGTCTTCTTCAGTAGCGGTGTAGGGCAGGTTGCCCACGTAGATGTCCATTTTTGTCTATTCTTAGTACGCCATCACATTCAACACTTCCTGAGACCATGGCGTTAGAGACCAGACGAAGTGCGTTCAATTGCGAAATTACAAAATGAACGCCGTGTCTCTACCGCCTGAAATGAGGGTTGGCAAGAATTGTTTTTTTGCCGAAAATTGCCTACCCCTCCGAGAAGCAAGTGCAATTTGACTGATTTTTGCGTCGGGTGACGTGCCGATTGAAACGATGACAGCGGCGAGAGTCGCGGCAGCCAATCGACCCGCCAAAGTGGAGGATTTCGATTCGATGGTTGAGGACGAAGACGGGAAAAGGAAATTTTTCGCGTTTCATCTGGCTCGGTTCCGGTTCAAATCTGCAATCTCACCTGCCATGTGGAAAGGCCGCTTCTCAAAAGATACTTCGTCACTCGTCCAGCAATTCGGCGAATCCATTTCGTATGATTGGCGATTGTTTCCGCACGACATCGCAGGCTCGATCGCGCATGCCCGGGCCCAGCTGATGGCGGGATTGCTGACGGAAACGGAGTTTTCCGAAATTGAAGGCGGGCTGCGGGAAATCCTAGCGGACATCGAGGCCGGGAAATTTGAGTTTAAGACCTCGCTTGAGGACATCCACATGAATATCGAGGCGGAGCTCACCAAGCGCATCGGCGCGGCAGGGGCGAAACTCCACACCGCCCGCTCGCGGAATGATCAAGTGGCCACGGATACGCGGCTTTATTGCAGAACCGAAATCAACGGGCTGCTCGCTGCCATCACCGGTCTGCAACAAGCCCTGCTCGACCGTGCGGAAAAATATGCGGCCACCATCATTCCCGGCTACACCCACCTCCAGCGCGGCCAACCCGTCACCGCCGGTCATCATTTCCTTGCCTACATCGAGATGCTGGAACGCGACAAATCCCGGCTCGTGGATTGCCGTAAGCGCCTGAATATTTCCCCACTCGGCTCCGGTGCGCTCGCTGGTTCCACCATCAATCTCGACCGCCACGCTATCGCTACTGAGCTCGGGTTCGATGGCGTCACGCAGAACTCGATGGATGCCATCGCGGACCGCGACTACATCGCCGAGTTGCTATTCGTTATTTCGCTCTGCGGCGTCCACCTCTCGCGCCTGAGCGAGGATCTCATTCTTTGGTGTACCGCCGAGTTTGCGTTTGCCGCGCTTTCCGATGCACACACCACCGGCTCCTCGTTAATGCCGCAAAAGAAAAACCCCGACGTCTGCGAGCTCACCCGCGGTAAAACGGGCCGCCTCGTCGGCAATCTGATGAACCTGCTTGTCGCCGTCAAAGGCCTGCCGCTCACTTACAATCGGGACCTTCAGGAAGACAAACCGCCGCTTTTCGACTCTGTGGACACCCTGCGCCTGATCCTCGCCGTGAATACCGAAATGATTGCCGCGATGGAACTCCGCGAGGAAAACTGCCACGCCGCCGCCGCCGATCCGATGCTACTCGCCACCGATCTCGCCGATTACCTGGTGAAAAAGGGCGTGCCCTTCCGCCATGCGCACGAGCTGGTCGGAAAAGCCGTCGCCCAAGCCATCGCGACCAAAACTCCACTCGATCAACTCGATCTACCTGCTATCGACCCCGCTTACGGCTCGGATGCCAGGGATGTTTTTTCACTGGAACGTGCCTTGGCCGCCCGCACCAATCCGGGCGCACCGTCGATTGCCAACGTGACGGCACAGATCTCCCGCTGGATGAATGTGCTGTCAGACTGATTTTTCACGGCGATCGAAAGTGAGATTCTCCAGCGCCACGAAAGAAAATCTCCACAGCCCCGCTCGAAGCGCGAGGAAACAACCGTACCGCTGATCCGAGATTTTCGGGGGGGCTAACGTGTTTCACGAGTGGACAGGAGCGATTGCACCAGGACGATGGGTCGGGAAATCTTTTTCAGATGGGAAATGAAGATTGAATGTTTTTTGCAAATTGTAGAGAGTCACTACTTCCCCCTCTCCGATGATCACTGATATAAAAGCAAGTGTTGTCGCACAGTTTGGCATGTTATCCGGAATCACGCTTTCCGTTGCCTCGCAATTGGCCGCAGCGGATCTTTCGCTTGAAGTGGCGCAGGCATGGACAGTGGCGGAACAACGCAGTAGCCAAACCATCGCGTGGTTGAACACCACCTACGGCAGTCCGGGCATGTATTCGGATTTTCCAGCTGTTGGAGACCCTAGCACCGGCCACTGGTCGGTGGTTTCAAACACCCGGGACTGGCGGAACGGCTTCTGGCCTGGCACGCTTTGGCTTCTCGCCCAGCATACCGGGAGTGATCTTTGGAAACAGCGCGCCATGGATTGGTCGGCCCCTCTGGCTCAATCGACGAACACCGATCACGACATCGGTTTCATCGTTCTCGCCTCACTCGGGAAAGGCTGGCTGTATCACGATGAATCAACCGATCCCGGGGCTGCCTACCGTGCTTTTGGGAAGAGCGCCATTCTCTCTGCGGCTGCCAAACTCGATTCCCGCTTTAACCAAGTCAATTCCGCCGGGGTTCCCATTCCTGCCGGGTTTACGCGCTCATGGAATACGCCATTCGAGGATCCCTATCCGGTCTGTATCGATAATCTGATGAACCTTGAGGTGATGTTTCTGGGCTATGAATTGAGCGGACGCCTGCCAGCGAATCGTCCCTGGTTCGATCATGCGCTGATCCATGTCCGCAGTTCGATCGCCAGACATCTGCGGGCGGACGGCGGCAGCTATCACGTGGTTAAGCATTTTGAAAGCGGTCCTAAAATCGGACAGATCGAACGCAAAAGCACCGTTCAAGGGTATGGCGATGAGACCACATGGTCGCGCGGCCAGGCTTGGGCCATTTATGGGCTGACAAGCGCTTATCGGTATGCCCATCGCGATCCCGCCACCAATGCCACGGACATCCTCGTCGCTGCCCAGGCAACGGCGGACTATTTCATCAACCACCTGCCGCATTATCTGGTCGCCGATGCGTATAATCACCGCGTGGGGGATTTCGTGCCGCCAAGCGATTTTGACGCCGCCATGGGTGAACCTACCGGCCCTTGGAACGATTTCAATGCCGACTACAATTCTTCCACGGGCACGGGCCTTGGCGACCGCAGACCTCCCTCGCTGGCATTCACCTTGCGAGATTCTTCCGCCGCCGCGATTGCCGCCGCTGGATTGATTGAATTGAGCAGGTATGCGGTTTCTGTCCCGGATCGAAACCGTTACCTCGGCGCGGCAGAGGATATTCTGCATTGCCTGATCACCTATGACGGGCAGGACCAGGACTCTGAGCCGGATTATTTATGCTCGGTGTCTGATATCGCCAACCCAGGCATCCTCAAGGCCGGCAGCGTCAAATGGGGAGATCCTAACCGCTCTTTGATCTATGGTGATTTCTATTTTCTCGAAGCACTTGCCCGCTACGAGGCACTCAACGCGCGAATTCTGTTGGAGCGGACGCAGGGCATCACCCGGGTCGCTCCGGATTTTCATTTTGAATTTGAGAGAAATACCGCTGCTCCCACTCTAGGTTTCCGCGTCCTGCAGTCTCCTAACTTGTCCGAAGGCAGCTGGACCACTGTGGCAACCAAGATGGGATCCGGACCATGGGCTTGCGCAGCGGGTCTCACCGAGGAGCCTATGGCAAATGGGCATACCCTTGTGAAAATCGCAGGGGCCACAGCGGGCAACCGCGGATTCTTCCGTGTTCTTACCCGTTCGATCGGCGGTGATGGTCCATGATCCAATGCCGGAAGGGTTGCCGGACATTCGCTGGACTCCCTGCGAAGGCCTGCCCAAGCTCACGCCATGAAACGTCTTTTCCTGCTCGACGGCATGGCCCTGATTTACCGCGCCCATTTCGCGCTAATCCAAAGTCCCATCCGCAACTCCAAAGGCGTCAACACGTCGGCGCTCTATGGTTTTATCAACACGCTGCTGGCGATTCTCGAAAAGGAAAACCCCACCCACATCGGCGTTGCGTTCGATACCTCCGCGCCTACCCCACGGCACATTAAATTTCCCGCATACAAGGCCCAGCGTGACGAGATGCCGGAGGAGCTCGCCGCCGCCATTCCGCATGTGAAGCGCTTGTGCCGGGCATTTCACATACCGGTGTTAGAGGTCGATGGCTTCGAGGCGGACGACATCATCGGCACGCTAGTTCATCGCGCAGAGAAGGATGATTTCGAGTCGTTCATGGTGACACCGGACAAGGATTTCGCGCAGCTCATTTCCACTAGGACGTGCATGTGGAAACCCGGCCGGAAAGGCTCCGATCACGAAGTCATCGATCTGCCAACGATGCTCAAAAATTGGGAAATCGAGCGGCCATCCCAGGTCATCGACATCCTCGGCCTATGGGGCGATGCGGCGGATAACATTCCCGGCATCCCCGGCATCGGTGATAAGACGGCTAAAAAGCTTATCGCCGAGTTTGACTCTATCGAGAATCTAATCGCTAGCTCCGCCAAGCTCAAAGGCAAGCAGAAGGAAAACGTCGAAACCCACGCGGACCAGGCTCTGCTGTCCAAAGAGCTTGCCACGATCATTCTTGATGTGCCCATCGAAGTCACCTGGGACGATCTCATCCTCTCTCCGCGCGATGAGGAGGCGCTCAAGGCGCTGTTCAACGAATTCGAGTTCCGAACCTTCACCAAGCGCCTCTTCAGTGGAGAAAGCGCTACTCCTGCGGCTGCCGACGAATCTCCAACCCTTTTTGAAACCTTCAAAACCATTCGCGACGTCGCGCACACCTATCACCTCGCCGACACTCCCGAACTCCAAGCCAAGCTCTTCGCCGAACTCGCCCGGCAATCCACCTTCTGCTTCGACACGGAAACCACCGGCCTTGACCGCTTTGAAGCAAACCTGCTGGGGATCGCATTCTCATGGAAAGCCCACGAAGCCTGGTATCTTCCGATCACCGATCTCAAATCTCAAATTTCAAATCTCAAATCCATCCTTTCCTCTCCTGCGGAAAAAATCGGTCATAACCTCAAATACGATCTCTCCATCCTGCATCATCACGGCATCGAAGTCCGCGGTCCCTACTTCGATACCATGCTAGCGGATACGCTCATCGCCCCCGAGCGGCGGCATTCGATGGACTATCTTTCGGAGACTTTACTAGGATATACCCCCATCAAGCTGGCCGACGTGGCAGCGGCTTCCAAACGCCCTGCGGAAGCATCCCAAGCTGCCGAGGATTTGTTCAACTTCGCCGAGAAAACCAAGGCCTCAAAGGATCTCGATATCACCGCGATTCCGCTAGAAGTTCTCGCTGAATACGCCGCTGAGGATGCGGATGTCACGTTCCAGCTCGCCGCAAAACTCCGTCCGCTGCTCACCGAGGCCCATCAACAATCCATTCTCAGCGAGATCGAAGGCCCGCTTCTTCCCGTGCTCGTCCGAATGGAAATGGAAGGCATCTCCGTTGATCCGGCTGCTTTGTCAGTTATTGGCGATGAACTCCAGATCCAGATCAACGATCTAGCAAAAGCCATCCACGGCCATGCCGACCGCTCGTTCAACATTGCCTCTCCGAAGCAGTTAGGTGAAATCCTTTTCGACCAACTCAATCTGGCTGACAAAGCGAAGAAGACCAAAACCGGCCAATACAAGACCGACGAGCAAACACTCGCCACTCTCGAGGGCAAGCACCCGATCATCACCGACGTGCTAGCCTGGCGCGAAGCCACCAAGCTCAAGTCCACCTATCTCGACGCCCTGCCTACCCACATCGTCGCGGAAACCGGGCGCATCCATACGCATTTCCATCAGCTCGTCGCCGCCACAGGCCGCCTCGCCTCGTCTGATCCTAATTTGCAAAATATCCCGGTCCGATCTGAAGCCGGGCGCAAGATTCGCAAAGCCTTCGTCCCGCGTGCGGGGTTCATTCTGCTGTCCTGTGACTACTCGCAAATCGAGCTGCGCGTGATGGCCGCTCTCTCACAGGACGCCACGATGATCGAGGCGTTTCAAAACGATGTGGACATCCACACCATCACCGCCGCTAAAGTCTTCGTCGTCGAGCCGGAAGACGTCACCTCTGACATGCGTCGCACCGCGAAGATGGTGAACTTCGGCATTATTTACGGCATCTCCGCCTTCGGTCTTAGCCAGCGGCTCGCCATTCCGCGCACCGAGGCGGCAAGCATCATTGACGCATATTTCCGCGAATATCCGGCCATCCGCGAGTTCATGGACCGCACCATCAACGAGGCGCGGGAAAAGGGTTATGTTGAAACCATCAGCGGCCGCCGTCGTTATTTTCCCGACCACAATTCCGGCAACCAGAATCTGCGAGGCAACGCCGAGCGCGCCGCCATTAACACGCCGATCCAAGGAACCGCCGCCGACATGATCAAACTCGCGATGATCCGCATCGACTCGCTGCTGCGGGAAAATCCCTATCAAACAAAAATGCTGCTCCAAGTGCACGATGAACTCGTTTTCGATCTTGCCCTTGATGAAAAGGAGGAACTGGTTCCAAAAATCCTCGAAGCGATGAAAACCGCACTGCCTTTACCTGCGGGAGTCCCCATCGAGATCGAAGCCGGGACAGGCCCTAACTGGCTCGCGGCGCACTGAGCCGTAATTCAACGGCTTCTCGGGAAGTTTTATTTTCCACACAATGGAGCTTTGACGCCGCGCGTTTTCCATGGGCAGACTCTAACCACGCTCATGACCGATCAAGAAGCTCTCGTCGCCCTGAACCTGCTGCCGAAAATCGGGCCCATCCGTGTCCGGCGTTTGCTCGAAGCGTTTGGCGAATCCGCAGCGATCCTCGGCGCGCCTAAGGACCGGCTGATGCGGGTGGACGGCATCGGTGAGGAAACCGCGAAAATCCTGCACTCCTGGCAGGACCACGCGGACCCGATTGCCGAGATGCGTGAGGCTGCCGCGCGCGGGATCTCCATCGTGACGCAAGATGACGAGGACTACCCCGCGCCGCTCCGCGAGGCCTACGATCCGCCACTGCTGCTCTATGTCTGGGGGAAGCTGGAGGCGCGGGACAAGCACGCCATCAGCATCGTCGGCTCGCGGCGGGCGACGATTTATGGCAAGCAGGCGACTAAGAAATTTTCCTATCAGCTAGCGCAGGCCGGGTTCACAATCATTTCAGGCCTCGCGCGGGGGATTGATACCGCTGCCCACGAAGCGGCCGTCGCTGCGAACGGGCGCACGATCGCGGTGATCGGCTCGGGTTTGGGAAAACTCTACCCGCCGGAAAACCTTGCGCTGGCGGAGAAAATCGCCGCCGGTCATGGAGCGGTGGTTTCGGAATTTTCACTCAACACGCCCCCGGACAAGCAGACATTCCCGATGCGGAACCGGATCGTGGCCGCGTGGGCGAGGGCGGTGCTGGTGGTCGAGTGCCCGGCTTGGTCGGGCTCGCTCATCACCGCGAATCTGGCTTCGGAGTATGGGAAGACGATTTTTGCTGTGCCCGGTCCGATTGATAAACCGACCTCCGCCGGCTGCAATCAATTGATCCGCGATGGGGCGACGCTCGTAGCCGATCCCAGCCATATTCTCGATGATTTGGGAGAACTTCCCTTTGCCCGCCAAGCCAGCGCTGCGGAACCTGCGGCGGAAATTCCCGAGCTGCCGGAAGAAGAAGCCGCCGTTTTCGCCGCCGTGACGAGCGATGAATCTCCCGTGGATCTCATCATCGAACGCTGCGGCCTGCCCGCACATGTGGTGACGGCTACTTTGATGAAGTTGGAAATGCGGCGGCTGGTGCGGGCGTTCCCGGGATTCCGCTATGCGCGGCGGTAAGGGTTTATCTCCCTTCTCAAAATCACGAAAAATCACCAATCCGCTTGCAAAGTCCACCCTCTCAAGCTTAGTCCCTCAGCCCACAGCCACTTAACGGCCACCTTTTACCATGGGAAAAACACTCATCATTGCCGAGAAACCCAGCGTCATGACCGATCTCGCCCGCGTGCTTGCCAAGGAGCTCGGCAAGTTCGAAAAATCAGGATCCGGCCGCGACGTGTTTTTTGAAAACGAGAAGGCAGTCATCACCTCCGCCGTCGGCCATCTCGTCGAACTGCGCATGCCGATGGGACCGAATGGCAAGAAGCTTCCATGGAATTTCAGTGTTCTCCCGGCCATCCCTGAGAAATTCGACCTCGATCCGATCCCGGACTCCGAGGCCCGCCTCAAGCAAGTGCTCAAGCTCGCCAAGCGCAAGGACGTGGATGCCATCGTCAATGCTTGCGACGCCGGCCGCGAGGGGGAGCTCATTTTCCGCTACATCATGGAAATCGGCGGCGTGGAAAAGCCCGTTAAGCGGCTCTGGATGCAGTCGATGACTAATGATTCCATCCTCCAAGCATGGAAAAATCTCCGCCCCGGTGAGCAAATGAAGCCGCTGGCCGATGCTGCGAAGTGCCGTTCCGAGTCCGATTGGCTCGTCGGCCTCAACGCCACGCGGGCCCTCACTTGCTTCAATTCCCGTCACGGAGGATTCAACATCACTGCCGCTGGCCGCGTCCAAACTCCGACGCTCGCCATCCTCGCCCAGCGCGAAGCCGAGATCCGCGCTTTCAAGCCGACGCCGTATTTCGAGGTTCACGCGAATTTCGGCGTCCAGGCTGGCGAATACCTCGGCAAGTGGATCGACGAAGCATGGAAAAAGGACGAAAACGCTCCGCTTTCCAAACCTGAGCGCATCTGGGACCAGCAAACCGCTGAGGCCATCGTTGCTCGTTGTACCGGGAAGACCGGCAAAGTCACCGAGGAAAAGAAGGCGCAGTCGCAAATTTCCCCGCAACTTTACGACCTCACCACCCTCCAGCGCGAGGCTCCGTTTTCCGCAAAAGGTACCCTCCAGATCGCCCAAGCGCTCTATGAGAAGCATAAAATGATCACCTACCCGCGGACCGATTCGCGCTACCTTCCGGAAGATTACACCGGAAACGTCCGCGAAACGATGTCCGACATCGGCAACAGCGACTTGGACGTCTCGAAATACGCCAAAGCCGTGCTTTCCGGCAGCACCGACAACGGCCCGCGCCTCCATAAATCCCGCCGCGTTTTCGATTCCAAAAAAGTCTCCGATCACTTTGCCATCATCCCGACTGGCAAATTCGCCAAACTCTCTGAAGCCGAACAAAAGCTGTATGACATGATCGTCAAACGCTTCATCGCCGTCTTCTACCCCTCCGCCGAGTTTGAACAAACCACCCGCCTCACCCGCATCGAGGCCGACACCTTTAAGACCGACGGCAAAATCCTCGTCAAACCCGGCTGGCTCGAAGTTTACGGTCGCCGCCCCGGCGTGGCCGCAGGCAAAGATGAACTTTGTGCCGTCAACGCTGGCGAACCCGCGAAAGTCGAGTCAATCGAAGCACTCGCCGAGGAAACCAAACCACCCGCCCGGATGACGGAATCCACGCTGCTCTCCGCGATGGAAGGTGCCGGCAAACTCATCGACGACGAAGCCCTCCGCGAAGCCATGGCCGAGCGCGGCCTCGGCACTCCGGCCACCCGCGCGGCGACCATCGAAGGCCTCATTTCCCAGAAATACCTCGCCCGCGAAGGCCGCGATCTCTTCGTTTCCGGCAGCGGTATGCGCCTCATCGAACTCGTCCGCGAGATGGAAATCGAGGGCCTCTATTCGCCGAAACTTACCGGCGATTGGGAATTCAAACTCCGCCAAATGGAGCAAGGCCACCTCAAGCGCGGCGATTTCATGAAGGAGATCATTTCCTACACCGACGAAATCTGCACTAAGGCCCGCAAAGCCGCCGATCTCGCGAAAAGCGAAGTTTTCCCCGACCTCAAAGTCACCTGCCCGATGTGCGGTGCCGCCAGTCTCAAGCAAACCGAGGCCACCTACGAGTGCCGCGAGCCCGAGTGTAAATTCAAGGCGAAAAAACACATCGCCGGCCGCCTGCTCACCGAGGAAGAAGCCATCCAGCTCTTCACCACGAAACACGTCGGCCCGCTCACCGGATTCAAATCGAAGTTCAACAAACCCTTCGACGCCGCTCTGGAAATGGACGCGAAGTTCAAAATCAACTTCGTCTTCGAAGGCGACGACCGCGACGGTCCGCCCGAACTCACCGAGGAGCAATTCATCGGCGAGGCCAAAACCGAGGAAGGCAAAACCTACAAGGTTTACGCCACCGAAAAAGCCTATCACGTCCCCGAGATCGTCACCAAAAAGGACCCGCACGGCATCCGTATCGGCAAGTCCATCCTTCAGTGCGAAATCCCGCCCGCCCAACTGCTCAAGCTCATTGGCACCGGCAAAACAGACGTCCTCAAAGGATTTGTATCGAATCGCACCAAACGTAAGTTCGACGCATACCTCACCTTTGATCCCAAGGACGGCAAGATCGGCTTCGACTTCCCGCCCCGCCCCGCCAAAAAAGCCGCCGCCAAAAAAACGGCGAAAGTCGTGGAGGAGTGACCTCAAAGTGCGGCAATCAAATGATGCCTATTTTACACAAAGTAACCTTCTACTTGCTTGTAATCACTTGTCGTATATACTTTCCGAATGAAGACAAAAGTTTTCAAATCGGGAAACTCCCTTGCTGTCCGTCTGCCGAAGGGTTTGGAATTTCCCTGCGGCGAGGTCTCGATCCGGCGGGAAGGCAAAGCGGTCGTCATCGAGGAGCTGCCGTCCGGTTGGCCGGAGGGATTCTTTGAGAATATTCAAATCTCCCGCGAAGACTTCGGTCGCGAGCCGGTTCACTACGAGGAAAAGGCGCTGTGAAATGGCTGCTCGATACTAACGTCTGCATCGACGTGCTGCGCGGACGCCCGGAAGTCGTAGCTAGATTCCGCGTCCATTCTCCCGAAGACTTTGTAGTTTCCGTGATCACCGAATTTGAACTGCTCAACGGCACCGGGCGTGCGCCTGAAGCGTTTCGCGACTCTGAAAAACGAAAGGTGAACTCTCTTTTGGCCCAATTCCAAATCATCCCCTTCGACTCGGAGTGCGCCAAGCTCGCCGGAAAAGTCCATGCCAGCCTACTTAATGACGGAACCCCGGTAGGCATTATGGACGTCTTCATTGCCGCTACCGCGATGAAACTCGAAATTCCTGTCGTCACCAGCAACCTGCGCGACTTTTCCAGATTCCAGAGCCTCGTCCTGCTCGACTGGCGGGAGAACGGGGAGTAAATGCTTCGGAGGTTCACCCTCGACGCAGTCAGGCCGAGCACTTCGCTTGCATCTCTCCGCCGGGGTGCTTAGATCTTCGCCCCGGCCCCATCGCAGGCCAACCTTTTAACTGAAACAAACCATGGGAAGACATTTTGAATGCCGCCGCCGCGCCAAGGAATCGAGATGGGCCACGATGTCCAAGGTGTTCCCGAAGTTGGCCAAGTCCATCACGATGGCTGCCAAAAGCGGCGGCCCGGACCCGGAATCGAACGCTCCGCTGCGGGTGGCGATCAATAACGCGAAGGCGCAAAACCTGTCCAAGGACAATATTGAAAACGCCATCAAGCGCGCCGCGGGAAAGGATGCGGCTGATATTTCCGAGATCACCTATGAGGGAAAAGGCCCGCATGGTTCCTTGTTCTATGTCGAGTGCGCGACGGATAATTCGAATCGCTCGGTGGGCAATCTGAAGATCATTTTCAACAAAAACGGTGGTCAGTTGATCAATGCCGGGCAGCTCGATTTCATGTTCAACCGTAAGTCTGTCATCGAGTTTCCAGTGCCCGAGGGCCGCGATCTTGAGGAGCTTGAGCTTGAGCTGATCGATGCCGGGCTTGAAGAACTCTCCGTGGACGACGGAATTGTTTCCGCGATC
>JBDTNJ010000245.1:0-5377 GCA_039933825.1 Luteolibacter sp.
CGATCTGTGCGCTGCAAGCCGCAATGGAAGGCTTCCGCGTCCTAACACTCGAAGACACCCTCGGCTGGGGCGATATCTACGTCACCACCACCGGGAACTTCGACATCATCCGCCTCGAGCACATGGAGAAGATGAAGGATCAAGCGATCGTTTGTAACATCGGTCACTTCGACAACGAGATCCAGATCGACAAGCTTAATGAAGCCAAGGGCGTCATCCGCACGAACATCAAGCCACAGGTGGACAAGTACACTTTCCCGACCGGCAACAGCATTTACATGCTAGCAGAAGGTCGTTTGGTGAATCTCGGTTGCGCTACCGGCCACCCGAGCTTCGTGATGTCCAACAGCTTCACCAACCAGACGCTCGCGCAAATCGACCTTTGGAAAAACCGGGCTACTAACAAACCCGGCCAAGTCACCGTGCTTCCGAAGCATCTCGACGAAGAAGTCGCCCGCCTCCACCTCGCGAAGGTCGGAGCAAAGCTGACAACTCTGAGCCAGGCGCAAGCGGACTACATCAACGTCCCAGTCGAAGGTCCTTACAAGGGCGAGCAATATCGTTACTAAAGTGACACAGGCATTCCTGCCTGTTCTTCATTCCCAAAACGGCCAGTCGTTCATTCGGCTGGCCGTTTTTGCGGAGCGCGGAATTCATTCCGCTTCTTGTGTTCGTCCAGCCTCAGCGCCGACGAACACTCTTCCCGCGTCATGCCAGATGCTCAACCAATCCGCAGAACAAGTGCCCCCTCCATCGAGTCGTAAACCGCTCCAAAATATGGGTAACGAAGCACACGAGGCATGCCTGAAGAGCAAACCAGAATCGTCACTTTGAGTAATCAAATTGTTGAAATGCGTTACCTGAATTGATTTTAAAGGCCGATTTGAGGCCATCCAGCGGATTGTCAATGTCTGTTAGACCGTTTGCCAAAAATAATTTCCGAAACTCCGCACAAAAGACTGGTACGACCGTTTGAAATGCTTATTCTTCGCGGATCTGCCGTCCCCGCCAGCTTCCTAACGAAGAAAACTGTCCGCTCCCCGAGCTTGAACAGGCCATGTCCTGTTGCCCGGATGGCAAGAGCTATCGCCGCCTCAACGCCATCCATCTATTACTCATCGGCGTGGCTTACGATCTTGTCCTGCGCAACTGCGGTCGCGGCGAACGCTGCCTGCGCCTCTGGATTACCCGCTTCAACGCACAAGGCATCGATGGCCTAACTTATCGCCCCCGAGTCGGGAGACCGCGAAAACTTACCCGCGCCACCATCGAGTCCGAGATCCTGCCCCTCGTCGATGATCCCTCCCTAGCAGGACAACTCCACTGGACCGCCGTCAAACTCAGTGGCTGGCTCAAACAGGAAAAAATCTTCGACATTTCCTACCGAACCCTCGTCCGCTATCTCCACGAACATCGCTACGCCCGGCGCATCCCGAGGCCCATGCCAGAACCTCCCGACAAGGAAAAGTGGGCCCAACAGCGAGACGACTGCGCCACCCGACTTACCACCCTGTTAGCTGATCCCACCGCTCGCGTGTTCTTCGGCGATGAAGCCGGATTCGAAGGCGATCCCCGACCCCGTCACAAGTGGGTCAAGCGCGGCAGCCGCCCCACCCAAGGCTATTATGGAGGCCATCTGCGGCGCAATGTCGTCGGAGCCGTGGAACCGGTCAGCGGCCAGCTCGTCAGCCTCATCGTTGCCCACTGCAACACGGAGGTCTTCCAAGCCTTTCTCAATGTGATGGCCGAGGAGGTGCCGCACGAGGAAGGAAAACAAGTCCACCTCGTGCTCGACAACGCCAGTTGGCACAAAAGCGTTTGCCTGAATTGGCACCACATCAAGCCGATCTATCTGTCCCCCTACAGTCCAGACTTCAACCCGATCGAAAGGCTCTGGCAGCACGTGAAAGGCCAATCCATGGCAGGCTTCCTCACCAACGACGGTGAGGCGCTCACCGATAAGATCCTCGATTCCCTCAAAAACATGCTAGATAATTCAACCCTCGTCCGCTCCGTCTGTGCCTTACCCTCCTTCAATCGGAAATGACTTTTGGCAAACGGTCTATTTGGGGCCCCGTCGACGCTTCTGAGAAAAGTGCGGTATTACGACTCGGAAACCGGAAGAGAACTGATCTTCCTCACCAACAACCTAGAGATCCCCGCGCTGGCCGTGGCCATGCTTTACCAGATGCGCTGGCGCATCGAGCTGTTCTTCCGCTGGATCAAAGGACACCTGCGCATCAAGCACTTCTACGGCACGAGTCCCAACGCGGTGAAGACGCAGATATGGATCGCGGTGGCCACCTATCTGATGATCGCCATCCTCCACAAGCAGTCGAAACTGCCTGGCACACTCCACAGAACTTTGCAGCTTTTGAGCGTTCATCCGTTTGAGGAAATCACTCTAAATGAGCTACTTACGGAAGCAGACCACAGAACTTTACATGATCCGAACTGTAACCAACTGAATCTCTTTGACATATAACCGGACACTCGTGATTTTTTCTTTTAAGATTGTTCTTTTAAGATTGATTTCAGAGTTTTCTCTCAACTGCTACTTAATTTCTCCAACTTTTCATTTCTCCATGAACATTTCTGTCTGTCGCTCGCTTGTTCGTATTATTGCCATTTCTGCTTTTGATAGATTAGGATGTCTCTGGGTGGTGATGCTGTTATTGCTCACGTGTTTCGGGGGACGGGGGCAGGCGCAGACCGCGGCTCATGTTTATGAATTCGATGGCACCTACGCCGACGCGATGGGCGGCTCTCCGATGGTGCCCAACGGTGGCACACTGGGTTCCACGGCTTATGTTTTTGGAGCAGGGCAGGGACCGAATGTAAGCAACGTGCTGGCAAACACTGGCGAATATACCATCGAGATGTTGTTCAGCTTTAACGAACTCACCAGCCCTGCGTTCAAGGCGATCCTGAACTTTGGTAATGTCGCGATCGATCCGGCTCTCTACGTCAATAACGGCTCAATGGTGTTTTACAACTACGGGTCGAACTCCGGCACCACCGATATGATTGCGGGAAAGACCCACCGGGTGGTGATGACACGCAATGCCACCTCCAAAGCTTGCGTGGTCTATGTGGACGGCACTCAGCGGCTAACCGCGACGGACACGAACTACTCTTACGTGGCCTCCGCAACCGGCGGCATCTTGCATTTCTTTCGGGACAATCTTGCGGAAAACGCGGCGGGGTCGGTGGATCTGATTCGCATTTACAATGCGGTGCTCACTCCTTCGCAGGTGGCCACACTCGGCGTGCCTACGGTGACCTCGATTACGCCTAACTCCTGCCCCACCACCGGTGGCTCTAACGTGACTATCATCGGCACGAATTTTAATGGGGTCACGGGCGTGACCATTGGTGGAACGCCTGCGACGAACGTCAGTTTGATCAGCTCCACAAACATCATTTGCTCGATGCCCGCCCACGCGGCGGGCACGGCGAGCGTGGTAGTGACCACGCCCGGAGGCTCCAACTCGGCCAACTCATTGTTTACCTACATCGCTTTGGCGACGGTCAGCGGGATCTCCCCAGCAAGCGGTCCGACTGCCGGAGGCACGGCGGTGACGATCACCGGGACCAACTTCGTGGGTTT
The DNA here is from genome assembly GCA_039933825.1 of Luteolibacter sp. Taxonomy (GTDB): domain Bacteria; phylum Verrucomicrobiota; class Verrucomicrobiia; order Verrucomicrobiales; family Akkermansiaceae; genus Luteolibacter. Next base: position 3,611 of record JBDTNJ010000245.1, read on the forward strand.
GAATGGGGTTACGATCGGCGGTTCCACGGTTTCGAACCTCGTTATCGTGAATGCCACCACCCTCACCTGTCTTACGCCAGCCCATGCGGCGGGAACAGCGAGCGTCGTGGCCACTAATGGCGGCGGCTCCAGCGCGGCCAACTCGTTGTTTACTTACGTGGTTCCGCCGACGGTCACGACGGCCTCGCCAACGAGTGGCAGCACGCTTGGCGGGACGAGCGTGACGATCACCGGCACGAACCTGACCGGAGCGACTGCTGTGACCATTGGCGGTATAGCCGCGACGAATGTCAGCGTGGTAAATTCCACCAGTCTTACCTGCACTGCACCAGCTCATGCGGCGGGTTTGGCCGGCGTCCTCGTGACCACGCCGGGAGGAACCAATTCGGCAAACACGCTCTTTACCTATGTGACGCCGCCGCCGACCGTCACCTCGATTTCACCGGTCAGTGGCAGCACGGTTGGCGGCAACAGTGTTACCATCACTGGCACTAACTTTACTGGTGCGACCGGTGTGAGCATCGGGGGCACTGTTGCGACGAGCCTAGTCGTGGTGAATTCCACCAGCATCACCTGCACCACCCCGGCTCACGCGGCGGGCTCGGCCAGCGTCCTCGTGACCACCGCAGGCGGAACGAATACTGCAAATACGCTCTACACGTACGTAACCCCGGCGCCCACCGTCACTGCCATCTCTCCAACCAGCGGCACCACCCTCGGCGGCAAAAGCGTGACGATTACCGGGACGAATTTCGTGGGAGTTTCCTCCGTCACCATCGGCGGAACTGCCGCGACGAATGTCAGTGTGGTCAGTGCGACCTCGATCACCGCTACTACCCCGGCGAATAGCGCAGGTGCATCCAGTGTCCTTGTTACTACCGCTAGTGGATCCAATGCTGCAAACACGCTTTACACTTACGTGTCGCCACCCGCCGTCACCGGTATCTCTCCGGCTAGCGGTAGTACAGTTGGGGGGACTAATGTAACCATTACCGGCACCGGCTTTACCGGAGCTACCTCCGTGACCATCGGCATTTCGACCGCGACGAATGTTGTCGTGGTCAGTGCGACTTCGATCACTGCGACCACTGGAGCGGGCATCGCTGGTACGGCCGGCGTTTTGGTCACGACTCCGATAGGAACCAATGTTCCGAGTGCGCTCTTCACCTATGTGACGCCGCAACCCACTGTCACTTTCGTCTCTCCGACTAACGGCCCGACTCTCGGCGGCACCAGCGTTACCATTACCGGCACAAACTTCACGGGCGCAACCGGCGTGACCATTGGCGGGACGACCGCGACATTCAGTAATGTGACTGCCACTTCCATCACGGCCACCACCCCGGCTCATATCGCTGGCGCCGTCAGCGTCTTGGTGACGACTTCCGCTGGAACCAACACTGCAAACGCCCTCTACACTTATGTGGCTCCACCCACCGTCACCGGCATCTCGCCGTCCAATGGAACGACCTCTGGCGGAACGAACGTGACCATTACCGGAACAAACTTCCTAGGTGCCACGGCCGTGACGATTGGAGGTAATGCTGTGACGAATATCGCCGTGGTCAGCGCAACCTCGATCACTGCGACCACCTCGGCACACATATCGGGAACAGCCAGCGTTCTAGTCACGACTCCTGGAGGAACCAATGCCGCGAACGCCCTTTACACCTATGTCACTCCACCACCAACCGTTACCGCCATTTCTCCATCCAGTGGCAGTATCGTCGGCGGCAATAATGTAACGATTACAGGCACGGATCTAAC
>JBDTNJ010000246.1:0-11520 GCA_039933825.1 Luteolibacter sp.
CCGCAATGTGAAACGGGGGCTCTGGCTGTTGGCGGTTTTGCTGATTTTCACGGCCATCGCCCGTCCGCAAAAAGGTTACGAGTGGCACGAGGTGAAGCGCAAGGGCATCGACATCCTGTTCGCGGTGGACACCTCGCGCAGCATGCTGGCGGAAGATCTAACGCCGAATCGATTGGAGCGGGCAAAGCTGGGAATCATCGATTTTGTCGGGCACTTGGAAGGGGATCGTGTGGGACTGATTCCGTTCGCAGGGAGCGCGTTCGCGCTGTGTCCGCTGACTTTGGATTACGATGCGTTCCGTGAATCCTTGAACGTGCTCGATACGGATCTGATTCCGAGGCAGGGTACCGATCTCGGCAGCGCGATTAAGGAGGCCGAGCGGTTATTCGATGAGAATGGAAACAATTACCGTGTCCTTGTGCTGATCACGGATGGCGAGGATTTGGAAGGCTCGGTGATCGACGCTGCGAAGGCGGCCGCGAAAAAAGGCATGTCGATTTATACCATCGGAGTCGGCAGTTCCGAGGGCGCGACGATTCCTATCAAACTGCGCAACGGCAGGACGGATGTGGTGCGTGACGAAAATGGCAAGGAGGTGAAAACGGTATTGGATGAATCGACTTTGAAAAAAATCGCCGAAGCCACGGAGGGACTTTATGTTCCGCTGGGGCGTGGTGCCGAGGGTTTGAATACGATCTACCAGGAAAGGCTGCGTCTCGTTCCGAAAAGCGAGTTGAATCAACGGATGGAACGCATTCCTTTGGAGCGCTTTGAGTGGCCATTGGGCGCTGCGATTGGCTTGTTGCTGCTGGAATTCTTCATGTCGGACCGACGTCGTGGAAAAAAAGTCCGGGCGTTACCATCCGTGGCGCGGAGGGCGAAAATCGTAACACAAGCGACGGCGATTCTTGCGCTGGGAGTGGTTCTATCAAATGTTTCCCGAAGTGATGCGGCCGAGGTTTCTGTCGGATCTGGGGATTCCCGGCAGATTTACAACCAAGGAACCAAAGCATACTCCGAGGGCGATTTCGTGAAAGCTTCGGAAGCTTTGCGTGCATCCCTGAGGACGCCGGATTTGGCCCTCCAACAACGTTCTTATTATAATCTAGGAAACACACTTTATCGCACCGGCCAAGGCACGCTGGAAAAAGACCCCGAGGCGACGATCAAGACTTGGGAGGAATCGATCAAGGCCTATCAGGATGCGCTTTCGCTCAATGCGAAGGACGAGGATGCGACTTATAACAAGGCGCTCGTTGAGAAGAAGCTTGAGGAGTTGAAAAAGCAGCAAAAGAAGGACGATAAAAAAGACGACAAGGACAAGAAAGACGATAAAAAGGACGATAAAGATCAAAAGGATCAAAAGGATCAGAAGGATCAGAAGGATCAGAAAGATAATAAGGATTCCAAAGACAGCAAAGACTCCAAGGATCAGAAGGACGGCAAAGATTCAAAAGATGGTAAAGACCCGAAAGACCAAAAGGACTCTCAGGACGGGAAAGACTCGAAGGAGGGCAAACAGCCGGGAGATGAGAAAAAGCCCGAGGAAGGAAAGGACGCGAAAGATGACAAAGCGAAGGATGGGAAGGATGACAAAGACGGCAAGGATCCGAAGGATTCCAAGGACATGAAGGAGTCGAAAGACGGTAAAGACGCGCAGAAACCGGGAGAGCAGAAAGAGGGTGATCCGAAACCCGGCGAAAAAAAGGATGGGGAAGGCCAGATGAGCAATGAACGTCCGAAGAAAGATCAAATGACACCCGAAGAAGCCCGCCAGTTGCTTGAGGCTCTCCGCAGCGATGAGCGCACCGTCATCCCGATTCCCCAACAGCAGCGCTCGCGCTACGTCACACCGGATAACTCAACCAAAGGAAAAACATGGTAACATCATTTCATCCCGTGAAATGGACTGCGGCGCTTATGCTGATAGCAATGTCGATGGTCGGGTTTACCTTCGGAGCGGATGTGGATGCCCAGCTCGACCGCGATTCCGTGCAAGCAGGAAATGGAGCGCAGTTGACGCTGCGCATTTCCGGCGGGCGTGCCGGGCAACCTGAGATTCCCAAAGTGGAAAACCTGATCGTCCAACCGCAAGGGCAGAGCCAGCAAACCCAGTGGATCAACGGGGTCACAACGGTTTCCGTGACTTACAATTATCTCGTAGGATCCAACACACCGGGCGACTATCAGATTCCCGCAATCGAAATCATGGTGGATGGGAAAAAATTCACCACTCAGCCTCTCAAGCTCAAGGTGCTGGCCGATGCCGCCGCACAAGCACCGCCGGGCATACCCAATCCATCCGGCACCCCCGCCACCCAACAAGACACCACTCCGAGCGAGGATCAATTCGGATTTCTAACTGTAGAGCCGGCGACCAGTGATCGCAAACATGTTTACGTCGGAGAAATCGCGCCGGTTCGCATCCGGGCGTGGATCCCGGCGGAAGCCCGCGCCCAACTCCGCAGCGGCATCCAGCCGGAAGGAAAGGCTTTCACGCTCCATCACGTGAGTGACCAGCCGCAGCAGACTCAGGAGATGAAGGACGGCAAGCGCTACCTGGTGGTTACTTGGTTTGGCGGCATTTCTGCGACCAAGGCCGGGACTTATCCGGCATCCCTCTCGCTGCAAGCCAATGTCGCGGTGAAGGACGAGTCAGCACCCGCGCCACGCAGGCGGCGAGGTGGTCCATTTGATGACCCGTTTTTCGACAGTGCTTTTGATAGAATGAACACCCGCTACATCCAGAAAGATGTCACGCTCACTTCACGGGATCAGGAAATCGAAGTGCGTCCGTTGCCCGCAGAAGGGAAGCCCACAGGGTTCACTGGAGCGGTTGGGCAGTTCAAATTGGGTGCTACCAGCATTCCCAGCGAGTGGCAAACGGGTGACCCGCAACAGGTCACGGCAAGTGTCAGCGGAGAGGGGAACTTCGCGCTGATGAAGGCACCGGCTTTGACGCCTGAGGAGAACTGGAAGAGCTATCAGGCCAAGGATGAGTTTACCCCGGGCGACCAAGCCTCATTTTCGGGAACCAAGAACTTTCAATTCAGCGCGGTCCCGCGCAAGGGTGGTGCTCAAAATGTCGGGTTATCATTCAGTTACTTCGATCCCACCGATGCACAATATAAAACACTGACCAGCCCCGCGAAAAAAATTCAGGTGACTGGCGCGGATCTGGTCGAGGCAAAAAAGGAAACGAACGCTGAGCCACCGAAGGAGGCAAAGAAGCCGGCAGACAATCTCATCGCGCAGAAATCGGCGAACACGGCATCGGGTTCTCTTGTTCCGCTTGTTTCGCAGCCAGCATTCAGCTCATGGCTCGGTCTCGGGGGCGGGTTGATAGCGTTAGGTCGTTTGTTGGCGTTCTTCCGGGAACGTGTCAACGACCCGAAACGGCTGGCCCACGCAGCGATGGAAAAGGCGATCCGTGACGCACTGCACGCGGCGGGTGAGTGCCTAGCAGCCAATGATGCCGCAGGCTTTTTTGCCGCCGCCCGGCTTGCAATTCAGCAACGTTTGGGGTCGATTTGGAACCAGCCCGCGCAGGCAATCACGTTGGCTGAAATTACCGAACGCATTCCTACAGATTCGCCCGTCGCCGAGTTTTTCCGGGAGGCCGATCATTATGAATACAGCCGCCATGCCGCTGCCGGGGAAATGTTTCCGCGTTGGCAGCAGATGCTTAATCAGGCCCTCTCCTCACTCACCCCTTCCGCCCGCTGAGATGAATCGATCATTTTTAAAAATCCTCTCTGGCTTTCTCGCGTTTTTCATCAGTGCGACGTCTGTTCTTGCCGCGAATTCAGCGAGCATCGATCAGGCGAACAAACTCTTCCAGTCCGGTGACTTCGCGGCTGCTGCGAGCATCTATCAAAAGAGCATCGATGCAAACGGCCCGAGTGCCGCGCTACTCTACAATCTCGGAAACAGCCGCTATCGGCTCGGCCAACACGGCCCGGCGATTCTGGCATACGAGCGTGCGAAATTGCTGACACCCCGTGATCCGGATTTGATTGCGAATCTCAATCTCGCACGTAAGGCCGCCACCGTTTTCGACAAGGGCAGTTTCAATCCCCGGTTGGAAGCAGGGCTCACCTGGCTGAGCCGGAATGAATGGTCGTGGCTTGTCGTCGGATCCGGGCTGTGGATCGGCGCGATTTCGGTGTTTGGTGGGGCGCTGCGGAGGATACTTCCGGGCACGCGAAAGGTGATGATAGGCAGCACGGTTTTCGCCGGCCTGTTCATCGCAGCCGGGTCCACGGCGCTGATTCTGAGGCGGGATGAGGACACGCGCGGCATCGTCCTTTCCAAGGATGCGGCGGTCCATCTATCACCTTTTGAAAAAGCAGAAAACATCGGCACACCCGGCGCGGGGCGGATCGTCCAAATGGGCGAGAAAAACGGAGAGTATTTTTATATCAGTGTGCCGGGCACCGAATTGGACGGATGGATGGCGGAGAAGGATGTGGAGATGATTGTGAAAAAGTAGGCATTTCAGGGCGTGGGCCGGTGAAGTGCGGAAATTCCGGATTGAAACCGGCAGCGTGTTCGTAGTAGAACCCCGGTGTGATAGCGCTGTCACACCATCGGTTCTGAGATGTGGACCGGCGCAGGATTGAACCGCGTTCTTTCGTGTTTTGTTGTGCATGGCTCCAACTCCCGCCACCCACTTTCCGACGCTCCACTTCGACGCCGTTCTCTAATCTGTGAGAGACCTGCTCGCCGAGCTGGAGCCTGATCCGATCCCGCTTGGAGGCCGGGCTTGGGAAGTGGTGAAATCAGTGATGTTGGAAACTGTGGCTGGGCTTTGAAGTTGGAGCTTGGAACCGGTGGACGATTTCCGCAGGATTTTTCCATGCGAACAAAAGCCGTTTCATTATTGCAAGAACTGACGCAGGCTCATTCCGTTTCCGGACATGAAGATGAAGTACGAGCAATTTTTGTCGATGAGCTTCAAGAATGCGGTGAGCTTGCAGCGGATAAAAATGGTTCGGTTTTCTGTGAGACGGCGGGCGCTGGTCCGCGCGTGATGGTGGCCGGGCACATGGATGAGGTCGGCTTCATGGTGCAGAATATTACGGCGGATGGCTTCATCCAGTTCGTCGCGATCGGCGGCTGGTGGGAGCACAATCTGCTTTCCCAACGGGTGGAAATTCTCACCCGTAGCGGCGATAAGTTTCTCGGTGTCGTTTCCTCCAGGCCGCCGCATTTTTTGCCCGAAGCACAACGACGCCAGGTGATGACGATCGACCAGATGTTCATCGACATCGGAGCGGACTCCCGGCGTGACGTGATCGAGGATTTCGGGATTTCGTTAGGGGACCCGATCGCGCCTTGTTCGGAATTTACACCGATGGCGCGTGATGATTATTTCATGGCGAAGGCTTTCGACAATCGCGTGGGCATGGCCGGGGTGATTCAGGCCGGACAAATTCTATCACAATCGCAACATCCGAATCGCCTCATTCTCTGTGGCACGGTCCAGGAGGAAGTGGGCCTGCGTGGGGCGAAGACTGCGGCGAATTTCATCAAGCCAGATGTCGTGATCGTGTTAGAGGGGCCGCCGGCAGATGATATGCCTGGATTTTCCCGTGCCGATTGCCAGGGCCGACTCGGTGGTGGGGTGCAGATCCGGATGTTCGATCCCACGGCGATCACGAATCCGCGTCTGGCGCGTTTGGCCATCGAGACCGCGCAAGTGGAGGGCATCCCCCATCAAGTGACGGTTCGGCGCAGCGGCGGTACAGATGCCGGCTCATTTCACCAAGCGAACCATGGCATCCCGAGCATCGTCCTCGGGGTCCCGGCGCGTTATATCCATTCTCACAACGCGATCATCGATATCAACGACTACATCCACATGATTTCGCTTACCATCGCGCTGGCCCGCCGGTTGGATCAGGAAACGGTCGAAGGGCTGGTGACGTATCTTTAGGGGAGACGGTTTTTTTCACTGGATCAAGCCGGAGAACTGCGCTTCCCTTAAGGGATGAATGTTAGTATTTCCAAAGCAGGTGTTTTTGCGGCAATGATCGTCGGTGTTTCGGCTGGCTTTACCGCCAAAGGGGAACTTCCTTCGCTGGACGATCGGAAGTGGGTCGGCAACTTTGTGGTGCTTGAAGGCAGGAATTTTGAGTTTACCCTGGCCAGCCAGGGCAAGGCAAGGATCTCTGCAATGGGGAAAAAGGGCTTGCCTATCAGCGACCGGCTGGCCGTTTCCTTGGATTTTTTAGTTCAAGAGACGCTGTCGGATGGGAAAATCGTCACCAAGGCCGTTCAGCCCGCAAGTTTGGAAAGCAGCCAGCCGGCCACTCTGAAGCCCAAGGACATCGTGATCCGCGGAAAAGTCACGGGTGATGCGGGATTTGAGGCGTATATCACCGAAGACCGCGGCGCGATTTCTGTCGGTGGGAAACTACTCAACCTGGGAACGTTGACGAAAAACCCGTTGCGTTTTGCCATTCGTGCGAGCTTCCCAAATCCCTATGGCGACGCGAAAGGGAAAGCCACCGAGAATGACAAGTCAGCACTTAAGAAAGAGGCAAAAGCCATGGAGAAAACCATGCAGAAAGATCGGCTGCAATTGAAGTGGATCGATGGCAAGAGCACCAAGCTCGAACTAATAGAGCCTGTGGATGCTTCCTCCAAGGAAGTCAATGGCCCTGGAATCGCGGCGTTGAGTGCGGAATTCAGCACCTATCAGGATAAAAAATTCATTTTGACCGCCTCGGAAAATTCATCGATGACCTTGTCCAACAGTGCCCCTAAGCCACTCAATGGGGGCTTTGTAGTGATCTGGATGGCTGACCCCGTCAAGGATCCGGGCGCAAAGGCCCGCCTCACCGTGGACGTGAAATAGCCCGTCTGGTGAATTCAGGGTTGGCACTTTTTTGTTCGGGCGAACATCTTTTTTGTTGCGTTCCCGTGACGGATGGGCCAAACATCTTGCAACACAAAACACTGTCATGGCCGCAAAACAATCCTCTGAAGAATCCGCAACTGAAAAGCTCAATGAAGCCCGCAAACGCAATCTGGATCTCGCGATCTCACATATCCAGAAAGAGTTCGGTGAATCGGCCATCATGCGCCTCGGCGATGACCGCTGCGTCGATGTCGATGTCATCCCAACTGGGAATCTGCTGATTGACCGCGCCCTCGGGGTCGGAGGTTTCCCTTGCGGCCGGATTGTCGAAGTGTTCGGCCCGGAGTCGTCCGGTAAAACCACTCTGACACTCACCGTCATCGCCCAAGCTCAGAAACGCGGCGGACTCGCGGCTTTCATTGACGTCGAACACGCACTTGACCCGCAATACGCCCGCAAGCTCGGTGTGAATATGGATGACCTGCTCGTTTCCCAGCCGTCCTCCGGTGAGGAAGCCCTGCAAATTTGCGAGGCGCTCGTCCGTTCCAATGCGATCGCCGTCATCGTGCTTGATTCGGTGGCTGCCCTCGTCACCAAGCAGGAATTGGATGGCGAAATTGGCGATTCCACGGTCGGTGCCCAAGCCCGCCTGATGAGTGCTGCCATGCGGAAACTCACCGCACTGATTTCCAAAGCTCAAACATGCTGTATTTTCACCAACCAGATTCGCGAAAAAATCGGCGTCATGTTCGGTAATCCAGAAACCACACCCGGTGGCCGTGCGCTCAAGTTTTTCTCGTCCGTTCGTGTTGATATCCGCCGCATCGGAGCGATCAAATCCACCGACGGCACGGTTACGGGTAACCGCACCAAGGTGAAGATCGTGAAAAACAAGGTCGCAGCGCCATTCACCGAGGCTGAGTTCGACATCATGTATAACGAGGGCATCTCCTCAACCGGCTCGCTGCTCGATCTCGCACTTGAAATGGAGATCGTCCAAAAACGCGGTTCTTGGTTCAGTTACAACGGCACTCAACTCGCTCAGGGCCGTGATGCTGCCAAGGAGCTTCTCAAGGGCGATCCTGTCCTTTACTCCGAGATTGAGGAAAAAGTGAAGGACGGCCTCGCCGCGAAAAAGAAAAAGTAAGCCGGTTATCATGAAATGCCGTTGGCGGGCAATCCCGAAGCCGCCGCCATCGGCGCTTCGTGGAGATGGCAGAATGTGTTTCCGAAGGATTAAATGATTTCGAAGTTCGACCCTGAACAGCACCCAATTCAATTTAGGGGGGATTTTCACGGAAGTCTTTCGCTAGCCAACCGCCCGCCGAGATGGAATTTGATTTTCTTGCGAGATGCCTTATGCCAATTCGCCTCAATAAAGGGCATAAAGCATCCTGTCTGCTAGATTTATTAATGGCAGGAGAGAAAATGCAACTCAGGCTGCCCAAAGTGGCGGCGGTGATTGACTGGCTCCATTCGGAGGAACGCGATAGCTGGCGCAAAAACCGCTTGTTCGGTTCGGCATCACGCTCGCCGCCTATGGCCAGCTATTCAGGTGGGTCACGGCGGTCCGGGAGGGTGGTATCGAAGGTTTTCTGAAGCGCGGGACACCGGGCTCTTGCTAGTGGCCCGTAAAACACAGATTGGCGGATGGCCGTGCCCAGCGTGGTTGTGGCGTCTCGCCGCAACGTCCCGGAAAGAGAATCGTTGCTGCGAGACGCAGCAACCACGTTCACACACGCTGCCCGCCAAATTGAGTTTTACGCGCCACTAGGACCTCGACGAAAAAGCCTCCACCGAGCTCAGGTCCAAACTCGAATCGGGCGAATTCATCACCGCCATGCAGACGGTGGCTTGGCTGGAGAAAAAACCCGGCATCAATCGACCCTACAAGACCCACTGGCAACGGGTTTATGCCCATCCGCAATTCGTGATCGATTAGTGAGGACAGGGGGCATATTTCCTTGGGTTTTCCGCTAAACAGCCTATCTGATCACTATGTCCTTATCCAATAGCCATCCAGATTCGCCGTCGGCCGTTTCAAGTCAGGTGGTCGGGCGTTGGCGTGGGCTCAATCCCTTGCTGGGCGGTTTGCTGGCGGGAATCCTGCTGTTTTTGGCCACTGGGGCGGTGATCCTGAATTTCCACATCACGGTGACTAGGCAGGCGGATCAAGACATGCGCACCGCATTGACTCATGCCGCAGCAGCGGCGGCACTCACGGTGGATGCTGCGGAGCACGCCACCTTCACCAGTGTCGAACAGGAAAGCTCCCCGACCTACCTTGCCGCAATCGGGCGCTTGCAGAAAATGAAAGACGCTCTGGAGGGGCCGGACGCCTTCAAATTCATCTACACCGGTATCGTGCGGGACGGGAAAATCTACTTCATCCTCGATCCGACGCCTGCGGGCGATGCGGATGGAGATGGTGTGGACGACAAGTCTCATATCATGCAGGAATATACGGAAGCCTCGGAGCAGATGCGCGCGGCGCTTCGAACGGGCCGCCCGAGCGTCTTGAGGGAGCCGGAAAAAGACCGCTGGGGCACATTTATCAGTGGCTTTGCGCCGATCAAGGATGCTCAGGGCAATGTGACAGCATTCGCCGCTGTAGACATGGAATTAAGCAAATACGCCGCAGCGATCGCGGCATTAAACCACAAATCGCTTGCGGCAGTGGCGGGTGCGTTCCTTCTTTCCCTGGTCGCCGGGCTGCTGGTCTGGTTCTATCAGCGCAATCTCCGCTATGGCTTTGATAGCCTCGTGCTCCAAACTGAAAAAGCCAAAGCGGCAGATCAGGCGAAAAGCGAGTTTCTCGCCACCATGAGCCATGAGATCCGCACGCCTCTCAATGGCATCATTGGCTTTACTGAGCTACTGTTGGAGGAGCCTCTCCGCCGGTCCCAGCTCGAACACATGCAAACCATCCACCGCAGCGGCCTCATCCTGCGGCATCTCATCGATGACATTCTGGATTTCTCCCGCATCGAGAACGGCGGGGTGCATCCCGCGAACATCGCGTTCGAGCCCACAGTCACGATCAAGGAAACCCTGGCGCTCCATCGGCGCACCGCACTTGAAAAAGGGCTGTTATTCACTTGGGAACTCGATAATTCCATTCCCTTTTCGATGCTCGGCGATGAGCTCCGCATCCGCCAGATTCTCTCTAACATTGTCGGCAATGCCGTCAAGTTCACGACGTCCGGCGGAGTACATACCACCGTTAAAGCAGAAAACGGAAGCCTTTGTTTCACTGTCGCCGACAGCGGTATCGGTTTCAATCGGGAACAGGCGAGCGATCTTTTCACTCCATTCCACCAGGTGGACGCCTCCGCCACCCGGCTCTACGGTGGCACGGGTCTCGGTCTGAGCATCTGTCAGCGCCTGCTCGGTCTGATGGGTGGCGGTATCGACTTTGATTCCAAGCCCGGCGAGGGCACGGTTTTCAAATTTCACTTTCCAATCATCGGCATTAATACGCCGATGCCGTTGCCTAGGGCGGCGACTCCGCTAGCAAAACCGCCCGCACTGAAGGCTGGCGGCCGGACGATTCTCGTGGCGGAGGACAACGAAATCAACGCGCGCCTGCTCCGTGTGCTCCTCGAAAAGTTAGATTTCCATGTGCTCGTCGCGGAAAATGGCCTTGAGCTTTTGCGCCTGTTCCAAGAAGAACCCGCCTGCTGTGCCATCATCATGGATATCCGCATGCCTGTCATGGACGGTAACGAAACCGTCCGGCGCCTGCGGGGTGGTGAGGCGGGTGAACACGGCGGATCCGTCCCGATCATCGCTTTAACTGCCAATGCCTTCGGATCTGAAAGGGATTCCTACATCGCAGCCGGCATGAACCACTGTCTGGCCAAGCCGATGCGGCCGGACGAGTTGATCGCTGCATTGCAAGAAGTGGGGGCTCTGGACGCGGATTCTCATTCTTGACCCAGGTCAAAAGCAACAGACCGCCGCGTCTGGTGAGCGAATATCCAGTCGTTGGGACCCGTTGAGGCTCCTCCCTATTTTGACTTAGTTAGGCCGAGCGGCGTGCTTCGTCCTTGGTATGGTGCAGGAAGTGGCTCCAACTGGCATCGGCGAGGCCGTTTTCGTGCATGCCGAAAAGTGGCCGCCAGCGCGGGGCGAAGGGCTTGATCTGCGGATGCATGTTTGCCTCGTGGGGCATTTTGTTCGCCTTGCGAGTATTGCAGCGGAAGCAGGAGGTGACGATGTTGTCCCAAGTGGTGCGCCCGCCCTTGTCGCGCGGAGTGACATGGTCGAGATTGAGCTGGGTTTCAGGCAGGACCTTCTCGCAATACTGGCAGGTGAATTTATCCCGCAGGAAAACATTGCGTCGGGTGAACTTCACTTCCAGTCGTGGCAGGCGGTCGTAAACGGATAAAACGACGATTTTAGGTACTCGGATGGCGATCCTCGCGCCATGGATCATTTCGCCCTCGACGGTATCAGTTGAGTAGCTGATCCACGAGGAAAGGTCGTGGGTATTGAAGCGCTCATCGCCCTCTACCTGTACCACGTGGGCGTGGCCGAGGCAGAGTAAATGGAGCGACCTGCGGACGGAGCAAGTGTGGATCGGCTGCCAGAACCGATTCAATACGAGCACGGGATGTTCGAGTATGGCATTCATCACCTTTCCCAATCAATCG
>JBDTNJ010000247.1:0-10938 GCA_039933825.1 Luteolibacter sp.
AATTCGCGAACTTAATATAGGATGGCTGCCAAGCCCCCTCCCCGATTTGAGCAAATACATCCTGACGGCCATTTTGACGCGCCCATTCGTCAACCACCTTCATCATCCGGTTAAACGGCAGGTCAGTTCCAACAGTTACAAAAATCATAGTACGTTTCCTAAGTATTTCGGCCCGCTCTCACAGGCCAACTCCGGCCACTGTGTCAGCCAAAGGTCGGCAAACGGTCCCGCATTGCGTCCTGATCTCGAAAGCTCATCTGCATTAGCAACACTATCGACCCAGATAGACCTTGCCCCGAGCCATTTCCCGAAACGCACGGCAAAATATCCTGGCGCGGCTCCGGTTGTAACGACCACATCCGGACGAAGACGCACAAGAAGCCACCACACCCCAATTGCTGAGCGCAATAGATCCATTTTGCTCCAGATATTTCCATCTGGAACCACATGAAAGTGAGCATCACCCACATCAACCCGATAACTCTCACTCACGGTAGCAAATGTCACATCGCAACCTTCAAAAGCCGGCCGAAGCCGCAAAAGCTGAACCCAGTGCCCACCACCGGACGAAAGTGCTAATAGTGTGATTTTCCCGTTAGACATCAATATTGAATTAGGAAGCCCCACGGCTGAGCAACACTGCCGGAATCGTCTTAAAAAGAATCTTCAAGTCCAACCACAGCGACCAGTTTTCAATATACTCGTGATCCATCTGCATCCAGCGATCAAAAGAAACGTTGTTTCGTCCACTGATCTGCCAGATGCATGTGATCCCAGGCTTCACCGACAGGCGCTTACGAAACAGCCACTCGTAACGTTTCACTTCCTCAGGTAATGGCGGCCGTGGACCCACGAGACTCATCTCACCACTCAGGACATTGAACAACTGGGGCAGTTCATCAATGCTTGTCTTCCGGATAAATCGTCCGATTCGGGTGGTTCTTGGATCATTCTCGATCTTAAACGCCGGACCATCGCGCTCATTAAGATGTTGGAGGTCCAGTTTCCTCAACTCGGCATCGGCTACCATCGATCGAAACTTATAGAGCCGGAACTGGCGTTGATTCATGCCCACACGGTTTTGCACAAAAAATACAGGTCCAGGACTGGTTAACTTGATCAGGACCGCAACTAGAAACATCAATGGCAGAAGAACAATCAGAACCGCGAAAGATACCATTGCATCGATCAGCCGCTTCACCAGTAGCTGCGCAAGCAACTGCTCCCGGAAAAGGGTCACCACATATTCGTCCTCAAACTCCTCGACATACATGTTCCGAAGCAAGCTACCATCCGCTAGGTTTGGCATGAGCCGAACAACCACGCCCAGTTCACGGGCATGCTGGACAATCATGGTAATATCACTAAAGCGGGCATCAACAGGGAGGCAAACCATAATTTCGTCAGCTCTCTCCTGAGTCAGAATCATTTTTAGATCTTGAAGCATGCCAAGCAATTTCCATCCCGTAGGCCGCTGCTCCTTCCAAGCAATCCCGGCCTCGGGTGACTCCGCCACAAAGCCAACGATCTTATATCCTAGTTCCTTTTTTGAATTGATTCTCTCAGCCACCTCGAACGCGCGATCATTAGCTCCGATCACCAACAGAAATCGATAGTTGTATCCCGATCGCCTGGCACTTAGTAACAAAACGCGAACTAGGAGCCTACTGACGATACCAAGAGTGGTGATGACCACGAAGAAAATCAGTATATTGACAATATTGAAGCTCTTTATTGAAAAAAAAGCACAGATCACCATCAACCAGAATGAGGCTAATCCCGCCGATATCACCAAATTCTTGACCTGGGTATGCAGCGCGACCAAGCGATCCGCCTTGTAGCGAATAAAGTAATCGAAAATTATAATCCATCCGGTGACCAAGACGATCATGCCCAGCCCATCGCCCACTTTAAACGTGGCATTCACAATCGGGTTCCCCCCAAAAACCCGAAGTTCAGGACGGAGGTAAATAATTCCAAAAGCTGTCGTTGATAGCATCAGCTGATCCAACAGACGAAATACGTGAATCAAAAGCTTGTGGCGGAGTCGAATCATTGCATTGTCAATTTAGCGGTGAACCGGGAGGAAATCCTCCTTCGTTGGGTGATGTATGTGGAGAAGTCCCATTCCGATACCACACTGCGAGTTCTTTCGCCAGAGGGTTCCAACACATGTTTCCATATTCGTTTTTGATATATTCAAGAAACTCCTCCAATAGCGCCGAAGGGTAAGTGCATGAAGACTTCCGGTTTTCCGGAAAAGCGATGTAGTCCGGATGTATATTTATCAAAGCAAGTCCACCATGCTCCTTGATCCATTCGAGTTTTTCCTTCCAAATCGCAGGCGTCCTTTCACGTAGAAGCAAAAATAGGGTCGAATCCTGCGGCAGCGTGTATGAAAGCTCGATATACCCTGGTCTTCGTACATCTGTCGGATGTTTCACCAAAAACGGAAAAATTGTGTTTGATCCCTCAGGTTGTGGCTCGAAGGGATCGGTATCAAAAGTCGATGCATCATAGAGGATATTCAAGTCATGCAGCCAATCCAATTGGCGTAGCATGAAGCCTGACCGAAAACCAACGGCATCCCATTTGACTAGGTAATCATTGATTTCCTTGGCTTTTTCCCTAAATCCTTCCCTAGATTCATACAATTGCCCGTCATGATTCAAATCATGCACACCTATCTCAAACCCGTTGTCCATCAACCATTCACGAAGCATGACCGGATCTTCGTAAGGCCCTTTCGGAATAAAGTTGAATGAGGAACAAAATCCAAATGCTTTCTCCAGTTCCGCGAGGGCTCTCACATTTTCAAGTCCCCTCGCGGATTCCACATCGTGTGTAAATACCAATGCAAACTTTTTGCCGTTCGGCCAACCTTTCCAGCCCAATGGCGTTCCTGATGCGGATTCATTGATCGGCCACACGTCGGCACTCTGCCTCAAGATTCTGCTGATCCGGCTGCGCCGCATCACCCACCGGACGCTTTGTGGGATAAATGGCTTCAGTCGATAGTAAGTACGCGCCAACATCCCGTGGGATCCGCCAGCCATGGCGTGACAATCAGGATTGGTCACTTGATCACGCATGCATTGTATAACTCTACTGATTTAGCAAATGACACTATGATATTATGGAAAACTCTTAATTATCACCAATCAACCAGCCAGGTGCATGGTTACGAGTCTTATTGAAGATACAAGAAACATCCGCTTTACCTTTGACGAGTTCGGAATAGCCCCACTTCAATGCATCCCGACTTGTGTTTTCCGCATCCAATACCAAGAGAACTTTGTCCATCAATCCCGCCATCGTCAGGGTTCGGCTGGTTTGGTCGATCGGCGGCATGTCAAAAATAATGTAGTCGTATTGACTGGCTTGCAAATGCGGCATGAGCTCGTAAAGGTGCATCGGTGAAAAAGTGGTCAATCCGGTATCATCTCTTCGAGCATTGGCACTTGCGTAATAGAGGTTCTGCGTGTTTTCCTTAAACTTGTTGTTTCTGGCGAGCTGTAGGGCACCGCTCAGTGAATGGCGGGGTATTTCCCCGAACATCGGGTTATCTTGGGGGGTATAGGAACTAAGATCAACTAACAGAACTTTTGCCCCATTGATTTCGGAAAACGACTTGGCAAGACCTGCTGCGATCGTTGATGATCCAGCACCCTCTGATAGCCCGGTAACTGCCACCAGCTTGGGCTTGTGGGTCACATTATTAACTTCAAAATTGAAAATGATGCGGTCGCGGATCGTCTCCGAATATGGAAGGATGAAGTGACTGGCCCTCCTCTGCGCCGGATCAGGAGCCGTTTCAAGATCGTGAAGTGCGGGAAGTGATGCCTCGTTCCTTCCAATGCGCGCCACACTGGACTCATGTGACAGCATGAGTCCGCCCCGCTCTTTCTGCCGGATGTATGGGATCGACAACAGGAGGGGCAATTGAAGGCGGGTCTGGATTTCAAAGGATCTTTTCACCCTTCGGTCGAAGAGAAGTTCGATCAAAAACGCCAGTCCAAGTCCGAGCGCGACTCCGCCACCTGCCAGTCCAAACACCACTTTTTGAACAACTTTATCGTAGGTTTTGATCGGTTGCGAAGGCTGTTGGAGAATAGAAATGTTCGGCATTCTCGAGGGATCAAGTGTTTGATCAATCTTCGCATTCTTCAGATTAAGCTCCAACGAGCGGTATTCAGCATCTTCCATCTGCTTTTTCCGATCAAGGATTTCAATCTCAGCCCCAATCGCATATTGCTCATTGAATTGTTTTCTAATTTCATCCAAGTGCTTACCATATGCCTCCACTCTGGCATTGAGGGCGGCAAGATGTGCCTGGTCTTCGAATAGATTTAATTGAGGATCTCTTGAATCGTGCGCTAACAAAGTAGCATCCGTCGCCAGTTGGGGATACTTGGCAACTAATTCACGCCGCTTGGATTCATTATCAACGATTTGTTGCTGATTGAGAGTGATGAGGCGGTTTCCCTGTTTAAATTTGATCCTTAATTCCAAATCCCGCTTCTGTAAAAATGCTAGTATCTCCAGTATGGATTTGTATTCGGTAATTGTCTGTCCAGGCACTTGCTTAACCATATCCGCGCCATGGTCCGGTGAGTAGGTGGATGCTCCATTAACAAGCACCCGCGTGCTTTCAGGCTTCAGATTTAGGGCCTTCATGCGAGCTTCTTGTTCAGCAAGCTCCGCCCTCGCCTTCATCAAATCTTCCTGTGTTTTGGCCCGTTGGCCGGAAAGTGCCCCAGTGGCATCAGCAAGAGATACAATACCTGATTCAGTCTTGAGTTTATCCAACTGTCGTTCGGTCTCCTTCAATCGAATTTCAGCCTCTTCCGCCTGCTTGGATACCATATCGAATGCGGCTGCAGATCGGTGAATTTCCAAATGCTTGACGAAGTATTGCTTGACGAACTCGCGCAAGACAAGCTTCGCAAGTTCAGCATCCGAGTTACTATAGAGCAAATGAATGACATTGTTTGCAGGAGCCACTGTTACTTCCAGGTTCCCAAGGATGGTGCTCGCGGCATCAGCCAGCGTGGCTTTGCCACCGGATTCCGGTAACAAACGGTCGACACCAATAGCCTCTGCCACAGTCAGCGCCAAATCCACACTCTGGAGGATTTCAATCTCGGTATTCATGACGTAGCCTCCCATGCCACCGACTGAATTAAGTTGGGATTGGGAAGTATCAACGTTTTCCCGGACAAGCACGTATTTCACAAGCAACTTGGCCTCAGTTTGATAAATAGGCTTGCGCGTTAGGTACACCACAGCTGAAGCAGCAAACCCCAGTAGCGAAAAAATCAGGATCTTCCATTTGTGTTTGAATAAGATATACAGAATATCCTGGACACCAAAAGCTTCCTTAGTGGAGGTTTTTTCAGACTTTTGCATCAATTTGGGGGGGGGGTAGTTGTTCGGATCAAAAATGTCCGGGAGCAAGATAACCACATTCGGTAATCCAATATCATCTTGCGGTTAAACACGTTTCGGATGCCTGGTTGACGGCCCCTACTACAATATCGACCTGTGTGGAATCGAGCTCGGGATATATTGGCAGGGACACAAAGGTTTCGGCGCACTGCTCAGAAACCGGAAACGCACCCCTTTGATGGCCAAGGAACCGATATGCCGGCTGCAGGTGGATTGGTACGGGGTAATGCATCCCATAGCCAATTCCATTTTTGTTAAACGTTGTGGTTAGCCTCGATCTATTGCGGATTTGTATCGCGTAGACATGAAAGACATGAGTGCGCTTATCCCCCCTCAGCGGTACAATCAGATCATCAAGGACCGCAAGGGATTGATCGTATCGCATGGCAATGTTTTGCCGGATTTGGTTTCCGTTGTCCAGATAGCGTAACTTGATACTTAACGCCGCGCCTTGGATCGCGTCCATTCTGCTGTTCCATCCGATCACCGAATGATGGTATTTTCGGGGTTGTCCATGATCCTTCAGAAGATTTATACGTCCCGCCAATTCCTCATCATCAGTGACGACCATGCCAGCTTCACCGATGGCACCCAGATTTTTTCCAGGATAGAAACTGAAGCATCCGGCATGGCCGATCGAACCCACCTTGCGACCACCATATTCGGCGCCGTGGCTCTGGGCTGCATCTTCTATCACCTTGAGGCCATGTTCTTTTGCAAAGCGAATGATCGGATCCATGTCGGCTGACTGGCCAAAAAGATGTACCGGAACGATCGCCCTTGTTTTTCTGCTGATTGCCTTCCCGAGCATTTCCGGGTCCATGGTGTAAGTCTTTGGGTCAATATCCACGAATACTGGCTTGGCCCCAGTAAAACTGATCGCCTCGGCAGTCGCAATGAAACTCATTGGAACGGTAATTACTTCGTCCCCCGGTCCGATCCCCATGGCCGCCATCGTCAACCACAACGCATCGGTTCCTGTTCCAACGCCCACTGCGTATTTGGTTCCACAGTAGTTGGCAAAGTCCGCTTCGAATTTTTCGACAAATGGCCCCCCGGCGAACTCGCCTGACTCGATCACTTCCCTGAAAGCACGGGAAAGCTCCTCTTTGATAGGAGCATGATGTGATTTGAGATCTGTAAAGGGAACTCTCATGTGCCGGCCAATTGGATTTGACTCAAGAGTCGTGCAGGATTGCCGGCGACAGTTGTGTTAGCTGAAACATTTTGGGTGACGACGCTTCCGGCCCCGATCATCGCATTCTCACCAACTGTGATCCCGCCCAAGATTGTTGTTCCGGAACCGATAGAAGCGCCTTGCCTCACCAGAGTGGGCCGACACACCCAATCATTGCTTTCTTGGAGCTGACCATCTGACCGGGCGGCCCTGGGGTAATGATCATTTGTGAACATCACACCATGTCCGACAAATACCTCGTCTTCCAGAATGACCCCTGAACAAATGAACGAGTGACTTGAAATTTTACACCTTGCGCCGACTTTTACCTGATTCTGAATTTCTACAAATGTCCCGATTTTGGTATCTTCACCGATTTCGCATCCATAGAGGTTTACAAAACCAAACATTTGAACGTTTTTTCCCAATTTTACGTCAGCAGCTATGCGAAGGCCGTTGTGGGTTTCCTCATGCATGTTTACGGAACTTATTTTCTAACTAGCGGCGGAGAGCGGCTGTATCCCGGAAGGCACCGAATGGATGCGTAAACCCAGCAAAGGCACCGGGCCGCCCCCCACCCTTAGGGATTCCGTGCTAGCTTCCAGAATCCGCACGACTTCAAGCCCTTTCACACCACTGGTATCCGGCAGACTGCGATTCTCAATGGATTCAATAAAATGCCTGCACATTATCTGGAGTGGTTCGGACTGTTCGATATGAGGGATATAGCAATCACCATAATGGTAGGAGTATTGAAATTCGGCGAAGCTATCGTAGTGAGGCGGGCACTCCACTCTGACATCATAGATACGGATCTTCTCCAAAGGCTGCAGGTCATCGAAAACAATCATTTTACGTGTACCTACAAATGTCATTTGTCGCACTTTTTTGGGTTCCAACCAACTGCTTTGGACCGTGGCGAAACGTTTATCCCGGAATGTCAGCGACAGATTTGTGACATCTTCAACATCAGGATTAATGTGTGCATTCCCTTGGCAATTCACCACAAGGGGCGACTCCCCCATCACATGAAGTATAATGGAAATGTCATGCGGGGCAAGATCCCATGCGACATTGATATCTTTCTTGAAAAGCCCGAGATTGAGCCGTTGGCAATTGATGTATCGCAGTTCGCCAATATCTCCACTCTGAATAATCTGCGCAATTCTCTTTACGGGCTCTGAGTAAAGATAGGTGTGCCCCACCATCAAAGTGAGATTTGCTTGTTTTGCCAATCCAATGAGTTCTTCGCATTCCGCTGAAGAACCTGCCATCGGCTTTTCGATCAAAACGTGCTTGCCAGCTAGCAGGGAAGCCTTGGCAACCGCGTAGTGCGTTTTCAGCGGAGTTGCGATAACCACCGCTTCAAGGCGGGCATCCAGCAGCATCTCGTGATAGTCAGTGAATGTGGTTGCCCCCGGGTATAGTTCGCGCATGCGATTCAAACGCAGTGTATCCAAGTCGCACACTGTCCTGAGAACCGTAGTAGGTAAATTGTTGAAATTGCGAGCCAGATTCGGCCCCCAGTAGCCACATCCGATGATGCCGATTGTGACTGACATTTTGATGGTGACTAACTCAGCCTGTGAGTATTGCATCCCGTTTCCGACTTATGGCCAGACTCATTAAGTTGATTATTTTGCCTTGCCGCACGGCCTTGTTGAAACGCTTGGCCCATTTGTAGCAAGAGCGCAGCAGGCGTGCGCATCATGATGAGCAGGTCCAACTTAAGGCAGACTTCCCTCACGTAGCGGATGTCCATGACGTTCATTTCACTGAAGGTCGATCGATTTTTCCCACTCACTTGCCAGCTGCCAGTGAGGCCAGGAAGAGCCGCGAAGCGTTCTCTTTGGCTCGATGAGAAGTAAGCGAATTCTTGAGGGAGGCAAGGACGTGGACCTACGAGGCTCATTTCGCCCCGCAGCACATTGAGAAGCTGAGGCAACTCATCAAGACCGGCCGACCTGAGCAAACATCCTCCTGGAATCAAGCGGGAATCACAAAGGAGATCCAACTTGATCATTGGGCTGTCAGTTTTGACCAGGTGTCTGAGATAAGTTTCGTGTCGGCTTATACCGGAATTCAGCTTCATACTTCGAAACTTATAAAGTATGAATGGCTTACCGTTTTTACCAATCCGCTCTTGGCGAAACAAGGCGGGGCCGCGGGATACAATTCTGACCCAAAAGACGATGAAAACCAGCAACGGCAGCGTAATTGGCAGGCTGATGAAAATACTGATGATATCCAAGGCCCGCTTCCACGTGGGCTGCTCAGCAGCAGTCTCGAAAGCAAACTCATTAGGGAGCGCATCGGTAAAGTTCGAATCGCGAACAATGTCGCGAGTTTGCACATAGGCCTTGCGTGAAGGGGGTGTCGTTTTAAAAACAGGAACCTTCCGTAAGACCTCCTTTGCTTTGACAGCATTGGTCATTGGGGGGGGATGGGGGGTGGGGGGTGATTAAACGAAAACGGTAATTAATAAATGCTCATGACAAATTTGGTGCCCGGTGTTTCATGGTAGTTTAAACAATCGGATAGTAACGCTACCGCCCTTGGTCGATTAGAGCTATACAGCACTAAAACCAATTTCAGGTGATTCGGTCAATATGTAATTCGCTCGTTTCATTTCGTTTGTAAATTCCACTGGATAGGACACTTGAAAATGCCAGTCGCTTGGACCACGCATTTTTTTAGCGACTACTTGGAGAATTTTCAAGGATAATTACGAACAGCGAAGCTTTTCTAAGGGGGAGCCAAAGGATATCAATAAAATACAGGAAAATTAACTAATCGGCGGTGCCTGAACCGTACCGACCACTTCGGTTGGAGATTCTCAAACATACGATTCAGGCAAAATAAACTTTGAAATCGGGTCGAAATCACCACAACCATTGTGGTTTTCAGGTTTTTGAGATGTTCGTGGAGAACGCTGGCGATCCAAGCCGGAGTCTCCGCCAGAGCCGTGCCATGGACCGGCCGCTCAGGGTATTTCACCCATCCGATAATCAATGGTGTCCTGAAAATCGACATAACCGTGCCGACAGCTAGAAAATGAGTCGCAATAATGTTCACGGCAAGCAAAAGGGGGGAGGTGCAATGCACCGATGGGGGGGAGAGGTCTGAAAGGTCACAGACTTGAGCAAGAATTGCAGAAAACCGGCGATTCGCAATCACGTAATCACGTATTTGACGGGGGGCAGCGCAGACACAGAACCATGAAAATCTTGAGAGAAACCCCAGAGAGTTGCACCTGCTTTGAGAACGTAGCACTCTTGCCCCCATTTCGTTTGTGCCGTCTGGTATCATCTTGAAGCTCGCAGATTCTTATCGACTCACTTCGAATAGCAGCCTTCTTGCCAGCCCGTAGGATTTTAGAAATCCTCAGGCGGCGAAAATGTGCCAATCCCAATGGCAATTCTCAAAACGCAGCGGCAAGCCCAGCGGAAATCTGGAGCTGGGACCAGTCTTTCTGCCCATTATTCAGGGTATACGAGACTCTGGAAAGAAATGTCACACGCTCGGCAAAGAGTTTTCTTTCATAACCCAAGTATACGCTCAGGTTATTCTCGTTCGCCAAATTTGTGCTCACCGTATTAACACTCTCATAGTTTGAAAGGTTGTATTCCAAGCCGACATCTGCTGTTGCCCTTAAAAGCTGGCGGGTTAGAGCCGTGGTAACTGCCAGATTATTGATTACATATCCCGTTTCAGTCGGAGAGGGGACGGTCACGTAGTCGACGTCATTTGACCACGACCATCTTTCATTAATGGCATAAGAAGCAGACAATTTACCAGTCAGTCCCAAAGTGCTCTGTTGGTTGCCCTCTGAATTTGCAGCATATTCCAAGCCGAGCGAGCCCATGAAGCGGATTCTTTCCCCAACCAGATATTGAGCCTGCATCATTAACGCCCAGGAATCACGCGTGCTGATATTGTCCGATTCCGTGATCGAGTATCGGAGAGCGGGCCCGAAACTCAGCCGTTCAGTGGCTGCCCAATATGCGCCGAATTCCGACGTGTAGATATTTGAACCTACCACTGAATTCGTCGTGTAATTCGACATTGCCCCTGAAAGAATTCCGACCAACGAAGTTCTGGGCGCGATCTGATAGGATCCCTGGACTCCCAAATTGATGAGAGATCCTGACACAAAAGTCCCGCTAAGGCGATCTGTCCCAGAGAGTTCTGTGTAACGAGCGAATGCTTTTATGAGGGTTTTAGACCCTTCGATCCTTAGGGCGACGTCGCCGGTTTGATCCACTCCATTCAAATCCGAATTGTGTAAATACGCCCGCACAATGGGTCTATAA
>JBDTNJ010000248.1:0-4080 GCA_039933825.1 Luteolibacter sp.
TGGGAAGGCATCAAGGCCGCCGAAGCACTTGAAAAGGACGGCATCCATTGCAATCTAACCCTCCTCTTCTCGTTCGCCCAAGCAGTGGCCTGCGCCGAAGCCGGCGTGATGCTCATCTCTCCCTTCGTCGGCCGGATCCTCGATTGGTATAAGGCCTCAACCGGCCAGGACTATCAGGGAGATGCCGACCCTGGCGTCATCTCCGTCCGCTCCATTTATAACTATTACAAAAAATTCGGCTACAAGACCCAGGTCATGGGTGCCTCCTTCCGCAACAAAGGCGAGCTCCTCGCCCTCGCCGGGTGCGATCTACTCACCATCAGCCCGGGCCTGCTCGCCGAGCTCCAAGTCTCCGATGAGCCGATCACCGCCAAGCTCACCCCAGCAGAAGCGGCAGCCAGCAGCCACGAGAAAGTCAGCCTCACTGAGAGCGCCTTCCGCTTCGCTCTCAACGAGGACCCGATGGCCACCGAAAAGACCGCCCACGGCATTCGCGCTTTCTCGGCAGACATCGTGAAACTCGAAAAACTCATCGAGGGCATGCTTGCCTGATCTGAGAGAAACCAATCCCTATCAAACAAGACCGCAGGCACCCGCCTGCGGTTTTTTTGTTAAATGACAAAACCTCACCCCCGTTTCGAAAATGCATTTGGGCAGCAACGCGCACTCTAGTGTGTTCTCAGTGTTCGTCAGCGCTACAACACAGATAGTGCAGCCCATCGACTTCTGGCTGGTAGGGTTTTTCCCCATAGCGGAATCCATTGCCACGAGCCATCCTTCCTCATTCACACCAACCAAAAACATATCGACATGAAACACATCCCACTCACCATTCTCGCTATCTCTGCCGCCTTTCTTGTCTCGTGCGACGAGCAAAAGTCAGCTGTAGACGCGAACAAAGACGCGACTACGAACGCCATCGACAAGCAAAAGGAAGCCGTCGATGCAGCGGCCAAGACGGCAATCAAAGAGACCGATACAAACGCCGCAATTGACAAGGCGAACATCGAAGCCAACAAGGTTTCCGATCAAGCCCAACTCGATGCGAACAAGAAGAAAGCGGAGGCTGATGCTGTAGCTGAGAAAGCTAAGATCGACGCGATGAAGAAGTAAGCGTCCAATCACACCTTCACCCCGATCACCGGCCCCGCATGATTCGTGAGGCAAGGGATCGGGGTGTTTTTTATTGATAGGATGTGAAGGACAGGCTCAGGTAATTCACTTGTGCCACATTCAAGGCGTCCACGTCAATCGGGTCACTTCTAGCGGCGGCACATTCGGTGGGGTGGTTAGGGGCGCTGCTATGGACGGCGCTGTTTTCGTGGGCTATCGCGCCTGAGCGCACAATTCACATTCCGGGGCTGCCGTTTTATGGGGCGAGTGTGGTTTCGCTCGCCGCCGCAGCCTTGGCCTGGCGTGCGTTTCAAACAGCGAAGTCGGTGGCTGTTTGACCTCCGAAAAATTCGGGATTCCCGGGCTGGTTTTTTTCCGGTAATCGTTGCTCGATGGGCAAAGGATACGAACAACATCAGGCGAGGGTGCTGGCCCTGCAGGGGCTCGGCAAGGATCTGGCAAGACGGGCGAAATCCAAATGCGAACTGACAGGGGCGGCTGGCGTGCCACTGCGACCGTATGAAGTGCCCCCGGTGGCGGATGAGCCGGATATCGAGCGCATCTTGCTGCTGAGCGAGGCTTGCCATGAGGCCTTGGAACGGCCGGAGAAACTGGCGGGCCGAAGTTGGCAGTGTCTGGCGGAGGTAGTTTGGAGCGAGATGCCCGCAGTTCAGGTGGTGGCGTGGCGGATGCTCAAGTGCTTGGCCAAACGCGAGGACTGGGCTCGCGAGGCGATCGAGGAGGTTTTTCTCGATCCGGAAGTGGAGGAGTGGGCGAAATCCGAAGAACTTTGATGTACCGGAATTTCCACCGCAACTTCCGCCCTTTCATAAGGTTGGATGTTTCATGTTCAGCGCCGACCTCGCCGCTACACCTTTATTTTTGAAAATGGAGGCCGATCAACCGCCCACTACAGCCGATGGATGCACGATCGACTACGCGTTGATGCTTCGCGTCGGCGAGGGCGATCATGCGGCATTCCGTCAGCTGGTAGAACGGCATCAGAACGCGGTGATCGGCACGGTCGCAAAAATGCTAGGCAATCCGTCCGAAGCCGAGGACATCGCCCAACAGGTTTTTCTGCGCATCTGGCGGCATGCGAAGCGCTATCGGCCGGATGCCAAATTCACAACCTACCTTTTCACGATCACCCGCAACCTAGTCTTTAACGAAACCCGCCGGAAAAGCCGAAAAAAGGAAGTTTCCTCCGACGAGCGCGAGGAAAACTCCAATCTCGCGGTGGAAGCCAGCCCGGACCGCCAGCCGGATGCGGAAGTGCTCCAGGCGGAACTCCAACAGAAAGTGGACGAGGCGATCGCCGCTCTGCCGGAAGCCCAGCGGATGGCCGTGGTTTTGCGCCGTTATGAGCAGTTGTCTTATGAGGAGATCGCCAAGGTGTTGGATCTATCCGTCTCGGCGGTCAAGAGCCTCCTGTTCCGCGCCCGGACATCCCTGCGTGAGGCGCTGAGTGGTTACCTTAATGATTGATCGACTTCTTGCCCGCTATCTCGCTCCCGCAGCCTTGAGCTTCGAGATGGCTTCGTTCAGCCGCTCACGGGTGGCGATCAGGTCGGAATTGAGGCGGAGGAGTTTAGCATCGCGCTCGTTGATGGAGGCTTCCCAGGCGTTGACTTGCTCACGGGCGGCGCTGAGTTCGGCTTGAAATCTGTCGGTTAGGCGGGCCTGATCTATCAGGCTGATGGCAGCTTGCTCGCTGCTCTTGCGGGTGAGGTCGATGGATTCCTTTAACCCGGCGATATCCTTCTCCAACCCGGCGGATTGCTTGAATTCATCGGCCAGCTTTTGTTCCGAGAGGACCAGCTGGGATTGGAGCTGTTGAATCTCACGAAGATGGGTGCGCTCCTTCGCCCATTGGGCGACGACTAGCCCGGTGAGGACGAGGCAGCCGATGGCGTTGACGATGGGCAGAAAACGGGATTTCACACTTCAAGGATTGGGGTTTTTCGACTCAAAGCTGACCTTCTCGATTCCGGCGGCACGCACGGCGTTGACTACGGCGAGGACGTGCTTGTGGCGCGAATTTTCATCGGCGGAAATGAGCACGCGTGATTCCTGCGGCGTGGCCTCGGCGCGGAGGCGGGTGGTGATTTCCGATAGAGTGACGATCTTTTTGTCCCAGGTGGCCAGGCCGCTGGCATCAATTGCGATCTGGAACGGCGGGGTCTTGGAATCCGCAATGCCGGTGGAGGCGGCGGGCAGGGCAAGGGGAACGCGGTGGAGTTGGGTCATGCTCAGGCTGACGAGCATGAAGGACGCAAGAAGGAAAAACATGATATCGATCAGCGGGATAATTTCAATCCGCGCTTCATCGCCTTCATCGTCGGAAGAGCTGCTTTTGAGTTGGACGGGCATGGGCGGTAAAGACTTAAGACTGGAAGACGTAAGACATAAGAGGAAGAGAGTGGCTTCTAATCTTGAACCTTATGACTTGGAGCGGAGCGGTCTTGCGTCTTCGAAGCGAAGGCTTCCAGATCGTGACCATGTTCCCTGGCGGATCTGACTAGAAGCTCAGTGTGGTTAATCCAACGTTCCAGCGACGAGCGCAGGACTGCTACACGTTTGCGGAAAAAGTTATAAGGCAGCAGGCAGATGATGGCGATGGCGATGCCGCAGGCGGTGGCGATGAGGGCCTCGGAAATCCCGCCGGAAACTTTCGAGGCTGCGAGTTGGTCCTCACCGATAGAGGAGAACGATCCCATGATGCCGACGACGGTGCCAAACAATCCCAACAACGGAGCCAGCGTGATGAGCGTGCTGATGACCCACATGCGGGCTTCGGCTTTTTCGATGACACGGGTGGCGTGAAGCTGCATGGCGGCGAGCATGGAGGTGTTGGCGTGAGTCATACCTTCGGATAGATTTTGGAGAAAGGGATCGGGCGTGTCCTGACCGAGTTTCCAAGCGGTGGCGAAATTCCCGGAGCCGATAGCGCTGCGAGCTTCTTCC
>JBDTNJ010000249.1:0-18253 GCA_039933825.1 Luteolibacter sp.
GCATTGAACCCACGCCGGTGGCCGCGCCCGCGGTCCACGGCAGAGTGCCATCGTTTTTGAGCAGCACCAGGGACTTGGCGGATGCCTCAAGGGCGAGCGCGTCGTGCTCCGCAGTGCCATTGGCGGTGGCCGGGATCGACGCCCAGCGCACATTTTCAGGTGGGTCGAACATGCCGAGCCGGAAGCGCAGGGTGAGAAGGCGCTTCAGGCAACGGTCCACCTCCGCCTCGCTGACGAGTCCCTTGCGCACGGCATCCGGCAGTGAGTTGAAGGTCTTGCCGCTGCACAGGTCATTGCCCGCTTTCACTGCCAGCGCGCTGGCCTCCGCTGCGGTTTTTAAGAATTGGTGACCTTGGTAAATGTCGCCCACCGAATCGACATCGCCGACGACCGCGCCTTTGAATCCCCACTCCTTGCGCAGAATCTGATCGAGCAAGAGTTCGTCCCCGGAACAGGGTACGCCATTGACAGAGTTGTAAGCAGACATCAGTGACAGTGCCCCGCCGTCGCGGATGGCGGTTTCGAAGGCGGGCAGATAGGTTTCACGCAGGTCGCGCGGCGAGATGCGTGCGTTGAAATGATGGCGGGCAGATTCCGGCCCGCTGTGCACGGCGAAGTGTTTTACCGTGGCTACGGTCTTCAAATACTTCGGGTCATTTCCTTGAAGCCCGCGGACGAAGGCGACTGCGAATTTTCCGGTGAGAAATGGGTCTTCTCCATAGGTTTCCTGGCCGCGCCCCCAGCGCGGGTCGCGGAAGATATTGATGTTAGGCGACCAGATGGTGAGTCCTTGGTAGCGGTTGCTGTTGCCCTGCTGCTGGCGGAGGAACTCATGGTGCTTGGAACGGGCCTCGGTCGAAATCACATCCGCAATCTGCTGGTGGAGTTCCGGGTCCCAGGTCGCGGCTAAGGCGATCGCCTGCGGAAAGACCGTCGCCTCGCCAGCCCTAGCAACGCCGTGCAAGGCTTCGTTCCACCAATCGTAACAAGGAATCCCCAAGCGCGGAATCGCCGGACTCGACATCATCATTTGTCTGGCTTTTTCTTCCAAACTCAGGCGGCTAATTAGGTCTGTGACGCGCGTATCAATAGGCAGGGTCGGATCTTGAAAGGGCTCAGGCGAAGCGCTGGCGAGCAGCGAGATCAGAGAAAAAACAGCAGCGAGGTAGAAAATTCGGTTCATGGGAGGACAAGAGAAAGCACGGGTGGAATTAAAAATCAATGGTGGATGTTAGTGATACGAATCGCGAATGGGCATCCCATAAACGAGGGAGAGCGGCCGTTTTATCCTATTGTTTTCGACGGAAAAAACTCTCGACCATACCTGATTTAAGGTATGGCCTTGGTGAATACATTAATTTAATAATTTCTTCGCTGTTCACCATACTTCCACTTCGTCGCGCTCGATACAGTTCCGTAGAGCACTTTATTTAACCCATGATATTCAGCCATCGCCATTGGATGCTTCCAAAGAAACGCGGGGAGACCAAGCAACTAAGGCGGCTTGGCCAACGGGGCTTTGCTCTGATCGTGACGCTTTCACTGATGATTTTACTGACGGTGATTGCCGTCGGCCTTCTGTCCTTGTCGGCTATTTCGTTGAGAGGCACCTCCAGTGAGTCAGCCATGGCCGAGGCCCGAGCCTCGGCTCGGCTGTCCTTGATGCTGGCGCTTAATCAATTACAAATGGAACTGGGACCGGATCAGCGCATTTCCACCACCGCCGATCAGATCCCAAAGTCTAACACAGATGGCACTGATACAGGTGCCCAGGCCCAGCGCCGCTACTGGGCGGGGGTTTATAATTCGTGGACCGCTTCCACCAGTCTGACCGACGCCCGCCCCACTCCTAACTTTCGAAGCTGGCTGGTATCGGGTTCGAGTGCTCCCACTGCGATACCCAGTGCCAGCGACATCGAGCTCGTCGGTAAAGGTACCCTAGGCAGCACTGCTACCAAGGGCTTCGTTTCGGTGCCTTTTATGGATTGCAAGACCTCGGTCGCCGGGAGCACGCACCTTGCATGGTGGGTCGGCGATCAGGGGGTGAAAGCCGCCATTTCCAACCCTCAAGCTGCAAATCCCGGCAGCGACCGGGCGCTGGTCCGCGCGGGTTTGCAGGGCGCGCCGCGCAATGCTGTGCAACTGGCGAAAGCGGGAACAACCGCTCCCTTCGCAAGCTTGGCTGCGAGTGACCCCAACCTTGCCAAGGTCACCGATTGGCAGCAGGCAGGGTTTCTCGCCAGCGCCCCCAAGGACTCGGCACCGTTGTTCCATGACCTCGCCTCGGATTCCTACGGTCTTCTAACCAACGTCCGCTCCGGCGGCTTTCGCAAGGACCTCTCGATGTATCTCGAAACCGCCGCGCCGCCAACCGCAGGCTTCCCGGCTCCGCTGGTTGGTAACGGCGCGCTCTATCAGGTCGCCGGTCAGGATGGCATTCGCATCGGCGAACTCTGGTCCTACTACAACCTCTACAAACAACTCAAGACGACGAGTGTCAACTTCACCACCGGTGGCACCGCAAGCGGAGCCTCTAATCCCTATTTGCAGGCGGAAGGTACCTTGGCCGCCGCCAAGGCTGACAATTTCTTCTACTACAAACGCCCGGTCATCATCAGCTACAAAGCGCTCTTCTCGTTTTACATCAGGCCGGGTGCGAGTCCTAAGCAATTGTGTTTTGTCGTTGATCCTGTGGTCACCTTTTGGAATCCGTATGATGTGCCGATCGCTCTCTTTCCAGCATACAATTCGATTCGTTTTCTCAAGATTCCCTATCAGATTAACAATTTGAAAATGACTGCAAATGGAATCATTTCTGTAATCGGAAATATCAAACTTGGCGGAGTCGATAAGACCAGTTTCGGCGGGCAGTTTGCTGCAAATTATGTGACCCTACGTGCCGGCCAGACCAATCCCGTGATCATGAAGCCTGGCGAGGTGCTCTTGTATGCGCAACCACCGTCAACCTTACCTCAACAAGCCGATGCGTCGGGTGGAGTCACAACGGTGGATGGCAAGGCGGGTTACAATTTTGGTGGGGGAATTTACTACACGGTGAAGAATTCTAGCAACGCGGTGGTTACGATTCCCGCTGCGGCCACTGCCTCGACATCACAGCAGGTGATATTAACCTTCGACAGCATCACACCGACCGCGGACGTGATCACTCAGGGGGTAGCTGGCGCTTCCCCGGTGTCGGTGAATCATTGTGAGACCTATCTGTTTGAGGATCGCAAACAAACATCCGGCCCATTCGCGGGAAGTCCTTACCTTGGGATCGGTGGCACCTTTGTCGATTTCTGGAGGGGCCAATTTCCATATACCGCTGTGAAGTCAAGCCGCTTTACCGCAGATGGAAAACTCAATGCTTTTAAAAGCGCCGCTGCCGGTAGTGTCACGGTCGATGCTTTGGCAACTGCGACCAATGACTTGAAGAAGCCCTTTTTATATTACTCTTATGATGCGAAGACCGAAGAGGACTCGCTGCGTCCCGGCCAGTTTTTGAACCGCTTCAATCCCTCGGCACCGCTGGTGGACTTCGGCGATCTTTCTGATACCGAGCTCGCCGCGTTGCCGTTTGAGATTAAGGTCGAGAGCAACACATCGTCTGCACTGAACTCCGTGATCGATCAAGAGCCTGGCACCGGGCGCGGATATTTCGGCGGCGGGACCACTGGAAATTTCGGCTCGACCTTTGTCACCACCCACTCGGTGCCACGCGAGCCGCTGATTTCACTGGCTGCCCTTCAACATTCAATGGCTAACGGCTTCAATTGTGACAAGCCTGACGATGCCTCGAGTTATGGCCTAGTTCCGACAGCTAACCAGTTTTCTAACATGACAATCCGAATGCCGATGTTGCCACAGATCGCCCATGCAATCGGCAACTCGTTAGCTCCGGCGGTGCTGCCCATGGGAGCAACGGAAGGCGCACTTTCGGTGGGTCGTCCACTGGCCGACCACTCGTATCTCGCCAACAAGGCGCTGTGGGACGATTGGTTTTTCTCCGGCATCGCGCCGCGTGACACCGGGGTGAACCCAAGCGGCCTGTCCCAAAAAAACCTGGCCAGCAGCTTCTTTGACAGCACGCAAAATCCGCCGGTCAAACTACCTACCGCACGTTACGCACCGAATATTGGCTCCGAGACGCCGATAGCGGTGGTCAACCGCTTGTTCTCAGGCACCGCGCCCGCAGTGGAGGCGACTAACTTGGTAGGTTCGCTATTGCGGGTAGAAGGCATGTTCAACATAAACTCCACCTCGGTGGAAGCGTGGAAGTCTGTGCTCGGCGGACTGAAGGAACATCCAGTCGTGGTGCGGGATCAAAATGGCAATGAATCGGTGGCTGCCAGCACGGATGCCCCGGTGACCAGTCTTCACGCTCCTACGGCCGGACCCGCTAACGGCGCTAACATGGATGTGAAGGATGGCAACCAATGGACCGGACGGCGCTCTCTCGCAGACACTGAAATCCAGATTCTCGCGGAAAAACTCGTCGAGGAAGTCCGCAAGCGCGGTCCGTTCATTTCATTGGCGGATTTCGTGAACCGGCGGCCGGGGAGCGATCCGGTTCTTGCTCGTGCCGGAGCCGTGCAGAGCGCGATCGACGCGGCGGGAATCAACAAAGGCTATGATTCACGTAAGGTGACCTCGGCTTCCGCTGGCATCGCCTTCCCGGCGGCGGAGACGGGATCGCCTGCCGCACAAGGAGCTCCGGGCATCGTCAAACAGGGCGACGTACTCACTCCCATCGCGCCGATTCTGTCCGCCCGCTCTGATAGTTTTGTGATCCGCGGCTATGGTGAGAAAAGGGACGCCAGCGGCAAGGTGCTGGCGAGAGCGTGGTGCGAGGCGCTTGTCGAGCGCGGCAGGGATTTCGTCGACCCTATCAACCCGCCGGAAACCGTTCTGACATCGCTGAACACGGCCAATACAACCTTCGGCCGTCGCTTCAATGTCCGCTCCTTCCGCTGGCTCAATTCCTCTGAAATCTAATTATCTCCAAACCCCGCCAACTATGAATCGGCTCATTGTCTTGATGCTTTCTTCCTTTGTCCTCTACGGCGGTCCGGCGCTAGCGGGTGACAAGGTGATCTTGCGTTTTCTTACAGAGGGGGCGCCCGCAGACCTCGGCAAGGTGGTCTGCGTCGCTGCGGGCAAAGAGGGTGCGGCCTTCAACCTCCATGACGATCAGCTTTCAGAGGCTTTCACTTTTGATGGGCGCCTGATCGGCCTGCAAACCCAGCAGGAAAAGCGCCGTCTATCGAAAATCGAACTTCCCGTCACTGGTAAACAGTTTGTTGTGCTACTGGTGGCTGAAGCAGCAGGAACCTTGAAACCGCTGGTGATCGACGCGGATCCCAGTTCATTACGCGGCGGAGATGTATATTTCTACAATCATACAGATCGTAAAATTTACGGGCATTTGGGGGCAACCGGGTTCGAGTTGGCGCCGGGGAAGGGGACGCCACTGCGTCCGAGTGGGGATTTCTCAGACGGAAGTTACAGTGTCGAGTTCAACGTCCACGAGGACACGGGCGAGCGCTTGCTACGGACGATGCGTTGGCCGGTACAGACTCGGTCCCGCGCCTACGGTTTCTTCTTTCGCAATCCCGCAAAAAATCGCATCGAATTCCGCGCAGTGGACGAATATGTCGAACTTGGGAAAATTGATTTGGCCAAACCATGATGTGATTTTCCCTGCAATCGGCTAGTTCCCACCTCACGCCAGAAAACACCATTTCCCGATCCCACCCGACATGAAGCATTTTCTCATATTATTAGTCATTTCTTGGCTGGCAAATGCCACCGGATTCGCCGCGCCCGATGCTGTCACCATGCGTTTTCTTGCCGAGCGCGCACCGGGCAATCTCGGAGAAGTATTACTAGCCGTCGGCGACAAACTTTCGCCGCCCTTCGCGCTATCCTCCGATCACTTGAGCGATCCGATCCCGGCTCCGGCACTCAAAATGGCAATGCGTCTGCAAGATAAACCGACGGTTCTTGCGGAAATTATCCTCCCTGAAAATGGAACTTCGTTCATCGTTTTACTTATCCCGGATCCCAAAGGCGGCTTCAGCCCCGTGGTCATCAATGCCTCTGACATCAACTTCCGGGGCGGTGACGTTTATTTTTTCAACCATGCTGAAAAGCCGGTGATCGGTTATGTAGGCACTGCCAAATTCATCCTGAAACCGGGTGAAGGCAGACTCCTGCGGCCCGCCGGGGCCAAGGAGGAAACGTATTACGATGTCGGCTTCGGCGTGCGAGAGACGGAGGGCGATCGAGTGATGCGCACGCTCCGCTGGCCGGTGCTCACCCGCAGCCGTTCGTATGTATTTTTCTATCTTAATCCCACAAAGAACCGAATTGATTTCCGGGCGGTGGACGAATTTGTTGCGCCATAGCGAGGTTGTGCGTTCGCTAGCTCAATCCGCTCGGGTCTTTGTGAAATTTCGGCAACATGCGAGAAGTATCGATCCGATGGATGATATTCGTTTTTGGTCTGCTGACGCCCTGTGTACCCGTCCGAAACTGAATATTCCTACTGGTTTTGGCAAATATTTCGCGCCACCCGGTTTTTTCCCCACTCGCACATTGTTTCCAACACCGGGACTATCGTTAACCCGTAATTTGTTAGTTCATATTCAACATGGGGGGGACTTCCGAAAAAAGTGTCCGCGTCAAAATTTCGTTAGTCTCCAGTTCCCCCAGCTGCGGTGAAAGCATTTTGTTGGTTACCCCGGTGGCCAATCGTTAGGGTTCTCAAAATCCCAGCGGACCATTGCGCAAATGGTAGAGAATGATTACCTTGTATTTGCCGCCTTATGAGGCGAGCAACCAGAGGACGGTCGCTTCGGTTTCGACGCTGGTGGGAGCCAAGGTGCGGAGGTCGTCGAGGTCACGGGGCTCGGCCCGGTTGAGAGCGGCGTAGGTATTGAGTTGGATCTGACCGGACCGGGTGACGAAACTGATATTCAAAAAATGCCCATATTCGACAATGGGGAACTCGTTTGGTGGGGGCATCGATTAATTGCGCGAAATGAAGCGCAATTTGGAAAATCCGAGGTTTCTAGTCTCCTTCGTCGTCGGGGTGGCAATTACTACCCGAGCGCGAAGGTGACTGGTAAGGTTGTTCGTTGCTGAATTGAAAGGGATGGCTCCAGGGCTTAGATCTCGGCGGGCGGGACACACTTTTTCCGGACTTTTTCCAGCAGATTTGGATCGGCCTCCAGCGCGTCGGCGACGGCGCGGATTACACTGAGGGTGGGGCGGGAAACGTGGTGCTCCATGCCTTCCACGTCGCGATAAATGGTTTCTTCGTCGATGCCGAAGAGGCGCAGAAAACGGGTGAGCGTCTCATGCCGTTCAATGATGGCGTGTGCGATGCGGTGTCCTTCCTCGGTAAGGATAGTGCCACGGTATTTTTCGTGTTTTACCAGTCCTTCGGCATCTAGGCGCTGGAGCATGTTCGTGACGCTGGCTTGGGAGATTCCGAGGTTTTTTGAGATATCCACGGCGCGGGCATAACCCTTCGCTTCGATCAGATGCAGGATCTGTTCGAGGTAGTCATCCATGGCGACTGAGCCGCTGGTGCGTCGGGAAGGGAGGGTCATTAAGGGGATACGCTAACGGGCTGAACCGGGGAGGGAAAGCATTGATTTTTGATAGAGTTCGGCATTCGAGGCCTGGAACTCCGCCTTGAGACGGACGCGGAGGTTCGAAAGATCGACCAAACGCCAGCCGGTGAAGGTCCATTCGCGTTCTATGCCATCATGTTCGATGCCGACGAGGAGATGGACGGCGTCGTCATTGATTTTGAGGGTTTCGTTTTTTGGCTCGAAATAAAAGGTGCGGAAGGTGCTCTCCGCAGAGCCCTGTTCGACGAGTTTGGGATCGAGGTAGAAAGTGAGTTTGGATTCCAGATCGGTGATTTTGAGATCGGGGTAGCCGGAGCGCTGGTGCTCGCCATCGCGGGTGGGTGGGACTTCACATTTGAGGCCTGGCATGGTGTTGATATGGGCGTGAATGCCGTCTTCGAAAAAGCGCGATGCCTCGTTGATCCGGCGGAGCTGCCTGACGGGAGAGGAGGGGAGGTTCAGTTCGGCGAGGGTTTCCTTGAGCGCTAGGTGAATGGCGGCGGTGACGCGCTGATGGGCCGGGCTGTCGTTGAGTGGCAGGACTTTTTTTCCGGAACAGGCCTCCGCGATGGTGGCGAAGGCGAAGGTTCTTCCTGACAAATGTTCGCCCAGAAGCGAACGGACCAAGTCGGCGTCATCCTGCTGTGCGGGGTGGGCTG
Source organism: Luteolibacter sp. (assembly GCA_039933825.1). Taxonomy (GTDB): domain Bacteria; phylum Verrucomicrobiota; class Verrucomicrobiia; order Verrucomicrobiales; family Akkermansiaceae; genus Luteolibacter. Next base: position 8,300 of record JBDTNJ010000249.1, read on the forward strand.
GCTGCTTCGTCGTGGAAATTTTCCGGGTGCTAGGTGCGAAGAAAGCAATGAAAAGAATGATTCCTGCGATTGTCAGAAGTCCGATGATGCGAAGATTTTTAAAGGGCATGGGGATGGTATGCGGGGACGTGATCTCAGTTTCTTCGGCTCTTGTGCCACACCGAGGTATCCGGGTGAAGCAGGGAATCCATAGGCTGCTTCTCAAGATCGTGGGTTTTGATCAGGTGGGCGAGTAAAACAAGCGAAGCCACCGCATCGAACAACGCGTCATGCCAGGATTTCGCAGGGACGAGCGCTTGGATTTCTTTGGTGAGATTTTGGGATTCGCAAAGCGCGCCAAGCGAATGATCGGGCAAATCCGGCCAAGCAGCGCGGGAGAGCAGAAGGGTATCGATCCATGGCTTGAAGCCGTGCCCGGGGAACGCGCGGAGAAAGCGCTTTTCGGTCCCTTTTCCATGCGCCACTACGACTGCGCCTGCCAGCCGGTTTCTTAAGTCCGGCCAGAGCGAGAGCAGGGAAGGGGAGTCCGCCAATTGTTCCGGGCCGATTCCGTGAATTTTCCGCGCGGACCACTGGATTGGCTGATCGGTGAAAAGATAGGAGGTGAAGGCACCGCTATGGCCGTTTTCCACCGACCAGGTGGCAAGGCCGATTTGCACAGGGCTATCTGTCATCCCGCGCGCCGCGCCTGCCGATTCGAAATCGATCGCTGTGAAACGGCATTGGTGGATGAGAGGCATGGCGGTGAGCTTCTCCATCAGTTCGCACTTGAAGGCAGGGTGCAGGCGACAATGCAACCGCCGTTATTTCCTCGGCGGACAGTGATTGTTGCGCCGATAAGGCGTGCCCGATATTGAAAAAGGCACAAGCCCATCCCTTTCTGGTAATCGATATCCTCCTCATTGAAACCGCTGCCGTTGTCGGTGATGGTTAGGGATTGGCTGAGGCCGGTTTTGAAGCAATGAATCCCGATTTTGCCCGCGCGGCCGTGTTTGAGTGCATTGCTGATCGATTCTTGGACGATCCGATAGAGATGGATTTCGAATGATTTTTCGACTGGAAATTCACCGTTGGTCGTGACTTTGCAGGCGACCTTGGTGAGGGCAGTCGTCCGCCTGGCGAGATCTTCCAAAGCGGGAATGAGCCCCGCATGTTCCAGTTCCACGGGGTAGAATGATTTTGCTAGATTGCGTGTGGTTGCCAAGCTTGCGGCCAGACAGGTCTGGAGCTTAGTCACGTCCTCCGCTCGCGGGTGCGACTCGGCTTTGAGATCGTTTGAGAGGACTTGCGCCAACATTCCGATGCCGACGAGCTGCTGCCCCAGATCGTCGTGTAGGTCCAGGCCGATGCGCATTTGTTCCCGCTCGCTGATCTGCAAAATTTCCTCCTCCAGTCGTCCGCGCTCTGCAATCTCGTTACGCAACCGCGCCGTGGCCTGTTCCAAGACCGCAGTGCGATTTTGAACGCGTTCTTCGAGCTTGATGTTGAACTGCCGCAGTTCTTGTTCCGCGTTTTTTTGGGAGCTGATGTCGGTGTGTGCCAAGATCGCGCCACCGAATGACTCTGGGGCGGGAACGACCTGCATGAGGAACCATCGATTTTCTCCGGCAGAATCGCAGGGGTATTCCAGATGGAATTCCCGCAGTTTCCCACTCAGAACTGCCTCAACGCCCGCGACAGCGTCGTCGGCATCCCCGGATGCGCGGGACACATCCAGATAGTTCGCCCCCACTCCGGTCAAATACCCGGGGCTCCCTCCATTTGTCTCGTTGAACCGTTGCCACGGCGCATTCACGGCAACGATGTTTCCCTGTCTGTCGATCACGGCGATTTCCGCCGGGATCGCGTCGAGGATGGCGGCTCTGTATTGTTGGTTCTCACGGATCGACGCCTCCGCCTGTTTCCGTTCCGTGATGTCGCGAATCGCGGCGGAGATCAGCACTCCCTCCTTCGAGTCCAACGGGCTGAGGCTGATTTCAATCGGAAACTCGCTCCCATCCTTGCGCCGTGCGAAAAGCTCCATCCCCGCACCCATCCTCCGCATCGTCGGATCTGCCAGATAGTGATTCAAATGTTCTTCATGGAGTGGTCTAAGGCGCTCTGGCAACAGAAGGCGCACGAGGCTTCCCTGCAACTCCTGACGGTCGTAACCGAAGATACGCTCGGTCCCCGCGTTCACCCTCACGATGAGCCCTTGCCGGTTGACGATCACCATTGCGTCAGGTGCAGATTCCAACAGCCCGCGGAACATTTTTTCCGCCCGGTTGAGCTTGCTGAACTGCAAATTGAGTTGCCATAGGGCTACGCCGAGAAGGCTGAGTGCCAGCACGCTGCCAGAAATGATTGCTGTCCGGGTCTTTATGGCGCTGGCGTTGCTTTGCGCCTCCCATTTGCTCAACATCGCCGTCTCTTCGAGTCTTATCTCCCCCGCCAGCCTCAAGATCTCAGATAACATTTCCTCCCCTTTGCCTGTCTGGACGCGCTTTTGCACCGACTCAAACCCATCACTTTTTCTCAATTCCACGTGCCTTTTTGCTAGGTCGAGGCGTTCGGCGAGAATTCCCGCAAGCGCATCCAAACGCTGTTGCTGCTCGGGGGACTCGACACTGAACAATTCTCTCAAACGCCCGATTGTGGCATTCGCATCTAGAACCGCCTGCGGGTGGCCTGATAGAAATGTCTCATCGCCTGTGATGAGATATCCGCGATGGCGCACTCCGTCGTATCCGATGACCCGGAGCAATTTTTCATTGGCTTCCAGGATTTGGCGCGCGTGCTTGACCCTCTCCGAATCGCTGATCATCCGCCCGATGCTCCGCAATGCGAGGGTGCCCACTCCGGAGAGTAGCAGCAATGCAATTACTGCCGGAATTTTGGAGCCGATGGGGAATTTCATTGTGGGATCAATCAGGCCGCCCGCGCAGGATGGCCCTGCAGTGTCTGATTGTCCCGCCAATTCTTATCATTTCCGATTCGTGCACTTCGTATCACACCTCCTTCCAAACTGGTCCCGGTCTTGCGGAATGTCCTCGGCGCTGTTTGATCGATTGCTCTATCCGCCAGTGCGGAATCGATACGAAGCACCTTCGCCCGCTTTAAAATTTCGACGAGCGTGTTGGTCCGCACTCGCATTAAAAAGCGATCGGGACAGGTTTGTTCAAGCAAGTGCCGGGCCTATACGTCTTCAGTCGGCTCCGCAACAGATGCTGCTTCGCAACGGTTGTTGGAGTATAGATAGGCTCCTGCGGCGAGGCACCCGACAAGCACCGCTCCGCCAATCCATGCGGTGGCAGGTTTGTTTACCTGGTTGCCGAGCGAGCGTAGCTGCTCTGCGGTATAGAGCTTGCTTTGCTCAAACCGGTTCTTCGCATGGTCTGCCAAGTCGCGGGCACCTGTAGGGAGCGTCTGGCGCGCCGCGTGTGAGACAAGGTTGCTAAGGTCCTGACGAAGCAGCGACACATCCTCTCCGACACGCGAGAGAAGGCTGGTGGCACGTGAATCTTTCAATGAGTATGCATTCATAATTTTAGGGGGCTTGATGCCAATGAAAAAACTACATGCCCAGTGCTGGGATTGCAAGTTGCGATCTTTCCTGCGGCTACGATTCCATACCATCGAGGAGGACCGCTCTGGCTATAGGATACATCGAATACCGGGTTCAGCAGCCTGCGGGTTCGGATTCGGAGGTGGTGGGGTTCAAGTGATCAACGGGGAATTCGGGCTTTCCTGTGTCTCGCCCACCTGATGAGAATGCCCTGCCGATGACCTCCTTACACTCCGAACTCAGTTTACCACCTTTCAGCATGAACGGCTGGCAACTGGAGAGGAAATCCTTGGAAGCTGAATTCAATGAACGGATTACCCTCGACGCGCTGACAGGACCTAACGGTATGGTTGGACGCGACCCATGGAAGGACGATTCAGGAGGCGCGGCTGGCTGGCTCATCGCCCAGCGCAAAGGCGGCCACCGCCATTCCATCGACGATGTGCTAACGGCGTGGTATGCCCTGCAAAACTCCCCCGTTGTCACCGAGCACCTCGATCTCGGCACGGGCATCGGCACCGTCGGCCTGTTGACGCTGTGGGGCATGGGACCGGCGGCCCGGCTCACCTGCGTGGAGGCACAGGAGATCAGTTATCGCCTCCTTCAATCTAACATCGAATTCAATGGCATCCGTCATCGTGTGAACTGTTTCCAGGGCGATCTTCGCGAGCTTGCTTTGGAGAAAAAATTTCCCCTCGTCACTGGCAGCCCACCGTATTTTCCGGAAGGCTCGGGAATCATTCCACAGGACTCGCAAAAAGCCCACGCACGTTTCGAGCTGCGCGGCGATGTCTCGGATTATGCCAAGGCCGCAGCCAGACATCTGGCTCCGGGAGGGTGGTTTGTGCTGTGCTTTCCTTCCCGTCAGAAGCAGCGCGCGCTCGATGGAATTGAAGACTCGGGATTTCATGTCTTACGCATGCGTGATGTGATCCCTCGTGAGACGCTGCCCGCACTGTTCACGTTGTTCGCCTGCAAACTGCAAGACGACGGGCTTGAGTCCCCGCTGGTGGAGCCGTCGCTGGTCGTTCGTGATCAAGGCGGGCAGCTCACTCCCGAAATGATGGATGTTAGGCGCTGCTTTGGCTTCTCCTCCGGCGGTGGTTGAGAGGGGAAACGCAGGGTGGCTGCTAGGAAACGATAGGGTCTGCCTTCATGGCTGAGTTACTTTTAAAACGCCGGTGCTTGTTTTTTTGCGCAACTATCCGGAATCCCCGAGGTTCGCAGGATCCAACAGTCATGTTTATTCCACGCTACGCCTTTACCGTCTGCTTTCTGTTGTCGAAACTGGGAATCGCGGACGGGGCTCCCATCCCGGGGCCGGCGGGCTTGTTTGTGATCGGTGACACCCACGCCGTAGCGGGGGAGGTGGCGAAGTTCGACTTGGATTTTGTCTCGGGCTACACGTTGCGGATTCCTTGGAAAGACATCGAATCATGGAACCCGGACACGGGCGCTCCCGCTTATGATTTTTCCCGCATCGATTCGACACTTGAAGACCTTCGGCTCCGCGGAAAGCGGATGACTCTCGAAATTTTCGTAACGCAGGCTCCGGATTACATTCTCGCCGATCCCGGGACGGGAACCTGGTTCAATCCCAATCCCCAACAAGGCGGGACGCAGGTACTTCCCTGGGACGCGAATTCACTGGCCGCCTATCACGCGATGATCCAAAGCCTCGCGAACCACCAGGTGGCTGGCACCACGTGGAAAGTGGCGGAACATCCGGCGTTGGAATCCGTCGATGCGCCCATCGTCGGCCTGCAGGGACTGCGCGAGCTTTCCAACACGCTCATCAATCTGCCGGGCTATCAGCGCGAGGCGTTCATCCAGTCGGTGGTGGATGCTGTCACCTTCAGCCGCGGGGCGTTCCCCCGGAAATTCGGCTTCCTAGCGCTTTTCGCGATGAATGACAACAATGGCGGCGTGCGGATGGACGAGGCGGTTTACGCCCGCCTGATGTCTGCCTTCAACCAGCCCAACACGCCAAGCCTTGGATTTTTCCAAGAAACGCTGAGTGACACAGGGCCTCGCGCCGACACACTCGGTGCCCTGCTGAAAACCGCTTCGGCCTCGACGTACGTGATGTTTCAGGCGCTGCGTCCCTGGGTGCTCCGCTCCGGTGAGACACGGCCCCCGGAGATCGCGAGCGGCACTCCCGTCACCGGCCTGAACCATGCTTGGACCGACTATGGCTCGACCTATGTGGAAATTTATGGCGCCGATATCCTTGCCACCACCAACGCGGAACCCCTGCGGAAATGGCAGCACTTCTTCCATACGGTCGAGGCATTCCGATCAGGCGGCGAAGGGCTCAACATCAGCCAGACGAGCGCCGGAAGCTCCCTGACATGGAGCGCGGACCCGATTCTAAACTATCGTCTCTGGAGTTCCCAAAATTTGACATCATGGCAGTTGGAAACCCCAGCGGAACCACTGGATGGCGGGATCCTGCTTCCGAATGTTCAGAATTCAGCCGGAAAATACTACCGCATCGAAGTCCGGTCACCTTCGTTGTGACCTCGATCCCATCCGGGAAATCGGGTAGAGAACTGTTGGCGGGGATCTGAATCTCCGGGGTCTCTCACGTCCGGAACGGGTCGGTGAAATGGCATCCGTGTTCTCCGTGGTTCCCATCGCGAGTTAAACCCGAAAGCTGAAGTTGAACCACAGATTTCACAGATTGACACAGATTTTGAAGAGGTTGTGAAAACGGTTTTGATGAGATTTTGGAGTAGGTTCCTATCAGTGGAATCGGTAAAATCTGTGGTCAAATTCCATCGATCCAGGCCTGTGATTTCGGAATTCGGGTGTAATCGAAGGTTAGGAAATTCCCCCATCGACTTCCTCGACCACTTCGCGATGGCAGACGAGGCCCTTGCGCGTGCCGAGCCACCAGCACAGGACGCTGAGGGTCCAGCCGATGGCCACGCTCAGGGCCAGCTTCCGAATATGCATCAATCGAGAACGCCCCCAACATCGAGAGCCCGCTCAAAATCCATACCAACGCCCACTGCGTCTTCATCCCGCGCGGGAAGGTAGGAGGTCGGGGAGGGAAGGCAATGGCGGGATGCATTCCATCAAGGAGTGGCGATCTCCGAATCGCCATTGCCCATGAAAAGCCACTGGATTGAGGAAACCGTTTCACATTGTTCACCCATGGGCCTCGGCGATTCGGAATGCAAAACGAGCGATAGCGAGACTTCTGAATTCGCGAAGCGCATCCCGCATAGCCGGAGGCAAATCGCCGCTCCTTGTTACGACAGCAAGCGCTCCACAGGCATTCTAGCAGGAATGACCGTTTCCGGGGTTCCTACTTTTGCCAAAATCCTAGCCATACCGGCAGGGTGATGGCAGCGTCCCCGCATGAAGTTGAAACTGCTGAGTTTATCCGCCTTGATCGCCGTAGCGACGCCAGCGCTGTCGGTGGAGGAATCCTTGAAAATCGAAGGTGCGCCCGATCCTGTGCAAGTGGCTGCGGATGCCGCCGGGCCCGGAGGAGAGGTGCCCAATGACCTGCTCGACGATCGGGCGATCCGGGATGAACTCGCCGTGAACAAGTTCACGGCTCCTTCGATCTCCAAAATGTTTGATACCCTACAGTTTTTGATGCCCTTGCCCATCGCCGAGGTGGAGCGGAAAATGCCGGCGCGGATGTCTCAGGACCGTGCGGATCTCGCGATCGAATTGGGGTTTCTCATTGCCGATGGTTTCCTCATGGTCCAGGCCGAGCAATTGAAGGATGTGGAAAAAATGGCGTCTGACCTAACGCGTTATGGCAAAGCTCTTGGCACGGGGGACCGGGTCACTCGCCACGCGGCAGGGTTATTGGAAAGCGCGAAGAAGGGCGATGTACCTCAACTGAAGAAAGAGTTAGCTTCCACTCAAGGCGATGTGGAGGATGAATTGGTCACACTCAAGGATGCGGATATGGCCCACTTGATTTCGTTAGGCGGCTGGATCCGGGCGTTGGAGGTTTCCTCCGTGGCCGTGGACAAGCAATTTTCTCCCGAACGTGCCCGCAAGGTGATGCGGAAAGATATCGCGGAATACTACTCGGATTGCATCGCCGGGTTGGAACCGAAGATTTCCGCCCGGCCGAATTATTTGGCCATGCGGGATCTGCTGGTGGGCTTGTCCAAGAAGATGACGCTTGAGCCCGGTAAAGAGCCAACTCCGGAGACCATCAAGGACATCCGCAAGATTTCCGCACAGCTCGTCGAACTCGCGTTGAAAAGGCAGCAGTGAAGTGAAAACGGAATAGCGGAAGTCCTCTTTATTTTGGCAGTGTAAACTCGGGGGCATCCATGAGTTCGCTGGTCGTATCCAAATTCTTTAACTTCACCTTGAGTTCGAAGAGGTCCGTGCGTCGATCAAGCCGGGGAGTGACAGAACCCGCAGCGCGTGAGCGATACAGATCGCCTGTGTCGATGTCGGTTACCAATAGAGTTTCAACGTTAGAGTCAGCGATCGCTTGGATGCCATCGCGGGCGAAGGCGAAATCCGAAGGCGTGAACACTGCTGCCTGGCCATAGTGGATGTCCATCGCAGGCACGCTTGGGAGGTTCCCGATCACTCCGGCGGTTGCCACGAAAATCTGATTCTCGATGGCTCGGGCCTGAGCGCAGTAGCGAACCCGTAGCTGACCGTGGCGGTCATCCGTGCAATAGGGGACGAATAGGATTTCCACACCCTGATCGGCCAAATAACGGCTCGCTTCTGGGAACTCGACATCATAACAAATTTGCACCGCGATCTTCGCTTTGGGTGTGGGGAGAATGATCAATTCACTTCCACCAGAGATGCCCCAATAGCGCTTTTCCGCCGGGGTGATGTGCAATTTCGGCTGGGCGATGTAGCGACCCTCGGGATCGAAGATCAGGCATTTGTTATACATTTCCCCGTCTTCCTCGATGGGGTGGCTGCCGCCGATGATGTAAATGCCGAACTTCCTCGCGAGCCCGGACATCAGCTCGATAAATGGCGCGGTGAATTCCGTGGCCAGGCGCTTGATCCCCTGAAGCGAGGTCATCGGCTCTAAAATAGATAGAAGTTGCACCGAAAAGAATTCCGGAAACAACACGAAGTCCGAGCGATAATCCGCCGCAGTTTCCACGAAGTATTCCACCTGATTCGCGAAATCTTGGAAGGACTCAATTTTCCGCACTTGATATTGCACGCAGGCGATTCTCACTTTTCCGGATGCCTCCCTTTCGATGTGGTCGGGGTTGAGCCACTCGATGAGGCTCGCATAGTTAAGGCTCTTCGGGTCGGTGATATAGTTGCGGAGGATACCGCGCACCACAAAGCCGTGGCGCAGTTGGAAGCTCAGGACATCGTCCCAGAGCTCGCCAGCCTTCACTTTGTGGACGTATTCCTCTGCGGTTAGTTTGGTGTGTTGATCGGAATATCCGGACAAACGGCCGCCCGCAAGGATGCGCCGGAGGTTGAGCTTCTTACAAAGCCGGCGCCTCGCTTCATAAAGCGCCCCGCCCACTCCCATTCCCTGGCAGCCAGGATCCACATAGACATCCGCTCCGTAAAGTGTGTCGCCTGCGGGATCATGATTGTGGAAATAACCGCCATCGGTGATGCCGCCATACGTGTGGGGCCGGTAGGGATCGCGACCTGTCACGACGATGAGCGAAGCGACTGCTCCCACCACCGAGCCATCGATTTCCGCGACTAGCTGACCTTCGGGAAAAATCTTGAGGTGGTTCAAAAGCTGGCGTTCACTCCAGACCACATTTTCCTCGGACATCAGCGGAAATGCCAGCTTGTTGAGTTCGATCAAGCGTGGCAAATCCTCGCGCTCCACGCGCCGGATGAGGATTTCACATCCCTTACCCTCATACGTAAACGATTCCATAGTGGGAGTGTTTCGATATCCACCGAAGGGTCAAGGAATCTCCCTTGGTCGGGGTCCATGGATCTCAGGAAACTCTTCCGGGGCCAGTCAAGGTTTTGACTCCCATGTCATCGCTTCGCTGGAAATCTCCGGTCCACCGTCTATATACTGACATCTATTTCCCGAGTTTCGGTCTCCGCCCTCACCACCCTCCTTGCAGACAGAACCCGCTGGCTCATTCTGGCCGAACTCGTGAAAGGAGAGCCGCTGCCAGTGAAAGAACTCGCCCGCCGCCTCTCCGCCAAGCCCGGAAACATCTCCAAACACTGCGCCGTCCTGATCGAATTCGGCATCACCCAGCGCGGCTTCGGCAATCTCTTCAAAATCCAGCCCCACCTCCTCGTCCCCGGCCAGAACGCCGTCGATTTCGGCACTGTCCTCATCCGCTTGGATCATCTCGACTGAGTCATCCCTCAACGACCGCCCCAACGCCTTCGTAAATTGTCACCACCATCGCGTTTTCTCATGGTGGCCCGCGACGCATCGTCATTACTCTCGGGCA